>PLDO01000169.1 GCA_003136215.1 Bryobacterales bacterium
GTTCGCGTTTCTGACTCTGTTGATGTTCCTGCCTTGCTGCCTGCTATTGCCCCTGGTAGCACGGACCTGGAAGTTTGGGGTGCTGCCGCTGGCCTGTATTTTCGCATTGAGCCCCGTGATCATGGTCAACGCCACGTTGCCCGGCACGAAGCCGATTACCGTGTTCTTCGTGGTCACGGCCGTGGCGTTCTACCTTCGAGGCTGGAAGAAGAACGATCGTGCCCGCGTGAGCCTTGCGTTCGCGGCGGCGGCGGGCGGTTCGCTGGCACATTACTCCGGGCTGCCCTACCTTCTCTTCCTCGGACTCCACTACCTGCTGGCGGTCTTCCCGCAACGTCAAGAACGATGGAAGGAACTGGCTTCGATCGCCGGCGCGGCTGCCGTCCCGTTATCCGCCTGGTTCGGTTGGTGTATTGGCAGGTTCGGAGTGCAGGATACCTTCACGGACGTCGCCAAGGCATCGGTGGCCTACGGGCACGCCTACGAGGGTGGCTTTTTCTTGAAGTTCATCCTCAACCTCGCGGATGGGATTGTCCCCCACGTGTTGCGCGACCCGGCGTTGGTACGTGCCTGGAGCCAGCCGAATTCTCTGGGATACCTTCGCGACAACGTATTCGCGGTTTACCAGGTGAACCTGATTTGTGCTATGGGGCTGATCGGCGGCCCGCTGGTCTGCTGGTTCCTGCTGCGCGCGCTACGCCGCCGCGGAACCGAGCGGAACTTCTGGCTGGCCCTGGTGCTGTTTTCCGTGACGGCGAATTTCGCGCTCCACGGAGAGCGCGATCGTTACGGGTTGGCGCACATCACCTTGTTCGCCATGATCGCGATCGGCCTCACCCTGTTGGCGGGGATGTTCACGTCACGGCGAGCCATTTCCCTGCTCATCGTGGCCGGCTGCGCCATCGACTTTGGGCTCGGGATCTTTCTGCAAGCTCAAATCGAACACCTGGAGAGCATGCCAGACCCGGCTGTCTTTGCGCACATCCAGGCGGGCGGTCTCGGGATGGACCTGGCCGATCCGGGGACCTCTACGCTTTCGCGCCAGGCCGGCGCAAACTGGTTCCTGAAGCACCAGTACGCACTAAGCGAGAGGTGGCTGCGCGATCTGGACGACGTGCATCCAGACGGCCGGGGATTCACGCCGATGCAGGCAATCGTGCAAAAAGCTCTGGTTGAGGTCGTCCGGCAGGATGACACCCTATTCGGCGGGTGGTACAAGAGGCACGGCGGCGAACTGGTGTTCTTCGGAGACTACTTTGGGAACACTGAATGGAGCAGCGCGCTCCTCGTCATTGGCGGAATCGGGATACTCTGGAAACTGGCGCGATATGGGCCACCGCATCCCCAGCCAACGATCGCACGCTGCCGACGCCGTCGAGGGCGCGGAAGAAGCGATGACTCCCGCAGACGTGCCTGATCAACGGATGCCCAAGATGGAACAGGGAGTTCATGGCGCGTGACGCGCGGCTGGGCAGCGACATCTTTCGCGTGATCAAAAATCGGTGATAGACACCGCTTGGGGCAGAAAAACGGCGTTGTCGGAAACTTGACCCCGACTTCCCCGCGACAGGGGAGATTCAGGAGCGCCAGCCAGGGGGGCAGTATCAAACCGCACCATCTCCTATCCCGATGATTCATTGTCTGTTCATCTGCCGGGTTCTATACTGGACTTTCCCGATGCCGCGCATACTGCCGATACTGGGCCTCGTTATGGCCCTGCGCTGTGGCGCTTTCGCCCAGACTCCCACGCCCGCGCTCACCCTGACCTTGCAGGACGCTCTGGTGCGCGCCAAGGCCGTCAGCCAACAACTGCTCTCCGCCGATATCGCCGCGCGCATCGCGCGCGAAGACAAGGTGCAGGCCAAAGCCGCCCTCCTGCCCAGCGTCAACTGGGAGAACGGCTTCGCCTACACGCAGCCCAACGGAACTGATACCGGAGTCTACGTGGCCAATAACGGACCACGCGTCTACACCAACCTGGCCAACGTGCACGGCGATGTTTACGCCCCGGGCAAACGCGCCGATTACCAGATGGCCATCGCCGCCGAAGCCATCGCACGCGCCAAAGTGGAGATCGCCGCCCGCGGGTTGACCGCCGTCGTGGTGCAGAATTTCTACGGCATGGCGGTGGCGCAGCGCCACTTCAACAACGCGCGCCGCAGCCTTGAGGAGGCCCGGCAATTCGTCGATATCACACAGAAGCAGGAGGCCGGAGGCGAAGCCGCCCACTCCGACGTGGTCAAAGCGCAGCTCACCCTGGACCAAAGGCAGCGCGACGTGCAGGAGGGGCAACTGGCCTACGATAAAGCGCGCATCGGCTTCGCGGTGTTCCTTTTCCCCGACTTCCGGCAGGATTATACCGTCGCCGACGATCTGGACCTCCTCGCCCCGCTCGCCGCCCTGCCCGAAATCGAAGCGCTCGCGCAGAAGAACAACCCGGACATTCGCGCCGCGCAATCCACCGTCACGCAGGGAACCTTCGGCATCAAGAGCGCCCGTGCCGGCTACCTGCCGACGTTCTCCGTGGATTACTTTTACGGCCTCAACGCCAACCAATACGCGGTGCATAACGAGTCCGGGCAGAGTAATATCGGTAGCTCGGTAGTGGCCAGCCTCAACGTCCCGGTGTGGACCTGGGGCGCGGCGCGCAGCAGGGTGAGGCAGGCCGAATTCCGCCTGGAACAGGCGCGCAACGATCTCAGTTTCGCGCAGCGCCAGTTGCTCTCTAACCTGCATTCCTTTTATCTGGAGGCCAACGTCGCCTCCAGCCAGATGTCGTCGCTCAAGCACTCGCTCGATCTCTCCGAGGAAAGCCTCAAACTGACGCTGCTGCGCTACGAGGCGGGCGAAGTCACCGTGCTCGAAGTGGTGGACGCGCAGACCACTCTGTTCGGCGCGCGCAACGCCTACGACGACGGCCTGGCGCGCTACCGCCTGTCGCTTGCCGCCCTGCAAACTCTCACGGGGGCCTTTTAGCCGATGAATCACAAACCTCTCCTGCTCATTCCACTTCTCCTCGCCGCCTCCTGCTCCAAGAAGGAGGAGAAGGAGGTGGAAGCGCCCGCTCCCGTTCAGGTGACCGCCGTCACCCAGGACACCATCCGCCGTATCGTCGCGGGCGATGGCATGCTGTTCCCGCGCGACCAGGCGTCGGTGACGCCGAAGATCGCTTCCCCGGTGCAGCGCTTCCTGGTGCAGCGCGGCGATCACGTCAAACAGGGCCAGTTGCTCGCCGTGCTGGAAAGCCGCGATCTCACCGCCGGCGCGGCCGAGAGCCAGGCGCTGCTCGCCCAAACCGAGGCCAACCTCCGCTCTACGACCTCCGCGCAAGTGCCCGAGGCCGTGGTCAAAGCGCAGACCGACGTCGATTCCGCCAAACAGACCGAGGACGCCGCCAAGAGGCTGCTCGACAATCGCGAGAAACTTTTCCAGCAGGGCGCGCTAGCCCGCAAACTGGTGGACGATGCGCAGGTGGCCTATGCGCAGGCCCACGGCGCGCTGCTTGCCGCGCAGGAACATCTGCGCGCGCTACAGGCCGTCGGCAAGGAAGAACAGATCAAGACCGCCACTTCGCAGGTGGATGCCGCGCGCAGCCATTTGCAATCTTCCCAGGCGCAGGTGAGCTACTCGCAGATTCTCAGCCCGATTTCCGGCGTGGTGGCCGATCGCCCGCTTTACGCCGGCGAGATGGCCACGCCCGGCTCGCCGCTGGTCACGGTGATGGATATCTCCAGGATCATCGCGCGCGCCAATGTTCCGCAGAACCAGTCGGCATCCGTGAAGGTGGGCCAACCCGCCACCATCACCCAGGTGGACACCAACCAGACCGTGGAGGGCAAGGTGACCGTGGTCAGCCCGGCCACCGACCCCAACAGCACTACCATTCAGGTGTGGGTGCAGGCCGAGAACCCCGGCGAACAACTCAAGCCCGGCACCAGCGTGCACGTCGCCATCATGACGGAGGTCATCAAGGCGACCCCGGTGGTTCCCATCGCGGCAATCCTTCCCGGCGAAGAGGGCGGCACGGCCTGCCTGGTAATCACTTCGGATAACATTGCGCACCGCCGGCCCGTAAAACTGGGCGTGCGCGAGGGCGACAAAGTGCAGATCCTCAACGGCGTCCGTCCCGGCGAAGAGGTGGTGATCGTGGGCGGCGTCGGGCTGGACGACAAGGCCAAGGTCAAGGTCATCGACACCAGCGTCAAGGAAGCTGACGACGAGGACGAAAACGCGCCGGCGGAACCGGCCGCGGGCAAGGACCAGAAGAAGGACGAGGCCAAGCCGAAATCCAAATGAGCGATCCGATCCCCATTCCCGACGCGCCGCACTGGACGGCCCGTCACGGCAAACCCATCATCTTCGTCATCCTTACGCTGATCGCCGTGGGCGCGTATCTGGCGCTCACCATTCCGGTCTCGGTCTTCCCGGAGACGAATTTCCCGCGCATCGTGGTGGGCATCGACAACGGCGTCTTTCCCATCGATCAGATGCTGGTCACGGTCACCAAACCAGTCGAAGAGGCCGTCAATACGGTGCCCGGGCTCGATCACCTGTGGAGCGTCACCAGCCGCGGCACGGCCGAAGTAGACCTCTTCTTCTCCTGGAAGGTCGATATGTACCGCACGCTGGAACTGGTCAACGCCGCCATGGCGCGCGCCCAGGCCAGCCTGCCATCCACCGCCAAGATTACCGTGAACCGCCTGACGTTCGCCGCGTTTCCCATCATGGGCTATAGCCTGACCTCCGATAAGTTCCCGCAGGACAAGATCTGGGAAATGGCCAATTACGAGCTCAAGCCGCGCCTCAACCGGCAGACCGGGGTTTCCTCCATCATCGTGCAGGGCGGTCAGGTACCCGAATTCGAAGTGCAGCCCGACCCCGCCAAACTGGTGCAGGCGGGCGTCACGATTCCCAATATTCTGGACGCCATCGGGCGCAGCAACATGATCGATTCGCCCGGGCTGATCGAGGCCAATCATCAGTTGGTGCTGAGCCTGGTCAGCGGGCAGGCGCGCACCTCCGGCGACATCGGCGACATCGTCATCAAGACCACCCCCGCCGGAGCGCCGTTGCGCATCGGCGACGTGGCCACGGTCGGCCCCAGCGTCATGCCGGTCTACACCGTAGTCACGGCCAACGCCAAGCCCGCCGTGCTGCTCAACATCTACCGGCAGCCCGACAGCAACACCGTGATCGTGGCCGACGCCGTGCACGCCGAAATTGACCGCATTCGCAAGGAACTGCCCAAGGGCATCGACCTGCGCCCGTTCTACGATCAATCGGAAATCGTCAACGATTCCATCGCCAGCGTGCGCGACGCCATCCTGATCGGCCTGATCCTGGCGTCCCTGATCATGGTGCTGTTCCTGCGCGATTGGGGCACGTCGCTGGTCGCAGGGTTAGTCATTCCCGCCACCATTGCCATCACCTTCATTATGCTGCGCGTCATGGATCAGAGCTTTAACCTGATGACGCTGGGCGGGCTCGCCGCCGCCGTGGGCCTGGTGATCGACGACGCCATCGTGGTGGTGGAAAACATTGTCATGCACCGCGATAGCGGCCAATCGCGCGCCGAAGCCATCCGCAACGCCATCCGCGAAATTCGCACCCCCCTGGTAGGCTCCACCATCACGCCCATCGTCGTCTTCATCCCCCTCATCTCCATCACCGGCGTCACCGGCGTTTTTTTCCGCGCCCTGGCCGTCACCGTCGGCGTTAGCCTGCTCACCTCTCTCGCCCTGGCGCTGACCTGGACCCCGACGCTCAGCCACTACTTCATCCGCAAAGTGAAGCACCACCAGGGCTCCGATGCCGGGCCCGGACGCCTGATGCGCATCTACGAGCGCACCCTGCGCACTACCCTGGAACACCCGCTGATTCTCGCTGTCTTCTCGCTCGCTCTCATCGGCGGCAGCTATCTCTGCTATACCCACACCGGCAGCGATCTGCTGCCCGCCATGGACGAAGGCGGCTTCATCGTCGACTACATCATGCCCGCCGGCTCCTCGCTGGAAGAAACCAACCGCGTCATCACCCACGTGGAAGAGATTCTGCGCAAGACGCCGGAGGTCGAAAGCACCTCGCGCCGCACCGGCCTGCAACTGGGGCTCGCCCAGGTGACCGAAGCGAATACCGGCGATATCGCGGTCAAGTTGAAGCGCGGCCGCAAACTGAGCGGCGAGGAAGTGATCGCCAAAGTGCGCGCCAAAATCCGGAAGGCCGAACCGGTGCTCGACGTGGAATTCCCGCAGCTCTTGCAGGACATGATCGGCGATCTCACCAGCGCGCCCGAGCCCGTAGTCATCAAGCTGTTCAGCCAGGATCCGGAACTGCTTGCCGGCTGGGCTCCGCAAATCGCCGGCGCCATCAAGAAGATCCCCGGCGTGGTCGACGTGCTGGATGGAATTGAAAACACCATCAGCGGGCCGGCCACGGTTTTCACCGTCGACCCCGCCGCCGCCGCGCGCGCCGGCTTTAGCGCGCAGGAAGTGGAACTGGATGCCAGCGCCATGCTGCAAGGCGAACCCGCCCCGCCACCCGTGGTGGTCAACGACCGCTCTTATGGCATCCGCGTGCGCTTCCCCAAAGGCACCCGCGCCTCGCTCGAAGCCATCCAGAATACCCTGCTGATCAGTGGCACCGGCAAGACCGGCACCATCGGCACGCTCGCCGGCATGCGCGAGATCCCGGGCCAGACCGAAATCCGCCGCGAGAACCTGCAGCGCGACGTGCAGGTGACAGCGCGTTTCGAAGACATGAACCTGGGCGACGGCATGGTCAAGGTGCAGCAGACCATCGACGAATTGAAGGTGCCGCCCAGCATCCACATACAATACGGCGGCCAGTTTGAAGAGCAGCAGAAATCGTTCAAGGACCTGGTATTCGTGCTGGTCCTGGCGATTGTGCTGGTCTTCGTGGTGCTGCTGTTCGAGTTCGGCAATTTCGCCGCTCCGCTCGCGGTGATCGCTTCGGCGCTGCTCTCCACCTGCGGCGTCTTCCTGGCGCTGCTGGTCACCGGCACGACATTCAACATCTCTTCGTTCATGGGCTTGATTATGGTGATCGGCATCGTGGCGAAGAACGGCATTCTGCTGCTCGATGCCGACCAGAAGTTTCGCGCCGAAGGCATCGGCGCCGAAGACGCCATGATCCGCGCCGGCGAGCGGCGCCTGCGCCCCATCATGATGACCGCGCTCGCGACGGTCGCCGGTATGATTCCGCTGGCCCTCGCGCTCGGCGCCGGCTCGCAAATGCTGCAACCCCTGGCCATCGCGGTGATCGGCGGCATTCTCGCCTCGATGGTGCTCTCGCTGGTGGTGACCCCGGCCGTTCACTACTATATTGGAGGCCGAAAGTAGGACAGGCCTCCTGGCCTGTCCTCGAAAAGGAAACTTACGATGAAAAAGACTCTGTTATTCGTTCTATTGGCCGCGGTCGCGTTCAGCGCCGAAGGCTACAAAGTCCTCAACAAGATCAAGGTGGGCGGCACCGGCGGTTGGGATTACCTCAACGTCGACCCGGCCACGCAACGCGTCTATGCTTCGCACGGCGGGATCGTGGAAGTGGTGGATCTCAAGGCCGGCAAGGTGGTCGGTCAAGTCACCCAACTGCACGGCGTGCATGGCATCGCCGTGGCCAGCGACGTAGGCAAAGGTTTCATCTCCAACGGGCAATCCAACTCCGTGACCATCTTCAACCTGAAGACGCTAGAGAAGACCGGCGAGCCCGCCGTGGGCGGGCAGAACCCCGACGCCATCTGCTACGAACCCAAGACGCAGCGCATCTTCACCATGAACGGGCGCACCAACGACTCGACGGCCATCAACGCCAAGAACAATGAAATCGTCGCCACGTTCCCGGTGGGCGAGAAGCCGGAGAACTGCGCCGTGGATGGCGCGGGCAAGCTCTACGCCAACATCGAAAACTCCAGCGAAGTCGTGGAAATCGATGCTGCCAAGCCCGCCGTGACGCGCCGCGCGTCGATTGCCCCCTGCGAAGGCCCGTCCGGTCTGGCCATCGACGTCAAGAACAAGAAACTGTTCAGCGTGTGCAGCAACAAGATGATGGCCGTCACCGATATCGCCACCATGAAGGTGATCGCCACGCCGGCGATCGGCTCGGGCGCCGACGGCGCGGGCTTCGATGCCGGCCTGGCTTTCAGTTCCAACGGCGACGGCACCATGACCATCGTCAAACCGGTCAACGGCAAGTATGAAGCCGTGGACACGGTGACCACCGAGCGCGGCGCCCGCACCATGACGGTGGACGCCACCACGCACCGCATCTACATGCTGGCCGCCGAATACGGCCCGGCCCCGGCTGCCAAGGAGGGCCAGAAGGCGGCCCGCCCGCCGGTGCTACCCGACAGCTTCCACGTCATCGTAATCGGCAAGTAGGACAGGCCTCCGGCCTGTCCCTTCGCAGGCGGAACCGCCTGCGCCACCCAAGCATTGGTGGGGACCGGCCCGCTTATCCCGCCGATTGTGCTTTGGCGGCGGCCGGCGCGGTGGCCACGGGCTTATAGCGCGGTCCGAGGTTGAAATCGCTGTGGCGGGCGGCGCCATCGGCGCCGTGCCACTGGGTGAAGGATTCCCTGACGATGCGGTAAACCGACCTCCGATTCTGTCCGATCAGCTTCAGCCACTGCCACATCCCCTTTGGCGGGAAGTAAATCCCGCGGAAGAAGATGCGCGCCAGCAAATGGCTGATTTTGTAGGGGACCGGTTCGTCGGCGATGGAATCGAGGGCTCTCCGGGTCGCCGCCGGACTGTAGGAGTTTGTCCACGCGTAGGTGACTTCGTCCTGCACTTCGGCAACCGACATCTTCAACGGTGTATGGGCCATGCGGAACGGCGCGAATTCCAGCCAGTGCTTGGGGCGCGTGAGGCGGCCTTCCCTGGCCAGGCGATCATAGAGCGGCGTCGCGGGGAAGGGCGTAATCTGTCCGAAGACGGGGAGCACCGGCGGCCATTCGCGCATCGCGGCGAGGGTGCGTTCGCCCACTCCGGCCGTGTCGTTGTCCAAGCCGAAAATGAACGACGTGATGCAGTAGACGTTGCGCTTGGCAAGGTTCCGCAGCACGGCCGCGTATTCCGACGGCTTGTTAAAGCTCTTATTTACGCTGGCCAGATTGGCTGGGTCGAGCGACTCCATGCCAATGAAAATCCACTTGCCGCCGGATTCGGCGATCAGGTCCAGCAGTTCCTCGTCGCGCAGCAGGTTGGCGCTGATCTGTCCCACCCAGG
>PLDO01000001.1 GCA_003136215.1 Bryobacterales bacterium
ACCCTGCCGCACTGATTACCAGGCGCCGACGATCAAGCCTCATCACGTTCGAACCTCGAAAACGTTCTCTCCATTGATTGCTTCAAGCGCCAAGGCACTCACCGCGAGCGTGCCGTTATCCCCCATGCCGACAGAATTCTCTGTGAGCCGCGTCAGTTTTTCCGCAATACCTGGCAGGCCCTCTCTGGCTTCCGGACTAATGCCTTGATATGCCGAAAGAGCAAGGACGCCCCATGCGAGGCTGTACGGAGACGGACATCCTGGGAGCCGATTCAGGAGCCAGTGAAGCGAGTTCAGTAAACGTCGATCCGCTTCATGTCCCGTCAGAGCGAGCATCGCGATTGAAGTGGCGTCAATATGCGGTGCCACCGGCACACCAAATGCGATTCCATTGCCCGAATTCCATCCGCCGCCCGGGCACATTCGGTCGAACAGCATGTTGGACCCCAGCTTGACTCGCTCTGCCAGTTCAGCCGTTCTGTTAACGCCGTGCTGTCGTGCCTGTCGAAGCGAAATGATACTGAAGGCGGTCGGGATCACCCAGCTCGTTGTTCCCGAAACCCAGCTCCAGCCGAACTTGGCTGGATCGAACTGAACCTTGTTGTCGACAGTGCGGAGTTTCCAACGCCACAGCCACGTTGCTTCACGGCCTCGTGCGTCTATTAACCACTGGATCCCCAATGCTATAGACTTCGCTGCGTACCGCCCCGCGATTAAGCTCAGGACGGCAAGAGCGGTTGTCCAGCACCCCTCTGCCTCGTCACCGGTGAACGCTGGCCAGCTCCCGTCCTCATTCTGAAGACCCTGAAGCGCGTGGATCGCCCGCGCAAATTCGTTGCCAGGTTGCCGACACAACGCCAACATCGCAAGGCATGTGGCTTCGACCGAGTCCTGATTGCCCCGGTATCCCCACGTTCCCGTGATTTTTTGATTCGCCCGCAACATTTCATGGAGCCCAGATACCACGCTAGAAATGTCCATGGCTCAACGTGCCTCCTCTCGTGGCTCCCTTCACTATCCGCCACTGGCAGTATGCGCTGGGATGCCCCGGAATGGAAACTGTCGCGAGGCATCGACGCGCGTGGCCGCGGGTTGTTATCCGGCTAATCCCCTCGAAGAGCGGCTCTTACGGCCAGATTTCGGATGCCGTCCAGTGCCATGGTTGGACGTCAGAACTCCGGTTGGCGAAGATCCCCCGCTGCACACGGACCCTCATTCCGACGCCCTCGGCGGGAAAATCCTCCATCCACCACTCAGATCAAATTAGACTTTTGGAAAAAAGCCGGCGAATGCCTTACAAATAGGTATGAGTGCAAGGCACCTCCCCGACATCGGCTTTCGGCCCACCCGACCAGTGTGGCCTGTGTTTTCCTTTGGAACGGCCCAACACCCTTTCGGGAGCCAGGTGTGGCCACTCCGGTAATTGAAAACTCGACTTTCGAGAGGCACTACCGCATAGGAGATCTCGCTCGGATCTGGGGCTTGGGCAGGGAGACAGTTCGCAAACTCGTTAAGGATGATCCTGGGGTGGTCAAGGTTCGGATGGGGCGCAAGAAAGCCCACACAATCTACAGTGTTCCGGTATCCGCCGCCCAGAGGATACATACGCGTCTTCTCAACGCTACTCCAGTCCGCTCGCCCGAATTGTCACCACCTTCGGCTTTGGCTCATCATCAAACGCCTCCTTGAGAATTATCCTAAGACATGCCGTGCTGTTCCGGTATCAAAATCCGCATGGGTCGCAGTAAAACATGACCTATTTCAGTGCCGGAGAGGCGGCCAATCGGATTTGTGCACGTCTTCTTAGGGGGTTAGGCATGTTGGTGACTCTTGGTTTTGGCCCGTCCGTAAAAGCTTTCCTGCAGAATCTTTGTTAGCCTCGCCTGTCTTTCCGGAATCCAGGCAGCGTAATGCCCGCGAACCATCTGCTCTGAATTCCCCAATAAGTCGGCAACATCCCGGACAGAAACTCCACGCTGCAGGATGATCCGGGCGAAGGTATGGCGGAAGCGGTGCGGTGTAGGCTTGACTTCCACGGTCCGCATAGTTCCCATAACGCATTTAGTCTCCGTCGCCAAGTTTCCGTGATGATGTCGAGGGTCGTCGGGTGGTGCGCACCAAAAATAAACTTTCCGTGCTTCTTGGCTCTTTCCTTGATGCGCTCCTCAAGGTAGTGTTGCAAAACTGCTGAGTCGCTGAATCCCGCGCAGGTAAGCATCCCGCAGTGACTTCATTCCGCGCTCAGTCCGGAGGATCTCATTGAGGAACACGATCAATCCCAGCACATCCCCTTTGGGCAACCATCTCACCTGGCCTTTCCGGATCATGTGCACGACTTCATATCCTTGGATCGTCCGCCGGGCCCCGTGAAAGGATCGGAACCCCTGGCTGGCGTTGACCCGTCGTTTGATCGCCCGATGATCCTGTTCCACTATGTTTGTTCAAGTAAGGACAGGTGCGACAGCGACAGCGCCGGCCTAGCTTTCCCTCCGCCTTTAGTTCCGCAACCACCTTGGGATACGACTCAACCGCAAAGGGACATGCTTCCCGAAAACGTTCGAGACCTCGACGAAAGCGAGATGATCGTCTTTCCGGGTGGGGTTCCAAGGAGGACGAAAGCCATATTACCAGACCGACGAGTTCAAGGGACGATGGGACCCAGATCCATATCACATCGGTTGAACACTACTTTGAACTCT
>PLDO01000616.1 GCA_003136215.1 Bryobacterales bacterium
CAATGCTCCGCAACACCTGGAAATGGCCAAACTCCAGTGGCAGGCTGAAGCATGCCCCACCAATGCTCCGCAACACCTGGAAATGGCCAAACTCCAGTGGCAGGCTGAAGCATGCCCCACCCATGCAGGCAGACGCCACGACTTGGTGGCGCAGGCGGTTCCGCCTGCGAGAACCTTGCCGCGCCAGATTCGCGGCGCGAATGGCCAAGGTCCAAGGACAGGCCTCCCTACTGTCCGGCCTTCGTGACCAGGCTATAGGCGCCATGGCTGGTATAGTCGCCGAAAGGCTCAGCCACTATGAAGTAGGTGCCGGCCGGAAGGGTGCGCGTGATGCGCGCGTTGGTGCTGCCGCCGCTGTCGTCGTCTTCATCCACTACCGCGCCTTTGGAATCGAGCAGCACCAGGTAGGCGTCGAACTCGCTGGAGTTGAGCTGCAGATCGATGGCGGCATCGGCCGTCAGGTTCATCTGATAGACATCGGCGAAAACATTGTCGGTATACTGGCATCCCGTGTAAGTAATGACGCCGCTTACGGTGTCGCCCGGAGTCACCGTCGATATCGGCGTGCAAAACGGTGGGCGCGGGCCGGTTACGGTGCGCAAATCCACCTCGTAAAGGCCGCCCACCGTGGCCGAGGCGGCGCGCGCCGCCAGCTTGTAGGCTCCAGCCGGGAGATACTGTACGATCAACGGATCGTTGGACCCGTAGGTGTTGTCATCGCTGCGCACCTGGTTGCCGGTGGCATCGTAGAGGGTCAGGTAGCCATCCACCTCGCTGGAAGTCATGACGGCGAGCACCAGCGAATCCGCCGCCAGGGTGAAGCTGTAGTAATCCACCGGCTGGCCGTTGGCGCCGGTGCAACTGCGCGGGCCAAGGCGTTGGATGAAGCCGCCGTTCAGATCGAGCGATTGCGCGAAGGTGCAGTCCGCGATGTCGTGCGCCGCGAATCTGGCGGTGAGATAGTAGTTCCCGGCGCCGGAAGTGGCGCCGCCGGCCACCGTGTAGACCCCCGCCGGAAGATCGGCCGTGACGTGGGCCACACCAAGGCCGCTGACGTCTTCCTCGCTCACAATCAGGTTGTCCTTGTTGTCGCGGACGGCCAGTATCGCGTCGAAGGCCCCCGAATCGATCTCGAGATCCACGGTGCCGGCCGAGGGCAGGGTGAGAGAGTACAGATCGGCGAGGCCTATGCTCGTGCGGCAACCGGCGGCAGTGAGGGTTCCAACCGACTGGTCGACGGGCTGGAGCGTGACGGCCGTGCAGGGCTGCGGGCTGCCGGCCTGAAACTGGTACTGGAGCGCGTATTGGCCGCCCGAAGGAAGGTCGCTCACAATCTGCAGGCGGTAGCTGCCCGCCGGGAGCCAGGCGCGCAGGCTGGACTGCACGTTGCCCTGGGCGTCGCTGCCGCCGCCGCCGGAATCGTAGGCCAGAGTGTTGCCGGCGGCATCCAGCAGGTTGAGCGTGGCGGTAAAATCGCCGCTGACCGCGCTCGCGCTCACTAAGCCGGCGTCGGTGAGGGCCAGGTCGTAATAGTTGTAGTACGATTGATCGCCGCTGCCGGCGATGGTGACAAAACAGCTGGAGGCCGTGATGGCGTTGCTATCGCTATCGGGTGCGGCCAGAGTCCTTTGCGACCGGCAGGTCTCATCGGCCGCCGCCTGAAAGCTGTTCACGATCTGATAGGCGCCCGTGCTCTGGTCGGCGGACGAGACGATCAGGAGGTACTGGCTGTCGCCGGCCAGCACGACATTCACCGGGCTGGGCGAGGGCGGCGAAACCGTGTACCCGTCGATGGAGCGGATGGCGATCGCCGGCGTGAAGTCCTGGCTGGTCACCGCCACCGTCAGCGTGCCGGCGCCATCAGTCGTCAAGGTATAGGCCTCGTAGGGCGTGCCGTCGGGGGCCAGGCAGCCCGATCCGGGGACTTGCCCGGTGACCAACTGACTGCCTCCGATATTGGGAAAGCTGGCGCACAACATGCCGGGTTCGCCGGTGAACGACGTGTTTACGGTGTAGCTGCCGGTCTGGCCAGCCGCGCGCCCGTTTACCAGCAAGGTGTAGCTGCCGGCCTCGATGGGGCGGAGCACCCCGGCGCCGGAATCTATTTTCACTCCGGAAGAGTCGCGCAGCGTGAGCGTAATATCCCCGGTGTTGCCGCTCAATGCAATCTTGATCTGCCCGCGCACGGCCAAGTCGAGCCGGTATGGTGTGTAGGGGGTGCCGTCGCCGAGCTGACAACTGTCGGCATCGAGCGAGCCATCTAGGGTTCCGTTGGGGAGAACGCGCGACACCGGCGGGCAATCCTGGGCCGCGAGCGGTCCCAGACACACCCCAATCCCCATCGCGATGATGCGCGCCAGGCTCACTATTTACGTTAACCCACAATAGGTCCGAAGGTTTCGGTACCCCACCAGCGTGATACTCTGGCAATCGGAGCACTATGGCCATCACGCGCGAAAAAGCTCAGCTCATGAGCGCCTCGGAGATCGACCGGACTCTGGTACGGCTGGCTCACGAGATCCTGGAGAAGACCAAAGATCTGGATCTGCTCGCCTTCATCGGCATCAAGCGCCGCGGCGTTCCACTGGCGCAGCGGCTCGCGGCGAAGATCGAAAGCCTGGAAAAGCGAAAGGTGCCCGTGGGCATCCTGGACATCAACCTGTATCGCGACGATCTGAGCACGGTGGACGTCAAGCCCGTGGTCAGCGCAACGGAGATTCCGTTCAGCGTGGCAGGCAAGGATATCATCCTGATGGATGACGTGCTGTACACCGGGCGCACGATCCGCGCCGCGCTGGACGCTCTGTTCGACCACGGCCGGCCGGCCCGCGTGCAATTGCTGGTGCTGATCGACCGCGGGCACCGCGAACTGCCCATCGAGGCGCGCTTTATCGGGCGCACGGTGCAGACCAGCGATATCGAGATCATCGAGGTCAAGTTCCAGGAAATCGACGGCCTGGAGAAGGTCCTCATGTGCGAGAGGGCCGGGTAACGCGCCATGCCAGCCGGATTGCTCGGGATCGAGGAGTTGGACCGCGCCGAGATCGCTGCCATCCTGGCGCGTGCCAAGGACTTCCAGCCGATGCAGAGCCAGAGCTTGAAAAAACTCGACACGCTGCGCGGCAAAATGATCGTCAATCTGTTCTTCGAAGCTTCCACCCGTACGCGGACCAGCTTTGAAATCGCCGCCAAGCGCCTGGGCGCCGATGCCGTGTCCATCACCGCATCGGGATCCAGCGTGAGCAAGGGCGAATCGCTGGTGGACACGCTGAACACCCTGGGCGCGATGCGGCCGGATGCCATCGTGATGCGCCACTCCGCCAGCGGCGCTCCGCACTTTCTGGCGCGCCACCTGCCCACGCCCATCATCAACGCCGGCGACGGCA
>PLDO01000092.1 GCA_003136215.1 Bryobacterales bacterium
CCTGGCCAAGCTCAAGAATCATATCGATTGCGGGGTGACGCTTTCCTTGAAGAACTGTTTCGGGTGCGTCCCGGCTTCTATCTACGGCGACGACGCCGGGCGTGACGAACCCAACGAGAAGCCTGCCAGGGGACGCAGCGACGTGGTCCACTTCGCCAAACGGCAGCCGGCGCGGATCGCGCCGCCCGAGTTGCATCCCGGCGAGGGGATCAAGAACGCCGGCTACCGGGTGTCGCGCGTGGTGGCGGACCTGGCGATGGCGCGCCCCATCCACCTGGCCATTATCGACGGCGTGGCATCCACCGCCGGGGGCGAGGGTCCGTGGGTCCGCGGGCTGCGCGTGGTGAAACCGGGAGTGCTGATCGCCGGGTTGAACCCGGTGTGCGCGGACGCGGTGGCGGCCGCCGTGATGGGTTACAATCCGCGGGCCACGCGCGGCACGCCGCCGTTCCGCAACGCCGACAACACGCTGCTGCTGGCCGAGGCGCACGGCGCGGGCGCCGCCGACCTGAAGCGCATCGAGGTGCGGGGCGTCCCCATCGAGCAGGTGTTATACCGCTACGATGTGTAGTAGATGCCCACGCGCAAAGGGAACCACGGGTCCTATCGCGTCTTCCGGCTGACATCCTGGGAGGCGTTTCTCAAACTGGTGGTGCGGGCGCCGTATTCCAACTGGGCGTTCCGCGGCGAACGCGACGAGCGCTGGCCGCTGTACAGTTCGCTCTCCCGCTACCTGAAGAACTTCGGCGTGGACCAAAGAGCCTGGGCAGACCAGGAAAGCCGCATTCTTCGCGTCTTCAAACGCAAGGCGCACCAGTTTCTGACGCAGCCGCCGGAGAGTGACGACGACTTTCAGTGGCTGGCGCTGATGCAGCACCACGGCGCGCCCACGCGGTTGATCGATTTCACGTGGTCGCCGTATGTGGCGGCGTTCTTCGCACTGGAGCGCACGTTGAACGACGGCGTGGTGTGGGCCATGAATCCGGGCGCCATCGATAGCAGTCGCGCCGATAAGCCGCTGCGCATGGACCCGCGCAACAAGGGTAATTTCAGCCGCTATTACCTGAAGGGCAGGCAGCGCTTCATCTGGATGGGAGAGCCCCACACCATGAACCGCCGGCTGATCGCGCAATCCGGAACGTTCGCCGTCCCGGGCGTTCTGGACGTGCCGATTGAAGAGATGCTGAGCGATCGCGACCAGGAGAATATCCTGGCAAAATTCATTCTGACGAACGCGGTCCGCGAGGTGGGGATGCGCGAGTTGTACCGCATGAACATCACCTACGCGACGCTGTTCCCGGATCTGGAAGGGCTGGCACGCTCCATGGGTTACGAACTGGAGTTCCACTGGGCGTACAATCCGCGGACGCTGGAGAAGTTCCATACGTAGGACCGGCCGGGAGGCCTGTCCTGGGCGAGCTTCGCTCGCCTGGCAAGCTGAAGCATGCCCCACCGATGCAGGCAGGCGGTTCCGCCGGCGAGAAACTTGTCGCGCCAGATTTGCGGCGCAAATGGCCAATCTCCAGGGACAGGCCGGGAGGCCTGTCCTACCTAAAAGCGGAACAGGTAGCCGTGAACTTTCCCAGCGCATGACGCCCTGGGTATACGCGCGGATAGCAGTTCGGTTACCAAAAGGCGCATGCTACAATCGGGGAAAATACGAAAAGAGGTGCCCTCAAATGGCCCAGGACCAAGATGTCTCCCGCCGCGAGTTCGTGAAGGCCGCCGGAGCGGTGACAGCGGTGGCTGCCGCTATCCCCGCGGTATACGGCGCTCCCGCCGTCCAGAAGGTAAGAGCCGCCAATGACCAGGTGCAGTACGGCATCATCGGCACCGGCAGCCGCGGCACCTATCTCCTGAAGCATCTGAAGGGCATTGACAACGGGCGCTGCGTCGCGGTTTGCGATATCAATCCCGAGAACCTCAAGCACGGCTTCGACACGATCGGCAACAATCCGAAGGAGTTCAAGGACTATCGCGAACTGCTGGCCGCCAAGGACGTGGACGCGGTAATCGTCACCACCCCTCTTTTCGTTCACTTTCCGATCACGAAAGATGCGCTGATGGCCGGCAAGCACGTCTTCTGCGAGAAGTGCCTGGTCTTCAAGCCGGAGGAAGTTCACGCCCTGCGCGCCTTGCACGCCGAGCATCCCAAGCAGGTTCTGCAGACCGGATTGCAGCGCCGCTACAGCTACTTCTACCAGACGGTGAAGCAGATGGTGGACAAGGGCATTCTGGGCGATGTGTACTACATGCACGCGCAGTGGCACCGCAACATGATCAACGAACCCAGTTCGCTGTGGACCATGAAGCCGGGTGGCGAGAAGAATATCGCCAACTGGCGCGTTTACCGGTCGATGTCGGGCGGACTGACGGCCGAGTTGACCTCGCACCAGGTGGATGTGGCGGACTGGATGTTCGGCTCCGGACCGGAATTCGTAACCGGCTTCGGCAGCCTGGACGTGCTGAAGGACGGCCGCGACGTTTATGACAACGTCCAGTTGACTTACCGGTATCCGAAAGGCCGGCAACTCACCTATTCGTCGATCAGCACCAACCAGTTCCTGCCCTACTTCAACTGCTCGCGCGCGCAGATGGGCGAGTGCATCATGGGGACCGACGGCACCATCGAAATCACCGTCGGGTTCGACGACCCGCACTGCATCGCCTGGTGGTACCGGGAGCCTCCCAAGAAAGCCGCTGAGAGCGCCAAGGCCGGCGAGAAGAAAAAGGAGCCTTTCGTGGCGGGCGCCACCATGGTGACCGGCGGCGGCGCCAACGGCCCCATCCCGATCATGACCAGCGACCTGAACTTCACCGGCAAGGAAAGCTTCATCGACAAGGAAGTGAAGTTCGCCAAGCGCTGGCTGACCAGCAAGGGTGTCATGCTGCAGGAAGAGCAGGGCAATCCGGTGGACGTGGAGTTGGAAAGTTTCTTCGACTGCTGCCGCACCGGCCAGACCCCCAAGGCCAATATGGAAGTCGGCATGGCGGATTCGGTAGCCGTGATCCTGTCCAATATGGCGATGGACGAAGGCCGTAAGGTCTACTTCAACGAGATTGAGAAGATGGGCAAGCCCGGCTCCGTGCCGGTGAAGAAAGGGTAGGACAGGCCGGGGTACCCTCCGGGTCCGCCTGTCTTCCTCAACACGCATTTGTTCCGCAGACAGGCCGGGAGGCCTGTCCTACAACCGGTTGATCAGGCTGGCCACGTAGCCGGCGCCGAAGCCGTTATCGATGTTCACCACCGTGACGTTGCTGGCGCAACTGTTCAACATGCCGAGCAACGCGGCAAGTCCATGAAAGCTGGCCCCGTACCCCACGCTGGTCGGCACGGCGATTACCGGGCACGAGACCAGGCCGCCCACCACGCTGGGGAGCGCGCCTTCCATGCCGGCGCACACCACCACTACGCGCGCCTGGGTCAGGCGTTCGCGGCTGTTCATCAGGCGGTGGATGCCGGCGACTCCANNCGGCGCAAACCACGGCGATGCGACCCTTGCCGTGCACCGTGCGGTCGCGCCAGAAGCGGATGACTCCGGAGAGCGGGAGGTACTCTGCGCCGGGCAATTGCGCGACGACCACGGCGGCGCACTCGCGATCGGCGCGGGTAATCAGCACGTTTTGTGCGTTGGCCAGCAGGCTGCGCGCAATGGCGACCACCTGCTCCGGCGTCTTGCCCTTGGCGAAGATGANNCGCGATGGTGATCCACCTTGGCAAATCCCAGGTCTTCAAACGGCATGTGCCGCATGCGCCCCATGGCCGCCTCGATGTCTACCGCGCCGGTGCGCACCTGCTCGAACAGCGTTCGTAATTGGTCCTGGTCCATGACGCCAGAATATCAGAACGTCCGCGGCGGCCCCTCACCGCCGAATATGTAGGGTTTTCCCACATCTATACAGTATGCAACCAAAGTACTGGGGGCCTTTCTGTAAAGATACGTGACTTTAGAACTATTGTGCTCTATCAGACAAAGCTCCATGATAGAACCCATGAATACAAGCACAGACAGTTCACGTGCTCCAATCGGAGGATCCCCCGAACGTCGGGGTACTAACAGGTTTCCGGTTTGTGAGGACGTACGTTATCGCCTGATTCAGGCCCGGACTGCCAAAATCATCGGCTGTGGCACCACGCTGAACATCGGCAGCGGCGGAATTCTGTTCACCACTGAAGAGAAACTGCCGATTGGGCGCATGGTGGAGTTGAGCGTGAACTGGCCGGCGAGGCTGGATGGCATTTGCCCCCTGCAATTCGTCGCCACGGGCCGCGTGATTCGCTCCGAGGCGCAGCGGGCGGCCGTCCGGATCGAGAGATACGAGTTCAAGACGCGCAGCATGAGCGGCATGATGACTGCGGCGGCCGCCGGATAGACGCGCTTCACTCGTCGCGGTGAACCGTATCGAGGGCGAACGCAGGCAGGCACACCGCAATATATTCGGCGCCATCTGCCCCGGGTGTGCTGTAGCGCACCCACTCGCCGCGGTGTGCGATCACGGCCTGACCCGAGTGAACATCCATCGAGCCTGTGTGATGTTCCACGCGTAGGGTGCCGCGTAATACGACAGTGAATTCGTCGAATTCCGGAGTCTGGCCAGGTTCCTGCCATCCGCCGGGGCTGCGCATGTGGGCGATGCTGGTTTGGCTGGTGGCGGAATTTACACGTCCGACATATTCGTCAATCAGTTTGGGTTTGTTGCCGGCGGACTCTACCCGCGTAGGCTTGGATATGAATGTTGGCACCGTTGCCTCCCCGTATGGAATCATTCTAACAGTCGCGGCAAACCGGCAGATTGGACTTGCCGGATCACAAAGGTCCCCGGTATACTTACAATTTCGCTGAGTACCACGATGACGGCGAGAGACGATTACGATCCACTGGCGCCGCAGCGGGAAGCTGCGTTCTTCTACGGTCTATTCCTACGCGGGCACGACGTGGACACACTCCGGCAGGATATCGACGTGCCGCATCCAATGATCGAGAAGTGGATGAAAGCACGGGACTTTGAGGCCAGCTTCCGGGACAATCTGCGGCGCGTTTGTGCCTATCGCAAACAGGTGCTAGCGATTTTCGACGGGCTGATCCTGAACGAACAGAATCGCCCGCGCCTGCAATAGCAGGGGCGTCGGGGATGGCTCGTCCCCGCTAGAAACTGAACGCCCGCAAGCGGTAGTCGTCGGCTTCCGGCAAGACGGGCTGCGACCAAGGACTTTCCGCCGCGGCCTGCGACCAGGGACTTTCCGCCACGGGCTTCTCTTCCGGTTTTGCGATTCCGGCCCATGCCTCGGAGAGAGTGGATAGCAGGCCGAGAACGTCCGCCAGAGGGGCATCGCTCTGCCGCATATTGGCCTCCAGCAGACGCCGCTGCATATAGTCGTAGAGAAGGGCCAGGCGCTGGCTGATCTCCCCGCCTCGTTCGTGGTCTAGCGCTGTGGCAAGTTCGATCAAAATGGCGCACGCCTGGTTGATCTCTCGCGACCGTTCCGCGATCCGTCCTTCCGCCAGGTGGCGCCGGGCCTCCCGCACCGCTTGGGTGCAGGCCTGGTAGAGCAGGTTCACCAATTCGATGGGGTCCGCCGTCAGCACTCTGCTTTCCAGGTACGCGTCGTGTCCGCTATTCCACATGTTGTTCTCCAAAAGGCTTATCGGCGGTCCAGGCAGCTTCTTTACCGTTCCGGTTTACCGTTCCGGGGTCTCTCACTGGGCGTGCGTGAAAAACCGCGACGGCCGGAAGATCGCTATCCGACAGGCGATCTTCCGGCCGTCGCGGCGCGCGTGCACACCGATAGCCATGGCTCGCGCAACAGCCGCGGGCCGACAATGCGGCAGATGTCCGGCACGGTCGAGCTGCCGCCATCCGCCATCCCCCGTCTCGCGGGCACACGGGTCGCAACCTGATCCTGTTTGATGCCCGGCCCGTCCGGTTCGCCGGCCTGCCCCCGCCCCTACTAGCCCGATTTCTTGAGGTCTTCCGCCAAGCGGAGCACATACTCCTCCGGCACTTGCGAGACCACTTCCCGGGTCTTGCGGTTGATCACCCGAACCACATACCGGTTGGTTTCCGGATCCTTCTGGAAACGCAACTCGTTCTCCGGCCCGAACATTTCCGTGCCGTTAATCGCCTTGACCGCCTGAACCACTTCTCTTTGTTCCGCCGTCTTGTCGACGGTCACCGCAGGCGCTGGCGCATGGACACCCGTCACGCTACGGCTGATTGCGGTTAAATCCATAACGACTCCTTCGCTAGGTTGCCGGCGCCGGGGTTTCCCGCGGCCGGACTTCCACTCGCTTTTCTTATCGGCAGCAAACCGGGGATCTCCAGCTCTCAACATTCCCCCATCGTGTCCGAAGAGATGGGTGAGACTCTCCCGATGGCCAACACCGTCCCCGTGATCGGTATCGAGCCCGACGAACTCGCCTGGATCCGCATGCTGGTTCTGCTGCTGCGGCATCCGGACCCCGTGGTCCCCGAGCTGACCCGCCAGGCTCTGCGCTATCTGGAAGCCGCCGCTTCCAGAAGCGGCGAAGCTCCCTGGGATCGGGACGCCGCGCCGGCCATCAAAAGATAGCCCCCACTCATCTCTCCTCACTCCCACGCCCGCTGGCATCCCGATTCCAGATCGTCCTATCCTAATAATGAGGCGATCATGAATTCCCTTGCCAAAATCCTACTGCCTGTCGATTTTTCCGAACGTAGCGCCCTCGCCGTGCGTTACGCCCGCGAACTTGCCCTCCACTTTCACTCCGAGATGATTCTCGCCCACGTCTTACCGTCCCTGCATTCCGAATTCGGCGTTGAGATCGCCGGCTCCATGCTGGTGGATGTCTACCGCTCGCGCACGCTCCAGGCGGAACGCGAACTGGAAGCCTTTGAACCCGATGCCCTTGCCGGACTCAATGTGCGCCGCCTTTTGCTGCATGGCGACCCCGCTTCCAAAATCGTGGAACTCACCCGCCAGGAACACATCGACCTGATCGCCATGCCTACCCACGGGTACGGACCCTTCCGCCGCTTCATTCTGGGATCCAATACGGCCAAGGTGCTGCATGACGCCGATTGTCCTGTCTGGACCGGCGTCCACATGGAAGAGGCGCGCCCCGTGGCCGCGCCCTTCAGCGAGATTCTGTGCGCCGTCGACCTTGGCCCACAAAGCGCCCGCGCGCTGGGATGGGCCTCCTGGCTGCAGCGGGAGTTCCATGGCCACCTCACCCTGCTGCACGCCATCGCCGGCCACGCCGAGCCGCCCGGCGAACCCGACCTCGCGTGGCGCAGCGGAATTCGCGAGATCGCCGAAGAAGAACTGCTCCGCCTGCAGCGCGCGGTCGGCGCCGAGGCGGATCTGGTGCTGGAAGTCGGCGAGGCGTCGCGCGTCATCTGTGCGGCTGCCGCGCGGGTGGGCGCCGGCACGGTCGTCATCGGCCGCGGCAGCGCCGCCGGCGATTTCGGCCGCCTGCGCACCAACTCCTACGCCATCATCCGCCAGTCCCCCTGCCCGGTGGTCAGCGTGTAGTTTGGCAGGACAGACCATCGCCGTTTGTGGCCTGTTGGGATGGGCCAGGTAAAATTTGACAGACGACACAAGGCGATCGTCTGTCCCACCGTGATAAATTGCTTTTAGTGACCCCCCGCACCCTGTACCAGGTTCTCGAAGAGACTGCGCGCGTCCACGGCGACGCTCCCGCCCTCCGCCAACCCGCGCCTGACGGCTCCTATACGGTCTATTCCTGGAACCAGTACAAGCGAGCCGCCGAGGAAATCGCCGCCGGTCTGCGCAATCTCGGCATCGCCAAAGGCGACATCGTCGCCCTCAACTCCGAAACCCGCCTGGAGTTCTACCTGGCCGATCTCGGCATCCTCACCAACGGCTCGATCGCCGCCGCCATGTACCCGAGCTATCCGGCGCCCGACCTGGTGCGCACCATCCAGGCTTCCGGCGCGCGGGCCGTCTTCGTGGAAGACGCGAAGACGTACAAGCCCCTGCGCGCCGCCCCCGTCGCCTTTTGGATTTTGCTCACCGGCGAAGCCGAGGGCGCCATTACCCTGGAGGCGCTGCGGGGGATAGGGCGCGACGCGCTCGCCCGGGACGCCGGATTGCTCGCCCGCATACGCAGCGGCGTATCGCCCTCCGATACGGCCATCCTCTACCTGACCAGCGGCGCCACCGGCGAACCTAAGATGGCGCTGGTCACCCACCAGTCGGTAGTCGCCAACATCGATATGGGCCCCGCCGCCCTCCCCCTCGGGCCGAAGGATTCCACCGTGGTTTTTCTACCCTCGGCCCACATCGCGCAGCGCGTCGTCATGGAGTTTCTTCCCATGCGCTGCGGCATGCCGGTCACCTTCTTCGAGAGCCTGCTGAAGCTTCCCCAGGATATACGCAAGGTGCGGCCCACCATCCTGCTGGCCCCGCCGCGCATGTGGGAGCGCATCTATTCCACCGTCTGCGCCGAACTGCGCAAGCGCCCGGCGCTGGCGCGCAAGGCCTTCTACGCCGCGCTGGGGCTCGGCCTGGCCGCGGCCCGCTACCGGCGCAGCGGCAAACCAGTGCCGTGGCGCATCCGCATCCCGCTCCGGACGGCCGACCGGCTGATGTTCCAGAAGATTCGCGGCCGGTTCGGCGGCCGCATCCGCGTGGCCGCATCCGGCGCCGCGCCGCTCAGCAAAGATCTGGCCGAATTCTATGAAGCCATCGGCATGCCGCTGGTGGAAGGCTACGGATTGACCGAAGGCGGGGTGGCCACGCTCAACCCGCTGGACCGCCCCAAACCCGGCAGCATCGGCAAAGCGCTCCCCGGCGTCCAGGTGCGCTTCACCGAAGACGGCGAACTCCTGCTCAAGAGCCCCTGCCTGTTTTCCGGCTACTGGAACGACGCTGCGACCACCGCCGAAGTGCTGCGCGACGGTTGGCTCTATACCGGCGACGTGGGCCACGCCGACGACGAGGGCTACCTCTTCATCACCGGGCGCAAGAAAGAGCTGATTGTTTCCT
>PLDO01000116.1 GCA_003136215.1 Bryobacterales bacterium
CCCCAGGCGATCCGCTGGTTGTGCCCCACCACGATACCCGGCGCGCCCGGCAGCGCGACGCCCACCGCGTTGAGCCCCGGCGCCTCCAGGTGCATCATGTACCAGATGCCGGGGAGCGAATACTCCAGGTGCATGTCGCTACTGAGCAGCGGCTTGCCCGACGCCGTGTGGCTGCCCGCGATGGCCCAGCCGTTGGACCCCGCGCTGGCTTCCGCCATGCCGCGCATCGGGTACAGGAACTCCACCTTGGTGCGGTCGCCTCGCGCAATCAGGTTGTGCTTGACGATTTCGTCCTTCCACGTGGTGGTCAGGCTACGGTACATGTGCAGGCACAGCAGCAGGCAATCTACCGTGCTCCAGGGCCGCGGCTGGTAATTGAGCAGGGTGAATTCCACCGGCAAATTGTGCAGGTGGGTGGCGATGAACTGGTTGACGCCGCGGGTGTAGGCGGCGAAAGCCGCGCGATCCGCGGCAGGCAGCGTGACGTAGGCTTCCTCGGCGATGCGCCGCAGCCGCAGTTGGCGGCTCTCGCGGTCGCTTTCCACCAGGCCGGGACCCAGGATCTCGGCCAGCGAGCCGCCCGCGAAACGGCGCAGGGCGTCCATCTGAAACAGCCGGTCCTGCGCGGTCACGTAGCCCTGCACGAAAAAGGCGTCCTCCAGGCTGGCGGCGTGGATGTGCGGTTCGCCGTGTGTATCGAAATTCACCGTTGCGTCCGCGGCCAGCGGCGCGTCGATGCTGCCGGAACGCTCCGGCAGCGGCCGCCATACGTACCAGTAGACCAGGGCCAGCCCGGCCACCAGCAGGATGGCGATCGCAATGTTGATTCCTTTGACTACGCGTGCGACTAGAGAGTGAGTCATCAAATAAGGTGAGGTAACTCCTCATCATAGCCCGTCGAAGGGGGTGTTTTCGGATGGGAATCCGGCGCGCAGGCCCAAAAAAAGCGGGCGCTCTCCCGGGGATATTCAGGAGCGCGCCCATCTACGTAACGGAGTTAGTTGGTTACCCGTATAGACGATTTCCCGGCGCTTTGGTTAGAGTTTCCGATAGAATAATTTCGGGACCTGTGAACGAACCGTCCATTCGCCTGCTGATCGTCGTATTACTCATCGCCATCAACGGCTTCTTCGCGGGCGCTGAGGTTTCGCTGCTTTCGGTGCGTCATTCGCGGCTCCGCCAGATGGCCGCGGAAGGCAATGCCGGCGCGCAGGCGGCGCTCAATCTTCTGTCCAATCCGGGGCGTCTCCTGTCGGTGACCCAGGTAGGTGTGACGCTGGCCAGCCTCGGCCTGGGGTGGGCCGGCGAGGACACCATCTACCACATTCTGGTCGGGCTGGTTGCGCCCTTGAACACGCCGTTCCTCGCCAGATACCTTCACGGCTTCTGCTTCTTCATTTCCTTCCTGACCATCAGTTTCTTTCACGTGGTGCTGGGCGAAGTAGTTCCCAAGAACCTGGCCATCGCCAAGGCCGACCGTCTGGCGGCGCTCTGCTCTCCCCCACTCCTGCTCTTCTATCGCGCCATGCTGGCCTTCGTGGTGGTCATCGAGCGCTCCGCCAACGCCATCACCCGGGCGCTCCACCTGAAGGGAAGCGGGCACGGCAACGTACATACCGCCGAGGAACTGAAGCTGATTGTCTCCTCCAGCCGCGGTTTGGGGTACCTGCCCGAAGCCCAGGAGGACATGATCCATCGCGTGCTCGACCTGAGCGCTATTTCGGTGCGCGAAATCATGGTCCCGCGCAACGATATCGTCTCCATTTCGAGCGACGCCACGCTCGACGACGTGCTGCATACCATGATCGAACAGCAGCATTCGCGCCTGCCCGTCTATGAGGGGACTCCCGAGAAGATCGTCGGCCTCTTGCACTATAAGGATCTGCTGCCCGTGTGGGAAGACCGGCGGCGCGCCATCCGCCGCAGCCGTCCGAGCCGCGCCTTCCGCGTCGACCGCCTGCTGCGGCCGGTGATGTTCGTGCCTGAAACCAAGCCCGCCGCCCAGATGTTCGATGAGTTCCGCACGGGCCGTTCTCACCTGGCAATCGTGGTCGATGAGTTCGGCACCATCATCGGTATGCTGACGGTGGAAGACGTGCTGGAGCAAATTGTGGGCCGGATCGAAGACGAGCACGACGAAAAGGTGGTGCGTCGCGGCGCCGAGGCCGACGAAGTGGAACTGGAGGGCACCGCCCGCATCCGCGACCTGGAAAGCGAGTACGGTATCGAGATTTCGCCGGACGCCGGCTTCGAAACCCTGGCCGGATTCCTGCTCTTCCGCCTGGGCGACATTCCGCAAGCCGGCGCCACCGTCGAGTACCAGGGACGGCGCTTCACCATCCTCGAGATGGATCGTAATCGCATCGCCCGCGTGCGCATCGAAAAGGTGGCGGTGTAGGACAGACGATCGTTTTGTGTCGTCTGTCAACCTGCCCGGTTTTCGCGGGGTACGACAGGCCACGAAAGACGATGGCCTGTCCCACCGGTTCGCGCTAGCATGGAATAGACATGTTGGGTATCGAGCGATCGGCAGCGCGCTATACCTGGACGGCGGCGATGGTGCTCCTGTTCCTTTGGCTGGTCTACCAGCTGCGCTCCACCCTGTTCATCTTTGCGCTGGCGTTGCTGTTCGCCTACCTTCTTTCTCCCCTGGTCGACCTGCTGGATCGCGCCATCCCGCGGAAAGGCACGCGCACCTTGGCGCTAGCCCTGGCTTACGTGATCTTCATCGGCGCGGTCGTGCTCGTCGGAATTCAGATCGGCACGCGGGTGGTGTCACAGGCTGAGACGCTGGCCGGGAGGCTCCCCGACATGCTGGCGCAGCTCGAGCAGCCCGCGCCCATTGCGCCCCAAGCGGTCAACTCGCTCAAGGCCCAGGTGATCTCCAGGCTCCGCTCGGATTGGGCGCAGCGCAGCAGCGACATCATGCGCGAACTCCCCTCGGCCGGTCTGAAATTCCTCTCCGTGGCCAGTAATCTGATTTATGTCGTGATTGTTCCGGTCCTGGCATTCTTCTTCCTCAAGGATGGCGACCTCATCCGCAGCCACGCGCTTGCGTTCCTGGACACGGGTCCGTTGCGCGGCGTGGTGGAGAGCGTGATGGCCGATATCCACCTCCTGCTGGCGCGCTACATGCGCGCACTGGTGCTGCTTTCCCTGTCCACCTTCACGGCGTACGGCATCTTTTTCACTATCATGGGCGTGCCGTTCGGCGTCCTCCTGGCGGTGGTGGCCATGGCGCTCGAGTTTATCCCCATGATCGGACCGCTCACCGCCGTCGCCGCCATCCTGCTGGTCACGCTGATTTCGGGCATGCATTTTTGGACCGTGGTCGTCTTCCTCGTGGCCTGGCGCATGTTCACCGACTACTTCCTTTCCGTGCGATTGATGGGGCAGGGCGTACAGCTGCATCCGTTGCTCGTGCTGCTGGGTGTTTTCGGCGGTGCGGAAGTGGCCGGCGTCGCCGGGAGCTTTCTCTCCGTACCGGTCCTGGCGATGGCCCGCATCCTCTACGTGAGAACCCGCCGTTCGCGGTTGAGCGCTCCCCTGGACGCCCATCCTGACACGCCCCTCCTGACGCGATGAAACGCGCGCTCTGGCTGGCCCTGCTGGCGTGGCCTCTCCCTGCCCACGTCATGAGCATGAGTTCCGGCGACCTCGCTATCGATGGCTCGCGCGCGCATTTCGAATTGCGCATGCCGCTTTACGAAGTGGCGCACGTGGCCAACCCCGAACGTACCCTGCTGGAACACATCCGCTTCGCCGGCGCCCGCCTGGTGCATAGCGAGTGCCGCGCCGACGCGGCGCGCGACACTTACCTCTGCGTCGCGGATTACGAATTTGCCGCCCCGGTGGATCGTTTGGCCGTGGAGTGTACCTTCACCGCCATCACCGTGCCCAACCACGTACACCTGCTCCGCGCCACCCTCGGAGAGAAGCGCGATGAGGCCATCTTCGATCTCGGCTTCACCCGCGCCACCCTGCGCTTCCGCCCGCCCACCGCCGCCGAAATCGCCATCACGCAGGCCGGCGCGGGCGCCGTGCGCGCGCTCGGCGGCGTGGTGCAGGTGCTATTCCTCGCGGCACTCGTTCTGGCCGCGCGCTCGCGCCGCGAACTGCTCGCCATCGCCGCCATGTTCCTCGTGGGGCAGGCGGCCAGCGTGTTCGTCATGGCGCACGTCCTATGGCAGCCAGCGCCGCGATTCGTGGAGGCCGCGACGGCGCTGGCGGTAGCCTATCTCGCGGTGGAGATCCTACTGCTCCCCCAGGCCGGCGCCCGCTGGCTGGTGGCGGGCGTGCTGGGCGCGCTGCACGGCCTCTACTTCCATCTCTTCGTGCAGACCACGGGATACTCTCCCGCGCTGGTCCTCGTGGGAGCGGGGCTTGCCGAGGCGTCGGCCGTCGCCGTGCTCGCCCTCCTGCTCTCGCGGGTGGGCCGCCTGGCGAAGGCGTTTCGCCCGGTACAGGTCGCCGCCTCGGCATTGCTCGTCTTCGGTATGGTCTGGTTCCTGCTGCGGCTGCGCAGTTAGAGTGGCATAAGGCTCCGCCTNNATCCGAGCGAAGCTCGGACGCCGCGCCCGGTCACTCCCCCAGGATCTCCCTGTAGACCTCGTACGCCCCTTTGCCGAAGAGCACGAAGATCACTTGCTCTACCGTCGTGTCCGGCCGTTCCAGATGCCTCCGCACTTCCCCGATGGCGATCTCCGCCGCTGCCTTCTGTGGGTAACCGTACACGCCCGTGCTGATGGCCGGAAAGCTGATGGTGCGCACCGCGCGCTCGTCCGCCAGCGCCAGGCACTTTCGGTAACACCCCGCCAGCAACTCGGGCTCGCCGCGCCTGCCGTCGCGATAGATGGGGCCCACCGCGTGGAAGACGTACCGCGCCAGCAGTTCGCCCGCGCCCGTCGCCACCGCGCTGCCGGTGGGACATCCGCCCGCCGCGGCACGGATCGCGTCGAGTTCGCGCATGATCGTGGGGCCCCCGGCGCGGTGGATCGCGCCATCCACGCCACCGCCGCCGGCCAGCGCCGAATTAGCCGCGTTGGCCATCGCGTCCACCGCGATCCGCGTGATATCGCCTTCCACTAAAACGATCCTTCGGCCGTTGGGGCTCGTCCACTCCATGCGATCCATTACAATCATCTTATGACCAGGCGAGAACTTCTGGCGGCCGGCGCGGCACTTACCGCCAGCGCACCCCCCTTGATGGCGGCCAGGACCCACATCGATAAATCGCGCATCAGCGCGATCACCGATGAGATCGGCCTGAGCACTCTGGAGTCCATTGCGTTCGCGCATTTCTACGGGATGCAGAATGTGGAGATCCGCAATCCGCCGGGCAAGCGGGAGTATTTCACTCTGCCCGAAGCCGAAATCAAGGCCGATGCCGATCTCTTCGCCAAAGAGGGACTCAAGGTTTCTTTCGTCAATACCAGCCTCCTCAAGTTCACCTGGCCGGGAACCGAGCCCGTGCGCCGCCGCGCCGAAACGCCGGAAGCCCGCGACAAACGCCTTGCCGCCGAGAAGACGCGATGGGACCTGCGCCTGGAAGACCTGCGGAAAGGCATCCGCTGCGCGCAGATCATGGGCTGCGATAAGGTGCGTGTCTTTGCCGGCGCCCGGGTGGCGGACCCCACCACGGTCTACCAGGCCATCGCCGACACCCTGGGCGAGATGTCCAAAATCGCGGAGCAGGAAAAAGTCTACCTGCTGCTGGAGAACGAAGGTTCGCAGAACGTCGCCACCGCGAGTGAAATCGCCGACGTCATGAAGCTGATTCCTTCCCCACGGGTGGGCTACAACTGGGATCCCCACAACGCCTACGGCAAGGAAAAAGCCTACCCCGAAGGCTACAGTTTCCTGCCCAAGGCGCGTATGCTGAACCTGCAGATCAAGGGCAAGGGCGTGATGCCGGAGAGTCCGGAGAAAGAAGATTGGCGCGCCATTTTCGCCGCGTTGAACAACGATGGCTATGAGGGCAAGGTCGGCCTCGAAACCCATCTCTTCGACGGCACTCTGATTACTGCGGCGCACAAATCCATGGACGAGATTATGAAGATTGTGCGCGAGGTCTGAACATGCAGAAAAACTTCCTGGTGGCGTTCGGTATTGGTCTCGCGATTATCGCTCTCGCCGTGGGCGGCATCTTCATCATGCAGCGCGGCGACCGGATGCAACTTCCGGGCAAGATCCTGAAGGTGCGGACCGCGCCGCTCGATGACGATAGCTCCATCGCCGTCATCGATTTCCGCATCGCCAATCCTTCGGACATCCTGTTTGAAGTGCGCGAAGTGACCGTCGAGATGACAGATAGCCAGGGCAAGAGCTACCTCGGCCAGTCGGTCAGTGAAGTCGATGCCAAGCGTCTCTTCGAAGGGCTGCCCGTGCTCGGGCCGAAATTCAACCCGACCCTGATCACGCGCGATCGCATTGGCTCGCACGGGTCGGCGGACCGCATGATCGCGGCGCGATTTCAGGTGCCCCTGTCCCTGCTCGATATCCGCAAGCGGGTCCTCGTCCGTATTGAGGAAGTCGATGGCAAGGTGTTCGAGTACGTGGAGCGCTAGCCGGATGTAGGACAGACCATCGCCTTTTGTGGTCTGTCAACCCTCGCGCTGAAATCGGTTGGTTGACAGACGACACAAAACGATCGTCTGTCCTACCTCACTTCCTCAGCAGCCCGTAGTGCGGATCCAGCGTCACCTTCAGCGGTGCCGCCTTCAGAACCACCGTGAACGTCACCGGGACGTCGGCCGACCGTACCCATTGCGTCACCGTGCGCCCCTTGGCGATGACGATCTCCACCGGCACCGACGCCGTGAAATCCCCGTCCACGCCGGATTGCGTCACCGTGCCCCTCAGTCTCACGTTCGGCGCCGCGCCCTTCACCGACGAACTGAGCTTGACGGCCGGGATGCCAGTCCCGTAGACCCATTGTTCGAAGAAGCTCTCCAGCTTCGGGTCGTCGGATTTCGGCGGCAGATACTCGGCGGCCAGCAGGCGGAACTCCTCGGTGGTGATATCCTTCCGGTCGTAGCGCTTGCTGATCTCAGCCAGCAGCGCCAGGAATTTCTGGTCGCCCATCCGGCCGCGCAGCATCTGCATGATCCAACTCCCCTTGCCGTAGGTGATGGAGCGCCACGCCCGCGGTTCCTGCGAGGTTTCCAGGCGCGTGCCCAATACGATCGGGCCGGCGGAATCCACCGCCTGGCCCGCGGCATTCTTCGCCAGCAGGGCGTCGCGATAGGTATCCAGCATGATCTCCATCGATCTGGCGCCGCGCCGCTTTTCCAGGTACAGCAGCGCCGAGTAGTTGGCCAGCGCCTCCATCAACCAGTTGTCGCGGTAGGTGGCCGGCGTGACCCGGTTGCCCCACCATTGGTGCGCCACCTCGTGCGCCTGCAGCACGTCCTGGAAAAAAATATCGGATGAAGGGCTGGTGCCGGCGACGCGGTTGCGCGGAGTGGTCCCCAGGTACGCCAGGGTGGAAAGATAGATCAGCCCCGGGAATCCCTGTCCGAAGGCGCCCGGAATCGGCGAGACCGTCAGGTGCGGTGTCGCCGGAGGCCCGAACCGCGCGGCCATGAACTCCATGGCAGACGCCACTTCGCCCGCCAGCGCTTGCAGGTTCTCAATCGGGTCGGGCACGTGTTCCAACGGCGTGGGCGGCTCCAGCGCGTCCGGCCTGCGGCGCGAGGCGCCGCCGGGGAGCGTCATCACCAGTGGGGGCAAGGAAGGCGCGCGCGGCCGTAGCGATGCTTCCAGTTTGCGGTTGGCGCACACGTCCACCACGTATCCTCCGCGTTCCACCTTTGCGTGCACGTAATCTCCCAGGTTGAAACCCGCGATCCGCACCGGCGCGCTGGTGCGCCGCCGCACCACGCGCATGTCGCCTTCCACCCGCGCCTCCACGATATCGCCCACGCTCACCAGATCCAGATCGCGCGGGAAGTGGAATGTCAGGTCAAAGTTGGAAAAGCGGTGCCCGTTAGTGGGATACCAGTTGCCACGCGAACTGACGTAGTAGACATGGTCGCCGGCATTGTGAATCACCTTGCCGGAATGGTGAAACTCGAACTCGTACTCCCGCCCCGCATGTAGCGCTTCCGCCGGCGCCACCAGGAACAAACCGTCGCCGCCGCGCGACAGATTGAGCCGCACGCTTTCGGCTTGCAGCACTTCCGCCGCCACGCCATCCACGCGCACCTCCGTCACCGGCATCTCGCCGGCAATCTCGAACGGCACCGCCGCGACCGACGCCGCGGTCACTCTCGCCTTGACGCGGGTGATCACGTTCAAAGTGAGATCCGGCGCCACCGTGGCATCGATCCGGTAATCGCCCAGTTGCGGATCGCGCACCAGCGGCGTTGGGTTCTGCCGCGACGACCGCGCCGGAAAGCTGGTCCAGGTGTCGAAGTAAAGGCGGTTATCCCGCGTGGCCAGCTGCCCGGCCATGATTTGTTCCATGTTGCCCGGGTCGTACACCAGGTCGAAGTTGCCCAGCTTGGTGCTGCGGAACATGCCGGCGAAGAGACGGCTCGCGTTCGGGCGCCCGCCCATCAGATCGAGCGTCAGCCTCACCTGATAGCTCGTGCCCAGATTGCGCAGCACGGGGCTCCACTGTTCGTCAAGCACCGGCGCCATCTCCGGGGCCTTGCGATTGGCCGGATTGTTCGCCATCTGGCTTTTGAGCTGATCGTAGGCGTCGCCGGTAAAGAGCAGCACCGCCGCGCGAATGTGTTCATCCAGATTCGGCGCGTCGATGAAAGCGGCCAGCGAACGGCGCTCGGCGCGATCCGGCGGCAGCAGGATGACCTCGCCGTCGCCCCCTTCCACGTCGGCCGAAAAGACCGCCGCCATCCTGCGTCCGGCCACCGGTTTGCTGAAGATCAGGTACCCGTCGGTCAGGTAGACCCGGATGTCTTCCTTAATTAACGTGAGGTCGCGCACCCGGTAGCACTCGTCGCGGTCGAAGCTGTTCTCGCGTACCGCGCGCGCGATGTCGGCGGCCGTTCCGCCGGATACCGGGAAGGGGAGCAGGCAAGCCAAAACCAGAAGCGTGCGCACCATGCCCCCTAGTCTACCGAAGTGGGACAGGCGATGGCCTGTCCCCTTCTTTCTAACTCCAAAGGCGATCGTTCGGCCGGCCGACGCTGTTCCACTGGTCGGTCGGTTCGAACCACCCGGGCTCGGCCAGATGCTGCTTGCAGGCCGCTTCGTTGAGCGTGATGCCCAGACCCGGCTTGTCCGAAACCGTGATATAGCCCTTGTTGATGATCGGCTTGTCGACACCGTCCACCAGGTCGCTCCAATAGGGCACGTCCACGGCGTGATTCTCCATCACCAGGAAGTTCTCCGTCGCCGCTGCCGCGTGCGCGCAGGCCAGCGCCCCGATGGGCGTATGCGCGCAGTGAATCGCCATGGGAACGCCATAGGTCTGCGCCATGTCGCCGATTTTCTTGGTTTCCAGAATGCCGCCGCTGGTCAGCGGGTCCGGGTGGATGATGTCCACGGCATGGTTCTTGCAGAGCACCTCGAAAGACTCTTTCAGGTAAATGTCCTCACCCGTGAGGATGGGGATATCCACCGCGTCGGAAATCTTTTTCAGCAGTTCCGTCTCCTGCCATGGGATCATGTCTTCCAGCCACGAGAGGTTGTACTTGGTCAGTGCCTTCCCCAGCCGGATGCAGCTGTTGACGCTCAAGGGACCGAAATGATCGGCGGAAATTGGAATGTCCATCCCCACCACCTCGCGGACCGCCGCCACGTACTCGGCCATCATGGCCAGGCCTTTCTCAGTGACCTCGGTGGCCATGAACATATGTTCCATGGGGAGGCCGCCGTACTGCTGCTGAATCCCCTCGGCTCGTGTGACCGTTCCGGGCGTCCCCGTCACCAGGTTGATCCCCAGGTCCATCTTCATCCACGTAAATCCCTGCGCCTTGCGCTCCTTCAGGCGCTCACCAAACACCTTGGGGTCGCGCGATTCCGTGGTGTCGCAGTAGATCCTGATCTTGTCGCGGAACTTGCCGCCCAGCATCTGGTAAATGGGAACGTTAAAGGCCTTGCCCGCCAGGTCCCACAGCGCCACTTCCACGCCGCTGACGCCGCCGCCCTGCCGCGCATTTCCACCGAACTGTTTGATCTTGCGGAAAAGCCTGTCGACGTTGCACGGGTTCTCACCGAGGATCCGGCTCTTTAACTCCAGCGCGTAATTCTTGCTCGCGCCGTCGCGCACTTCGCCCAGCCCGTAGATACCCTGGTTGGTGTCGATTCGGATGATGGGGGACGTCATCGGTACTCCCCGCATCACCATCACCCGCATGTCGGTGATCTTCAGATCGCTCGGTTTCGAATTGGTGTTGGTGTTCTGCGGAAGCGCTTCCAGCGTTTCGTCAACCAGGAATCCGGCGGCCAGCGCCCCGACGGCTTTCTGAAAAAAGGAACGCCGTCCGTGGACGCCGCTGCCAGCCGATACTGTTGAGTGGATCGTATTCTTCGTCATGGTCTCCTCGATCGTGTTGCTATGGGATACTGTTCGGAATGCAGCGTAGTGCACGGGCGGGGTCTACCCGGCCCGCGCTTGGCAAGCTGAAGCATGCCCCACCCATGCAGGCGGACGGCACGACTTGGTGGCGCAGGCGGTTCCGCCTGCGAGAACCTTGCCGCGCCAGATTCGCGGCGCGAATGGCCAATCTCCAGTGGCAGGCTGAAGGCCTGCCCCACCAATGCAGGCACGCGGCACGACTTGGTGGCGCAGGCGGTTCCGCCTGCGAGAAACCTGTGACGCCAGATTGCGGCGCAAATGGCCAATCTCCAGGCGTGGGCGGGGTCTACCCCGCCCACGCGGATCCCCAGATCCGTTCTCCGTCACCGGGGCCGGTTGTGCGAATGACGCTGAGGGCGATACGGCTCTCGCCGCTAACCGCGCTGGCCCGATTTCTCGGCCTGTATGTAGCTCCAGAGCCAGTCGCCGGAGCGCTCGTGGTCCCATTGCGGTGTCGGCTCGAAATATCCCGTACCGGGCATCAGATGCTTCTTCACCTCTTCCTCGTTCAAGGTGATGCCGAGACCGGGTTTGTCCGGAACCTTGATCCATCCCTTGTTGATGATCGGTTTCTCGATGCCGTCCACCAGGTCCCCCCAGAAGGGGACTTCCATCGCGTGGTTCTCGCAGGCGAGGAAGTTGGCGGTGGCCGCGGCGCAGTGCACGCTGGCTATGGCGCCTACCGGAGAGCCGGCATAGTGCATTGCCATGGGCACGCCCAACTCCATGGCCCTTTCTCCAATCTTGTGGGTCTCCAGAATTCCGCCGGACGTGGAAATGTCCGGATGGATCTTACTTACTGCGTGCTTCTCGCACAGGTTGATGAAGCCCTCCTTCAGGTAAATGTCCTCGCCGGTCAGGATGGGCGTTGGGCTTTCGGCGGTGATGTGCGCCAACATATCGGTGTACTGCCAGGGAATCACATCCTCCATCCAGGAAAGGTTGAACTTCTCGTAAGCCTTCCCCAGCCGGATGATCGAGTTCACGCCAAGGTGCCCCAAATGGTCCATCGACAAGGGAATCTCCATGCCGACCGCCTCGCGCGCGGCCTGCACAAATTCGCTGAGCTTCTCGATGCCCTTCTCGGTCACCTCTTGAGCCACGAAGGGATGCGGCAGCGCTCTTCGCTCCCACGCGGTGAGTTCCGAGGGCCCCGTCAGCGTGCCGGGAATCTTGGATACCAGGTTGATGCCCACGTCCATCTTCAGCCAGGTGATGCCCTTTTCCTCCTTGCGGGCCTTCAGACGCTGTGCGAAGACTTTCGGGTCGTCCGATTCGTCGGTGTCGGCGTAGATCCTGATTCGGTCCCGAAACTTGCCGCCCAACATCTGGTAGATGGGCACGTTGTACACTTTGCCGGCGATATCCCAGAGAGCCTCTTCCACCGCGACCACGCCCCCCGCCTGCCGCCCGTGGAACCCAAACTGTTTGACCTTGTCGAAGAGATACGTGATGTTGAGCGGGTTCTCGTTCAACAGGCGGCTCTTCAGAAACAGCGCGTAGGTGGCGCTGGCGCCGTCGCGGACTTCGCCCAGTCCGTAAACCCCCTGGTTCGTGTCGATCCGGATGATCGGCGACGTGAAGGGCACTCCCCGCAGCACGATCACCCGCATGTCGGTGATCTTGAGCGCCGACGGGGTCGAGTTCGCGTTGACATTCCCTGGCACCGACTGTTCGGCCGCGGCTTCCCGCGACAGAAGCGCGCCACCCATGATTCCAGCCGAAGTCTTGAACAGATCCCGCCGGCCCATTTTTCCATTCCGTTTGAACATTGCCGTTTTTCCTCTCTGGATGCTAGGTTACTCCAGCTACCCTGCCACGCCCTTTCCGCCAGGCACACCACCCTCGAATTGCCACGTGGGCGCAAGTGAATTCGTCAATCTGCGTGGACGCTGGTTAGGTGAAATGAAGTGGCGGGCGGGAGTTGCCCCGCCCACCATTGGGATTACCAGTAGGGTTCTACCAGTAGAGCTTCATAGAGACCTGCATGCGCCGCCCCGAGTTGGACTGGCTGCGCCAGTTGCCGAAGTTGGCGTTTTGCAGCGTGGTGGCGCTGCTCAACGGGCCAAATTGCACACGGTTGAGCAGGTTGAACGTCTCCCAGCGGAAGTCCAAATGCACTTGCTCCTTTAGGTAAACGCTCCGCGAGAGGGAAGCGCTTTCGTTGTAGTTCGGGAAATAGCGTATTTTGGGGTTGTACCGCGTGGCGGTGCCAAGGGAGGTGGTGGGTTGCGTGCCAAACCACGAAGCCGGCTGGAAGAAGCTGTCGGCCCCAGGATCGAATTTTCCCGAGTATGTGCCCGCCCAGCCATTGTAAGTACTCACCGTGGGCCGGTTTACTCCGTTGAAGATGGGGAAGCTGACGGTGGTTGCCAGCGCGATGGGCGTGCCGCTGGAGTAGTTCTGAATCCCGGCGAAGCGCCAGCCGCCAAGGACGGCCGAAGCCGGACTCTTGCCGCTCAGGAACTTCTTCCCCTTCCCGAAAGGCAGCTCGTACACATAGTTGATCTTGACCACGTGGGTCTGATCGTAAGAGGCAATCGACTTCTCCAGCGCCCGGTCGTATTGGTCTTCCGGGCCGTTCCCCTGGCTGTCCGCGTCGGTGAGTAACTTGGAAAGCACGTACGAAGCCTGCACGGTGAGGCCATTGGAGTACCGGTGGGAGAATTTCACCTGCATCGAGTGATAGGTGGAGTGGCCGATGCGGTCGCCCTGGCCGTTGATCGTATCCACTGTCGAATACTGCGGGAACGGACGCAGCGATTGAGCCACCGTCGCCCCCGTGCCCCACAGGGTGTTGAACCCGGACCATGGCGGATTAATTCCCGCCGCGTTGGCCGCCGTCGAGCCCACCTGCGAGTTCAGCAGGGTGCGGCCCGCGGCCGTGAACGGGCTGAGGTTTGCCGGCAGGTTGGGATAGTAGATTTCGTTGTAAGCCAACAGGGTCGACTGGATGTGTGACGCCAGCGTGCCCAGGTAGCCGACTTCCACCGCCGAGTTCGCCGTAATCTGCCGTTCGATGTTGAACGCGTACGTCATTTCGCCCGATGGCGTGCTGGCCGCCTTTCCGTTGTAATACGGAACGTTGGAGCCGTTGCCCACCGAGGGATTGATATTGGGCACCTGCGACCATGCCGGCGCGCCATTCTGCAACGTCCAGAGCGGACTCAAACCTTGGCTCTGGTCGTTGACCGTGATGCGCTGGATGATTCCCAGGTTGTGCGATGAGCTGCCCACATAAGTGATCGGCCCGTAGCTACGCGAAGCGGCCCCCCGTATCGCGGTCTTGCTGTTTAAGGCGTACGCGAAGCCCAGCCGTGGTCCAAAGCCGTTCCAGCCATCCACCAGGGTGTGCTGACCCGTCCTGCCGGGACCCGTGCCGGCGAAAATCAGCGCTCCCGGAAGTCCGCCCGCGCCCGGATTGGGCAGGCTCGGGCTCAGATCGCTCATCTCGTCCTGCCCCACTCTTGGCGCCAGGTTGAGTTCCCAACGCAGCCCCAAATTCAGCGTGAGCTTCGAGGTCACCCGCCAGTCGTCCTGAAAATACATCTGGTTGGTGCGGAACATGGTGGCCAGGTATCGCGTGGTGTCCAGAGAATAGCCCGACACCTGCCCCAACAGGAAGGAGGCGAATGAGCTGCCGCCGCCGGTGGCCTGGCTGGTCACCAGCGGGACGCCCGTATTCAGCGCCTGGAAGGTCACGTTGCCCGCGATGTTCTGCAGTCCGAAGCCGTTGTAGTGAGTGTTGTTGTAGTAGTAGCCCGCCTTGAACGTATGGTGACCCATGCTCTTGGTCAGGTCGTCATGGAATTCCACCACGATGTTGTCCGAACCGTTGGGCGCGGGCTGGCCCCAGTTGGTAAACTCGCTGTTGGACCAATTGACCTGCGGAAAATCGAGGTTGCAATCGGGATAGTTTGGAATGCAAATCCCCTTCTCTTTCCAGCCGGTGGAGACGGTCTGCAGTCCCTGAGACTGAGGCGCCCCGCTGAAGGTCGCGAACGACCCGTGGTTCTGCTCCCAGTTGTTGCCGCCCGCGTAGAAGCGGTTTACCAGGGTCGGCGTGATCGTGTAGTCGTGGCTCAGGCGGTAAACGTCCGACTGGTTGTACCCGGGGCTGCCGGACAGGGGCGCGGGCAGGCCCGGAGCGCCCGTGGGGCCAAACAGGTCCTTCTCCCTGGTGCGCTCGAAGAAGAACGAGATCCTCTGCTTCGCGGTCAGCATCTGGTCGCCCTTGATGCTGAACTTGTTGTTCGGCGATATGCTGCTGCCGGCGGAAATGTAGTTGTTGCGGACGTAGGCGGAAGTGCCCGCCACCAGCCCCGGAACGTTGGGCGCCAGCAACGGCTGTACGTACCCGATGATCGATTTCGCCACCGGATCGATCCGCGATTGCGGAATCTGGTTGTTGGGGAACGGGAGCCTGCTGTAGGTGCCGTTGGTATACGTCTGCGAGGCCGGATCGTAGATCTGGTACATCTTCCCGCTGGCATCCACGTAGTTGTGCAGGTCGCCTGTGTAGAACTCCGTCGGCGGAACGCTGTAGGGCGATGGCGTGGCCCCGATGCGGTTGCGGAAACCCTCGTAGGACACGAAGAAGAACGTCTTGTCCTTGCCGTTGTACAGCTTGGGAATGCGCACCGGTCCGCCCGCCGTAACACCAAAGTCGTTCTGCTTGTATACCGGCTTGGTGGCTCCGTAGAAGCCCTTGGCGTCCAGATCCTGGTTGCGCAGGAACTCGTAAATGTCCCCATGAAACTGGTTGGTCCCGCTCTTGGACACGAAACTCATCGAGCCTCCGGAAGCGTGGCCCATATCGGCTTTGAAGCCGCCCGAGGTCACGCTGAATTCGGTGAGAGCGTCCACCGAGGGAGTGTTGATCTGCGTCCACGTGACTCCGTTGGAATCCAACTGGCCTGCGGTCGTGATGGAAGAGCCGTCGAGCGTCATCCCATAGGCGCCGCCCCGGCCTCCGCCCACCCTGTATTGGCCCGTGGAGTTCACTTCCGCCGCGCTGGCGGACAGGTCGAACGGGCTGCGTACCGCCCCGTTGACCACTACCGGCAATTCGTCCACCAACCGGCTGGACACCTCCGTGGCCACCCTGCCCGCCTCGGTCTGCAACATCTGCCCGGCGGCGGACACCTCCACCGTCTGTTGCGTCGTGCCCAACTCCATGGTCACGTCCAGCGACACGGTCGCTCCGGCTCCTACCTCTACCTTGTTGGCGAGAAACGTTTTGAAACCTGTGTTTTCGACCCGGACCTGGTACGAACCCACCGGCAGCGACGGCACGGTGAAATCTCCCGAGGTGGTCGTCTTCGTCTTAAAGCTAGCGTTGGTGCTGGTCTGAAGCGCCGAGACCTGCGCACCGGGCACGACCGCCCCGCTCACGTCTTTCACCGTGCCGGTGATGACGCCGCGATCGGTCTGCGCGATGAGGTTCGTCACAACGCAGACAGCTATCAATACAAGGAATCGGATGTTTCGCATTGACACCCCTAAAGTACATGTTCGGAATCTGAAACTCTCAAACTGTCCCACTCCGCCGCCCTGGGGCCGGCGGACTGGGGAGACTAATCCGGATAAATTATGCGCCTTCCGGCGCCCGGTGACAAGGGTCTGTGGTTTTTTCCAGTTTTTCTGTGACCCTGAATTGTGTCCGGTGGCGCGTGTCCCGCGCGGCCCGTTAAATCCCCTTCGCCAGGAACCCGCCATCTACCGGAATGGTCTGGCCGGTCACGAACGAGGAAGCGTCGCTTGCCAGGAAGATCGCGCACCCCACCAGTTCGTCCACCTGGCCCACCCGCCCCATGGGCGTGCGCCCGATGATCGAGGAGATGCGCGTCGGGATCTCCAGCGCCTTGGCGTTCAGCGGCGTCCGGAACACCCCGGGCGCGATCGCGTTCACGCGGACCCCGTGCGTCGCCCATTCGCAGGCCAGGCTCTTGGTCAGCATGTGCACCCCCGCCTTGCTGGCCGCATAGACCGCAACCTCGGCGAAACTGACAAACGTCGTCAGGGAGCACGTGTTGATAATCGACCCTCGCTGCTGCTTTAGCATCTGCCGTCCGAAAATCTGGTTGGCGCGGTAGGTGCCGCTCAGGTTGATGTCGATCACCTTGTTCCACTCTTCCTCGGGCAAGTCCACGAAAGGCATCTTCTTCGTCGCGCCGGAGGTGACCATCAGCACGTCCACCTGCCCGTACGCCAGCACCACTTCATCGCAAAGATGTTGCAGGCTGGCGCGATTCTGCACGTCGCTGGTCGCTCGCAGAGTGCGCGCCCCCAGCGCTTCCAGTTCCACCGCCGTGGACTCCACTTTGGCCCGGTCGCGGCTGCTGGCAATCGTGATCGCCCCGGCCTCGGCAAATCCGCGGGCGATCGCCAGGCCGATTCCGCTCGTCCCACCCAGCACCACCGCCACGCGATTCTTCAGCGAAAACTGCTCCAGTGCATTCATCGGAGTTAGACTCAAATATACAACGCGCACGCATTGTGGGGCAGGCGGTCCGCCTGCCAACACGGTCGCCGGGCGGCAATGACACGGAGAATTCACGTGCAATTCCTTACTCTGCAACGCGAAGGCTGGGACGAGCCGGGCGTGCTCTACGACGGTGACCTGATCGGCCTGAAGGGCGCCGGTTTTGACGATCTTCTCTCTGTGGTGGCAGGCGGCGCCGACGCCTTGGATCGCGTCTCGCGGTGGCTCTACAGCCAGCCCCACAGCGAGCGCCGCGACCCCTTCAAAACCCCCTTGCGCGCCCCCATCCCCAAGCCTCCCAAGATTATCTGCATCGGCCTCAACTACCGCGACCACGCCGCCGAAGCCAGGATGGCGATTCCCGAAGTGCCCACTGTCTTCGCCAAATTCGCCAACACCGTCACCGGACATCGCCACCCCATCGTGCTGCCCAAGAACTCCGTCAAGCCCGATTACGAGGCGGAGTTCGCCGTGGTCATCGGCAAGGGCGGGCGCCACATCCCCGAAGCCCGCTGGCGCGAGCACGTCTTCGGATACACCATCGTCAACGACATCAGCGCGCGCGATTTCCAGATGGCCACCAGCCAGTGGACCATGGGCAAAACCTTCGACACGTTTGCCCCCATGGGCCCGGTCATCGTCACCGCCGACGAGATCGAAGATCCCCACAAGCTCGCCATTTCGCTCACCCTCAACGGCGAGATCATGCAGAGTTCCAACACCTCCAACCTGATCTTCGGCGTGCCCCAACTCATCGCCTTCCTCTCCAGCGTGATGACCCTCGCGCCGGGTGATATCATTTCCACCGGAACCCCGGCCGGAGTCGGTTTCGCCCGCAAACCGCCCCGCTGGCTGATGCCCGGCGATGAAGTCACCGTCGAGGTGGAAGGCATCGGCCGCCTCGTCAATCCGGTCGTGGCGGAAGCATGACTTCCTGCTAAACTCAATACTGGCGTGCGCCCGTAGCTCAGTTGGATAGAGTGGCTGACTTCGAATCAGTAGGTCGGGAGTTCGAATCTCTCCGGGCGCACCATCTTTTCAATAGCTTACGGGCTAGTTGACTTTGGCGGATTGCTCGACTTGTACCGATTCTTGTACTACCCCGTTTGACTTTGCCGCCGCGGGCTTCGTAGTCGCGAGCGATTCAACCGCTTCCCGCTTCGCCGCCATCCGGATATGCGAGTACCGTTCCAGCATGGCTCGGCTCATGTGTCCCATCAGCGCGAGCATGGTGCTTTCAGGAACGCCAGCCTCAGCCATTTTCGTTGCCGCGGTGTGCCTCAAGTCGTGCAGGCGGCATGACACCCCGGAGTCCTTCCGGATGCTGTCCCAGGCCGTCTTTAGCGTCGTAGTCGGGCGCGTGGGGTCGTTGGGCACTGAGCCAAACGGGAACAGGTAGTGCTCCGGGCGCGCGGCGCCAAACTTCTCCGTGAACCACGCGGCGTGAGCAGAGAGCAACACGAAGAGGTCGTTGTTCATCGGGATCATGCGCCCCGTGCCGGATGAAGTCTTCGCCCTGCCCACGGTGAGCACACGTTGATCGAAGGCCACCTGGCCCCAGGCCGCGCCGGTCAACTCGCCGCTCCGCATCCCGGTCAGTAGCAGGGCGCGAATGATGACGGCCGCCGTGTGCCACCGCCCCCTTTTTCGCGCCGATTCGAGCAGAAGCGCTTCCTCTTCAGGCGATAGCGCACGGCCCACATCCTTACGTTCCTCCTGCTTCCGGACCTTCGGCCAGAGGATAGACCAAGGCTTGCCGATGGCGCGCGAGAGCTCGCCCACTTCCATGTTGACCGTGCGGCCGCTCATTTCCTCGCCGATGCGCGTCGTGATGTACCCGCGGATTACATCCTCGGTGAGGTCAGAGAGCAGGGTCTTTCCGAGCAGGCGCATCACATGCGCGAGGCGCCCTTTCGCGAACAGGATGGACTTCGGCCGGCCGCGGTGATCCTGCTCGTACCGCTCGATGTATGGCTTCACCACGTCTGCCACCGATCGGATGCGCTTCTCTCGCTTCTCAGACGGCATGCCGGCGTTGGCCTTCTCCAACTCCAGGCGGCGCCGCTTCTCGGCTTCCCCCGCAACGGTCTTTCGCGTCGTCTGAGCAGATTCGCGGATAGGCTTACCAGCATAGACAAACTTGAACCACCAAACGGAAGATTTCTTCTGGTGGCCGGTCTTCTTGTCGGTGTACGTGGGTTTGAATAGGGACATCACTTCTCCTTCGGACGCTTCTTCGCCGCGGGCTTGTCCTTCCACCGGGCAGCCGCCGCCTTCTGCGCTACTTCCGTTCGCTGCTCTGGTGTCATTTTGGTGAGTCGGGCCTTAGCGCCGCGCTTGCCGAGCGCCACCGCGGCCGGATTTTTTCTCTTTGCCATCAGTATCATGCTAACCGCTCAGCAAAATAAATGCAAGTGCCTATTGACATGCTAAGCACTCAGCATTTATGCTAAGCGCAGAGCATTGCTCACGAAAGGAAATTCCAAATGAAGAAGACGCAGCCCAAAGCCAAAAGCAACGCCGCTGAGTTGTTCGAGCGCGGACGGCAAATTCTGACCCAGGTGTCGCGCACACCTCCCCCCGTACCGGCGCCCGCGATCCAGCCGGCCGCCGTGCCGAACTGGGTGACTGAAACACCGGAATATACCAAATATGCCCTGGTAATGGATAATTTTGGAACCGGCGAGCGCGACCAGGACATCGAACTCAGCCGCGCGGAGTTCATCGCGCTAAAGCAGCACCTCGCCCAGATACGCGGTTGCCTGTCTGCAAGGGCCGCCGCACGTCCACCAGATCCGAGCATCTTCAACAGAGTTTTTGAAGCCGCGCTATCGGACCTCTCCCTTGAAAAAGGTGAGATACCCGCGCTGGCCCGCCTCATCCTCCGGATGAGACGCGACAAAGCACCGGACGATGAAGTGCTCCGGATGACCGAACCGTTGTTCAAGTCGATTGTGGGCAGCGCCATCAAAGCGGATTGGAAGTCTGAACAGAAATCAGGAATGTCGCAGTTCGACATTAAGCCCACTCCCCAACTGAACGCCCTGCTGCGCAGTTTGCGAGGGAAAGCCAATGCTTGAGAACACGGCGACCGAGAGGCATTACAGCCCACAGGAAATCGCCGCGATGTAGGGCGTGTCGGCCGACACCGTCCGCCGCCTGTTCGAAGACGCGCCCGGCGTGCTGAAGATCTCCATGCCGCGGCTGCTGAAGAATCAGCGCAAGCACCAGCCGCATGTGCTACTTCGCATCCCGCAATCAGCGCTGGAACAAGTGCACACCCAGCAGACTCGCCTTATCGAGGTCAAGGGCAGACGCCGGAGTGCCTAATCTGCTGCCAGGGCGGGGCGTCTCAACGCCCCGCGCCGCGCCGCGTGCCCAACATCGTACCCCGAAACCCCCAGCGCCTTTGCCGCGATGTCCCTCACGGCTCCCTTTACCTGATTGGAAGGAGCAGGTATCACTCCTGTAGATTCCAACATGAGTGTTTTTGCTTGAGGTCTGCCCGGAGCCGTGCCGCCGTGTTCCCTCTGCCGCTCCTTCGCCTCTGCCCTGAAGGTATCCATCGCTTCGGCTGCGATGGCTGCACACGCATGCGCGATCAGTTACAGGCAGCACGCCGGGCACGCCGACTGGCGTACGCACCCACGCCCACAAATCCGCCGCAAAGCGGACAGGCAGCGAACGATCGCGGCAAAGCATACCCGCACTCTGCGCACTCCGCGAGCGGAGTTTCGAGCTTCTCGCCGGCGGCCGCGTATGCGTCGAGCACTACCAGCGGCAACACCAGCGGGCGCCCCGCGTACATGTGCTGCAGGACTACCCGAAGCATCACGCCGGCCAGTACTAGATCGACGTTCCAAATATCGATCCCAGCCAGCAGGCAGGGCATCCACGTCGCAACCGCAACCGTTAGTCGGATCCTCCAGTGCAGATCATCGATGCTCCCGATGAGCCGCACGAACGCGCGACGAAAGGCCTCGCCGTCCGCCGCCTCCACCGTCAGACCCCGCGCGAAGGTGCTCACGGGTTCACCCTCGCGGCGATGGAGGTCACCACGTCATCCGCGTTGCCGCCCGCAATCGCTGAGGTCATGCCGTTACTCAACGCGGCGGGATTCGCAATCAGGTAATCGTTGAAGCTCTTGCTGTCCATCGCATAGATCTGGTACACCACCGTGCTTCTCGATTGGCCCCGGTAGTTGTAGTCTTCGTATCCTCCGCTGGAAGAGAGTTCGTAGTCCGCGCCGGTGGGCATGGTGAACTGGCGCTCCTGCGCCTGGGTGGACAAGCTCTTGGCGCGGTTCTGTTTCGGGTCGCCCAGCAGCGTGCTCACCAGGCCGAGGCCCATGCCAAGCGCCATCCCAATAGGTCCAAGGGTCGAGGCCAGCTTTGGGATCAGCATTGAAACGATTCCGCCCGCCATCCCCAATCCGCTGCCCACCGCCGTCAGGTCGCCCTGAGTTCCCCCGGCCTTGATGCCCGAATAAAGCCCGAAGCCGCCGGCCGCCAACGTGCCGCCGATGCCCGCGTACTTGGCGAGGCTGGACATGCCACCGCCGGTCGGATTACTGGCCCAAAAGTTGTCACCCCAGGCCGCGCCTTCCGGCGTGATCGCATCCGGGTTGGCTGGATCGTAGTCCGAAGGGCCGCTTGTGCCGCTCATCCAGCCGTAGGGATCGTTGGACGGGTAGCCTACGCCGCCGCCGGTGCCGGTGACTCTTCCTCCACCGATGCCGCCGCCACTACGCGACGCAGCCAGAGCCCTGGCCGCCGCGCTCAGGTCGCGCCCAGCCTGGATCAGCGTTACCCCGGCCGACTTCAGCGGATCTCCCCCGGCGACGCCCAGCCCAAACAGCTTATCCAGTGGACCGCCAGCCGGAATGATTTTAGAGAGCGGCCCCGATATTCCTGTGCCCTTAGTGGGGCCCCCCCACACGGCGCCAGACAAATGGCTCACGGCCGTATCTTCCAGCCTGTTGAGCTGACCCATCATGAATCTCTGAAGACCAGCTCCGCCGCCCGAACGGCCAGCATCAAGGAAGCCTACCGCGAGGCTTTGGAACTCTTCCTTCTGGCGCTGGGCGAACTGTAGGAGGGCCTGCTGGCGCTCGATCTCGGCATCCAGGTACTTCTGGTGCTGCTGGTCGATGGCTTCCTCTTCCTTGCCCTGCATCATCAGCGCTTCGTAACGGTCATCGGCGTACTTCTTGCGCAGGGCCTCCAGCCCGTTGATCTGATCGATTTCAGAGACGCCGCCGAGGGATGCTTTCGCTCCGTACAGAGATAAGCCACGCCGTTCATTGTCTGCGGTGTCGCGCTCGGCTAGTTTGCCTTGCTCTGCGCGCTCCGCTTTCATCTGCTCCCACCAGTCCAGGGTGCTCTGGTCCTTTTGTAGGCGCGTGGGCGGCGTCATCCCGCGATTGCCGAACATGCCGCCAATGGCCTGGAAAAACTGCGAATCGGCGAAGTCCTTCATGCTCGCGCCGAGGGGATCGCCCAGTGATGACAGATTGGAAACCCCAGCGCCCCCGTTGGCGTTCAAGTAGAGCAGACGGCCGCCCTTGAGTAGCTTGGCGGTGTAATCGTCATCCGCTTTCGTTTGCGCTTCGATGGACTTGATTACGTCATCGATGCTTTTGGACAGAGTTTTGTTGGCGGCGATGCGCGCCTCGATCCCCTTAACCACGGCGGCCTGCTGAGCATAGTCGTCGCGAGCGGACTTACTCGCTTCCTCTGTCACGCCGCGCGGAATCTTGTCGCCGAGCGCCTCCAGTTTCTTCTTCGCATCTGCCAATTGTCTCGATGGATCACCCTTAAGGAGCGCGTCAATTGCAAAGTCACTGCGCCCAATTGACGCCAGCTGCTCCGGCGTTGGTCCTGCAGTGCTTTTTGCTTTCCATGCAAGGTACTTCGCCCGGAACTCCGGACTCATGCCGTTGGTGCCGTCGCTATTGTCGAAGTCCAGGGGGAAGTTGCCCGATCCAAACTTGCCCTTCGGGTCCGGCGAATCCCCCGGAAACATCAACCGGAACGGAATTACAACCCCCTGTTTTAATTTCGTGACCAGAAAGTCCCAGTCACGATCAATCTCCGCAACCTGGTGGTGCATCTGCTTAAATCCGGCCAGGTCGCCCTCATCCAGCACGCGCCCCTTGACCTTTAATAGGCCTTCCGCCAACTCCATGATCTCGGGTAGTGCCCCGAGCGCGCCACGGCCGAGCAAGGATACCGCTTCTGTGTCGCGCTTTGCAGTGTCGGCGATGGACATACTCTTCCACCTCTCCGAAAGCTGCAAGATGATGTCAGACATCGGGCGAATTTTCCCCGTAGAAACGTCCTGAAAGTTGACTCCAATCGCGCGCAACTTCGTACCGCCGCCGTCGATTTCCGCCGACAGTTTGCGCATCACGGCCTCGAGGCTACCCATGTCCCCGCCGGCATACTTCATAGCAAAACTGAATTGTTGAACCTCCCGGTTCGTCAATCCCATGCGTACGCCGGTAGCCTCGATCCCATGACCCAGGGCACCCAGTTGCCCCATAAAGGACACGCTCGCGGCGCCCGCCGCGATGAGAGTACTGGCAATCCCGGTTACGCCAGCGCCTACGGGGCCAAGCTTCACCAGAAACGATTCGGCCATCTGGCCAGCCGCGCCCAGCGGGTTTTCCAGCCCCTGCCTCACCTTCTCCGCGAAGGCATTGAAGCCAGGATGCTCGTTAACCTTGTTTGCCTTCTGGGTGGCTCCATCGATTGAGCCACTCAGCTTGTCGAACGATGCAGCGAGCGCCTGCACGTCGGCAGTTCCTACCGTTTGAGCCGAAATCACGGATTGAAAATTTGTCACTGGCATCGCTTTTTTCTCCCCCTTTGGAATTTCGGCGCTAACTTACCGTCCCGACATGGGGCGGATTCTCAATCTGCTGTGACCTACGCCCCTCGGCCAGCTCGCGTTTACGCTGGTAGTCCGGGTCGGTTTCTTCGACACTCGGCCGTTGTAGTGCGAGCGGGACCGCGGCCGCCTGCTCTCTGGCATATCTTTCGAGCCGCGCAGTTGAGACACGGCCGGACTCTTCCCTGGCCGTGCTCTCAAGGGCATACGCCGCCTGCCGGCCGGGTTCGAGAGTGGCCTCCCATTCCTGCGAAGCAAGTGTTACGGCGTATCCGATGCGGCACAGGTGCTCAAGGAGCCCGGGTACGAAGGACGCCTCCATGACCATCGTACCGACCGGCCAATTATCGTGGTTGCGGGTCAAAACATAGACGGCCCGCTCGTCGAAATGTCGGCCGCCGCCGTCCATCATGGCGTCAACGGACGGCGCGACTACGCTCCGACTCCATCCGGCAACCACCTCCAAGGCATTCTGAAGCGCATCGAGACACCGCCAGGGTGCGCACCCCGCGGCCACATCGCCAACGTCCCCAGACGCAGGGTGGGGCACTGGCAAATCGAGTTTCCCGATAAACCCCTCGAGCGCCGCGCGCTTGCCGAGTAGCGCTTCGAAGGCCACCAGTCCCTTCTGCCATTCCCCGGCGAAATCAGCTTTCAACGCGGCCACGAATTCGGGTAACTCTGCATGGATCGCGCGGGCCTGGCTCTCCAAGTCCCTGGACTGCGCTGCGGCGCGAGAGCGCAACCCGGCCAATACGCTTGCCTGCCGGTCAATTGCGCACAGCGCTTCAATAACGCGCTGATGTTCGGTACTCGCCTCTGTTTGTTCGCTGAGCGCCGCGTCCGTCTCAGCAGCCACCGCGGCACGTTCGGCGGTAACGCGATGCTGGATGAGCTTCAGGAGCTTCTGTTCTCCCGCCGCAATGGTGGCCATGCTCTTGTTCCACGTCCCAAGTGTGCGCTCGGCACCCGAAAGCGCCCGCATCTTGATCGTTTTCGAAAACAACATGATCTTCTCCTTTTCCCCTGTTTGAGTTTGTCCTAACACCCTTCGCCCGGCGACTTGAGTAGTACACAAGTCGCCTGGCGCGAAGGCAACGCGCCGCCGCCTACCAGCGCGGCGGCCGTCTTCGAGAGGTCATTTTAGGCGCCTGGCTGAATCAGAAAGTTCGCCCCAGCGATGGACCGAACCCCGCAGTTCGCCAGAAACAGCTGAACCGCGTCCAGGTGTCGCTGCTCCACCGTACCTCCATGTATCAACGTCCCGGATGGCCCGACATCCGCCCAAAAATCGGGAAGCACGCTACCGGGAGGCAGGTCATCGCCGCCCCGAAGTTGCTGGTCCAAAATGATCTGACAAATTTTTTGATCGATCTGTGGATTACTCACGTTCTTTTCTCCTTGTTAAGTTTGTCCAACACCACGGCCCAACCGGCGGCGGCCTCCCTGTTGGCCGGGTCCATACCGATGCTGACTGACGGCAGCATCCGATCGCGCCTCGCAGAAGCGAGCACGATCCTGACAGGTGGTCGCGACGGCGCCTGGTTTGCAGCTATCAGAGGCTGCGGTCGAACCCGGTCCGCGACGGTTTTCCCGGCGCGCGTCTGAAAAAGATTTACGGTTATCCAGATTGGGCCGTGAAGAGTGATCCCCACCAGCCCGCGCCGAATCCATCCGAAAAAGTCCCGCATCGAAAAATTCCCTCCTTGTGAAATAACGTCGGCGTGAGCCTGGCCCCCAGCCCCCGCCGCGCCCGATTTGGCACGCCCAGGCTGGTACCGGATGTGGCCGGCCAGGTTGAGAGCCGCCCCCGAAACGCTCCGGCCCTGGGGAAAAGGCAAAAACAGGGTCGACTGGGATTTCGCTCAAACTCAAATACATGGCGACGCCTTTCCTACGGGGCGCCATTCGCCCGTTGCCGCGAACCGCGGCCACGGAAAAGGGAATCCAGCTCTGATGCTGCGATTCACCATCAACTGCATCCCTGGGGGCAAAATCACCAACCGGTCAATCACGTAGGGCCCCCGCTCGGTTCCGCAACAAGGGACAATCTTATCGACGGGGGGACAGTCTCCGCAGCCTGGTCCTGAGTACACAAACCGATGCGCCCTGCCACAGAGACAGCCCACAATCACCGCGTCCCAGCTCCGCCGATTGCGTACCAGAATCGCGGTCACGCACTCGCCCACGCCTTCGCTGTTGAGCGTGCCGCTCTGCGGTTTCTTCCAGGCGCACGCGTGTGCAGGAACCGGGGCGCTCATCTGCGGTTGAGTTTGGCGAGCACTCCGCCCCATCCGTTGTCGCCCGACGCGGTCTCTCTGGCAGATTCCGCTCCCAAACCGAGGCGCTCAATGATCCTCTGCACGTCCACGCGTCCCGGAGGCGCAGCATTCAGATGCGGAGCTCTCCGCACCGCTTCCTGGAACGCGGCCGACCGGCCGCCGAACTCCAGAGCAAGCCCGTCCGTGATTTGACAGAGCTCACTCCAATCCTGCTCGTTATGTTGTTCTTTAAGCTCGTTTTTGGTATCCATCGTTTATTTCCCCTCTTCTGTTTTCGGCGCTCCAACTATCTCGGCAAATTCGCTCAAAATCTGAGTTGAAATCCTCTGGTCCACATCTCGCAGCGCTGCGCGTATGCGGTTTTCGATCGTCCCCAGGTCGGTCAACCCGACCAACTGCGGCGCCAGGCCGAGCGGTACCGACTCCCGCCCTTGCGCGTACATCCGGCCCATGGCGGCGAAGGCCTTCCGCGCGTCGCCGGCATCGATCAACTGCGCGCGCCGCCGGGCAAGTTCATCAAGCGCCATGGCCGCTTCTGCATACTCCCGCTGCGCCTTCGATCTCTGATACAACCCCAAGTCCACTACGTTCGCCACCGGTGCGCCGTTAGCCGCCGGACGCTCCGGCATCGGTCCGAAAGGCGTTTCCCATTCGACGCGCCGCGCGAGCGCCGCGGGCGCTGCCTCGACTACTCCATCCAGAATCGGCAAGACCGGCGCGCAGACTGCGGGCGGCGCCGGCATCTCTGCCACAACCCCACGCTGAAGGGCCTGGTCCGTTGTTCCCGCCCAGCGCAAATCCGCGTCCGCAGCGTCGATTTGACCGCCAGGCCCGGGCACGATTCGGCCCTGTGCGAGCGCCTTCTGCACCGCGCGGTGCGTCCCTCCGGACAAGCCTCGGGCCTTCCGATGCCGCGCGTATTCTCGAACGCCCATCCCCATAATCGGCTACTCGGCTACCTCTCCACCACACCCCACCTGGCTACTCCACAAAACCCCACTCAGATGCTCACACGTGCAACCAACTTAGCCGCTCGGTTTGAGGCCTCCAGGAAGGGACCCAAAGCCGCTGACTCACCTGACTCATCGCGCGCGCGTATAGGCCTGCAATTTAGTGTTTATCACGTAAAACCTTATATCCTCAAAACTCTATAAAGGACGTGAGTCAGGTGAGTCAAGTGTGAAGTACCAATATTTTCAACAAGATCCACTGACTCACGTCGCTACTGCCAACATGAGTCACGAGTCAGAACTGACTCATGACTCACGTTGATAAAGGTCCTGACTCACCTCCCTGACTCACGTCCAAAGGCCAGCGATATACCCGCCGTCGCCGCACGCGTCCATTAGGCTCTCGCACCACTGCGTCCTCCGCATCCCTCTCGCTCTCCTGGTGATAGACCAAACCATGTCGCCGCATGATCCGGCCGATCCGCCGCTTGTCTTGCTCCGTCCAAGCCGCATCCGGTTTCTTCAGCGCCTTACCGAGGAGTTCGTCAATCGTGACAAAGAACGCGTCGACCGGATGGCCTTGCTGTGCGAAGGCCAGCCGCGCGCCCTCCACCCAGTCCCATACGACGGCATCCCACGGGTCGCCTTCGAAGCGTAGATCCTGCTCTTCGGCCGCCACGTCGACCAGCTCGGCCGTGTCCAGGTGCCAGGGATCCCGCCGTTCGTAGCGTACGCGCGCCTCGACCCAGAGCTGGTCACGATCCCGTTCCAGCGCCGCGATGTCGATAGACCCGCACTCGACGGCCCAGAAACGCCGCGACCCGCTATCGTCGCGGTAGAACTGCTCCAGGTTCACAGTGCCGGCAAACACGCATTGCCGTGGGAAGTCTGCGGGCCTCCGGTCGTACGGTGGCCGGAAACGATCCACGCGGCGCGTGATAAAGGCCTTCACCACCGCCGTCTCCGCGCGGAGGCCGAGTAGTTGCTCCAGCTCTGCAAATTCGACGATCCACACGCCGTGGATCTGCTGTGCGCTGTCTTTGTTCGCCAGGTCGCCAACCTGGTCCGTGAACCACTCGCCGGCGAGTACGCGCAGTAAAGTCGATTTTCGGCGCCCTTGCGGGCCTTGTAGGATCAGGCAGTGATCAGCTTGACATCCTGGCTCCATCACGCGCGCCACCGCAGAAATGAGCCAGCGTGAGCCCACGGCGCGCGAATATTTCGAGTCTTCGACACCGACAAAGTCGCGAAGCCAGGTGTCGATGCGCTCGCGCCCATCCCACGCCAACTTGCTTAGATACTCGCGTACCGGATGGAATGAATGGCGCCGCGAGACCAGTGCTACCGCCTCAGCACACGTCGCTTTGCCAACGTGGCAGTCGTGGTGCTGTAGCCACTCTGCCAAGCCGGTATCGTCCGTTTCACCCCATTCGCGCGATTGCGGATTCCACGGCGTGCCAGCCAGCGCCATAGTGCGTACCGCAAATTCGTCGTAGCTCAATAGGCCCTGCAGGTCCGGGTGATGGACCAGGAAGGTTATAGCGTTCGCCACGATGGACTTGATACCACCGTTGCCAGCCGTCACAAGGCCATTTCGCCATTCTTCGCCCGCGAGAGCTTCCGTAATCGTGACGATCTTGCGCTTGCGTGTGATTCTGCGGGCCTTGCCGAGTTGTCGGATGGTTTCTTCCGGTCCGCGCTGCGCCAGGAAATCATCGATGCCGTTGATTTCTTCGCCCACGTCCGCCGGCCACTTGAACCAAGAGATTTCGGCGCCGCGCGATTCCAACTCCCTGGTGAGTTGGCGCCGGGCCTCGCCTACCTGCTCGTTACTATCCACGTTCACGTCTAACAAAATGATCGTCTTGCGCCCACCCCACGCGATGCGCCCAAGATCCGCCACCGGCCCCTTGACGTCCTGAAACTGCCCCGGCCCTTCCGCCTCGACGCGTCCCACCTTGCCGCGCCAGGAAAACACGCCCTGCAAACCCAGCGGCACGAATGCCGGCGATTCGGCCACGTCGCCCAGGCCGTGCCAGGCCAGACGCCACAGCGCCAGGGTCTTGAACTCGCCTTCGACAATCACGAGCGGCATTCCCACGTCATCCAGAAACCGCGCTTCCAGCCCTGGCGCGACATAAAGTTTGTTACCGCAGCCAGGCGCCCCCATGTACTTGCGGCGCTGATGGACCTGGCCGAGTTTCTCTTCCAGGTCCGGATGATCGCGGCGGATGCGGACCAGGCGGACGTGGTTTTCGCCTGGCCAGCGATAGGGAATTGCGATGCCGCTGTAATCAGGGCCGGCCTTCCACTCGCGTCCCTCCCTGCCTTCCTGGCCGATGATTGCGGCGCCTTCGCTCGATGTGACGCGATACAGTCCCGCCGAATCTTGTATCTCAGGCGAGATCCATCGCGCCGCAAGCGCCGCGCGGTCCGCTTCGGAGAGGCGCCCGTCGCCTGCCGCACACGTTGCGCCCTCGGCCGGAACAATCATCCCGCGTTCCGCGCCCCTAAATGCACACGCGTGCGCTCCGATGCTTTCACGCGGCGTTTCCCCCGCGGCTAGCTCGGATGGTAGCCTCAACCTCCGCCAGATCGTACAGGACTTTGCCGCCGACTTTGTACCACGGAAAACGGTCTCGCCCGAGTAGTCTGTCTCTTTGAAGCGTTTTCCGGCTAAACCCGGTGATTTGTTCAACGACCACTTCGGAGCCGTAGCGCCGCTTGGTTAGTTCGCTGGCTGATTCACGTTTTTGCATGCGTAAGACCGCCCTCACCAACGACCTTACGCTCTAATACTAATCCGCAACAGGTCAGAAAGACCGCAATTAGTCTTTGAGGAGCATCGCGATAGATATTTTCATATTGAGCGATTCACTCAGCGTCAACGCCAGCCATCCCAAATGAACAGGGCTCGCCCGTCCGGAACGCTCGTAGCGCTTCAGGCTTTCCAGGGAAACTCCAGACAACTCGGAGACACGTTGGAGGGTCAGGTTCGCCCTGCGTCGATAAGTACGCAGAATCGCGCCGTCGACGGGAGCGCCCCTCGGCCTATGCGCTGGTCTCCTGATGGCTGCCGGCAGAAAGGATTTTAATGTTGTGATGACAGGTCCCAGAAATTCGGGATCGACCTTGCGGACCACAACGTCGGTGCCATCCCCAATCACGTATTCCGACTTGCAGGCGTCAAGGAGCTCCGCGGCGAGCCGGTTCAATAAGCATATCCGCGCGTTGACTTCCTCGATAATTGGTGCCCAAGACTGAGCACCTGACTTGGGAATTTCGCAAGTCGTTTCTCGTGTTGAGGCCATCTCGCCGTCCTTTCGCGAGGTCCGTTTAAGGTGTAGCCGCCCGACTGTAGCAAAACTACAGTCGGAAACTGGCCGGCTCAATTTCAAGTATACGCCGGCCCGAATTCCAAAAATAGAGTTCCGGCCTTTCCATGCCTTTCCATGCGACTTGTACCGATACTTGTACTAGGAGGGATAGAAAACGAGGGTAAAACCAGGTATTCCAACGTACTCGCATTCGGTCGTTATCTGTCTTCGGTTTCAATTGTTTGCCTGCGTTATCATACGTTTCAGAGAGACATATCGGAGCGACTTCGAATCAGTAGGTCGGGAGTTCGAATCTCTCCGGGCGCACCACTTACATCGAACAGCTCCCCATCAGTGACCCGCCGCGACGAACTGTTTGAGCCACGCCATCAGTTCCTGTGCTTTCCCCTCGGAGTCCGCCTCCACCACGAGGCGCAGCACCGGTTCGGTGCCGGAAAACCGCAACAGGGCCCAATTGTCGTTTTCCAGATATAGCTTGGTTCCGTCCATGTGCGATACGCGGATAACCGGATAAGGGCCGACGTGTGTGCACGGCGCTTCCCGCAGCTTACGCGGCACCGCGATACGCATCTCCGGCGTGGCCGGAAAGGTCTCTTCCAGAGTATAGAGCCTGCCGGTGAGGTCGTAGACCGTCGAGCGCAGCTCCGAGATCTTCTTGCCGGTGCGCGCGCGCATTTCCACCACCAGGGCCGCGGCGAAAATCCCATCCTTGCCCAGAATGTGGCCGCGAATCGTCAGTCCTCCCGAGGATTCGCCTCCGAGAAGTGCGTTGTGCTCCACCATGGTGGATACGACGTGCTTGAAGCCGACCGGGACTTCGAAGCACTCTTCGCCCAGCCGATGAGCCAGACGGTCCAGCAGATGGCTGGTTGCCAGGTTCCTCACTACCCCCCCGCGCTCGCCGCGGACCTCGTGCATGTACCAGTAGAGCAGCAGCAGGACATCGTTGATGGAGATGTACTCGCCAAGCTCATCCACAATCGCGATGCGATCGGCGTCTCCGTCCATGGCCAGACCGAGATCGTACCCTGGGTCGTCGCGCATGGTCGACGTGAGCAGCCGCAGCGCTTCCGGGTTAGGCGCGGGCGACCGGCCGCCGAATAACGGATTGTGGCGCTCATGAATGAAGGTTACCCGGCAGCGGGCTTCCGTCAGGACAGTCCCCAGCGTTAGTTGACCGACCCCATACATGGGGTCGACGATTACCTTCAGACCGGCATTGCGGATCGTTTGCAGATCGATCAACGCCTCCACCGCGTCTACGTACTCGTTGGTAAAGTCGCCTCGCCGGACGATGCCGGCTTCCAGTGCAATGTCCAGTTCCAGTTTGATCACGTCGTCCGGGGTGAGTGCGTTGGTCTCCGCTTCGATCCGTTGCGTCTCCTCGTCGAGGAGAAGCGCGCCGTCGCTCCGAAAGACCTTGAGCCCGTTCCACTCGGGCGGGTTGTGGCTGGCGGTGAACACCAGCCCATAGGCCGCCGCTCGGGCTGCCGTGGCAAACGTGACCAGTGGAGTCGGCGCGTCCTCGTTTAACAGAATGGTCTGAATATTGTTGCCGCCGAAAACCTCGGCTGAGGCCTCGGCGGCCTGGCGTGAGAGAAAGCGGCGGTCATAGCCGATGATGACGCCCCGGTCTTCCGCGCCCTGGCGGGTGATCTCGTTCGCCAGCGCCTGGCTCAACCGGCGCACATTGTGCATGGTGAAGCCTTCGCCGATTATGGCCCGCCACCCGCCGGTGCCGAAGGTCACCAGGTTCCGCTCCTCCTGCCGGCGCGGGCGGAACAGGCGCTTCTGCAAGATGAACTCCGCCTGGGCGAGATCCTCGGCGCAGTTGATGCCCTGCACTTCGTCCGGATCGTAGATCCGGTAGCTCTCCACGCGCAACCCGGCCCGGATCAGCTGGTGGACACAATCGGTGAGGCGGTACTCGCCATCCCGGGGAGAAGGCGAGAGTTTCTCCAGGGCGGAGAAGATCGCCGACGCACTCACCACATACGCGCCGACATTACATTCGCGAATCTCTCGAACTTCGGGCGATGCCTCGCTGTCTTCGATGATGTCCATGATCCGGCCCGCCGCATCCCGGATGATCCGCCCATAGGGCAGGCGCCGGTCCAGCACCGCCGTGAGCAGGGTCAGGTGGGCCTTTTTCAAATCGTGCCGGTTCAGCAGGCCGCGGATCGAGCCCGGACGAAATAGCGGTGTGTCGCCGTAGAGGATGAGCAGGTTGCCATCGAAATTCCGCAGATGCCGGGCCGCCTGCAGCACGGCATGCCCGGTTCCCGACTGGTTCTCCTGAACCACGTAGTGGTATTGGTCGCCTAGGTGCGGGCAGACGTCCTCCCGCCGGTAACCGACCACAACCGTGATGTCCTGGGCCGGCACTACTTCCAGCGTGTTCTGCAGCACGCACTCCAGAACGCTGCGATCTCCCAGGGGACTCAGCATGATGGAGCGGCCCTCCGCGTCGAGGGCGTCCTTGCCGGCGGCGAGAATCACCGCCTTGTAACGGGAAGACTTTACCGACATGTCATTTCCTCCGGGGATTCGTGGCGTTTTGAGTGGTCGCATGCGCGGCGGGGGCGTTAGTTCCTTTCGAAAAATCTCAGCATCGAACCTCGTCGGCTGCCATCCCAGTGTATGCCGGGCGCCCGTCACCGCGCCGGTGCTGTGCAGCAAGGCTCCGCGTTGTCACCGTCGCCCGCCTCACTTCGCCTTGATGGCAAAATCCCACACCTGGATATTCAGCTTGCTTTCCGTGTACTCCACCACCGCATATTCGCCCGGCTCCAGTTTTTCCTTGGGCCAGATCTTGTATAGCCCGCCATCCAGTTCCTTCTTCAGGATCTCCACCATGGTCGGATCCTCTTCGATTTCGTTCACCACCGGCAAGGTGGTCACGTTTTCCACGATGCGCACCGCGCCCTTGGTGGTCAGCCTGGCGATGCCGAAGCGCTCCGGCTCGGAAAGCTGCAAATAGAACTCCTGCTCCGGGTCGCTGAGGACGTTGAGCGAATGCGCCCCCTGGATTTCCAGCGTCGCCTTCCCGCTGATCACCGGAATCGGCGAGAGCCTCTTGAGCACCGACCGGCCTTTGTTTGTGTGGATCGTGGACTCGGCCGCTTTCAATACCTGTACTTCGTTGCCCAGCATCCAGTAGGCGCCGGGCTCCTGCGGGATGCGCCGCTTCTCCTTTTCCAGGTCGCGCTCCGCCTTTTCCTCTTCCGCCATGGCTTTGGCGTCTTCCTCCACCCGGGTCCGGCGCTCGGCGGCTTCGCTTTCGGTGCGTTTCAAATCCACCAGGTCCAGCGGGACATCCTCCCAATCGCTCCGTTCCACGCTGTAAAAATGCACCCGGTCCGGTTGCACCTGGTATTCGCGGACAATGTGATAGCTGCCATCTTTCATGTACAACTTCAGGTTTGCCGCCCAGGCCGCGCAGGCCAGAATCGCGAGTGCCACGAGGAGCTTCCGCATATCTCTGTAGACTACTCTACCGCCAGGCCGGTTTCCCCGCTAAGAATCGGCGAACTCCCGCGTCTTCTCTTACGTATAGGGGTAGAGACGGGCCATAATAGTCTTTCGAGGTCTCATTCATTCTATGTCGCGATTTAAGTCGATTCTCTCGGTCATTCTTTGCTTTACCATGGCGGTTCCGCTGTTTGGCCAGACGCCGGAAATCACCGGCAGTCCCAATCGGGGCTTCTTTTACGGCCTGACCAAGAACTATCAGCCCACCACGGCGGCCGGCATCAATTTCGAGGATTCTCAGCGGATCGAGCGCCTGATACGCGCCGGCCACATCTATCTTTCCTTGCGCGATGCCATCGCGCTGGCCCTGGAGAACAACCTCGATATCGAAACCGCCCGCCTCACTCCCAAGCTCCAGCAATCCAACCTGCGGCGCGCCAGCGCCGGCGCCCTGTTGCGCAACGTCAGCAGCAGTATCACCAACGGACCGTCGTCGGCCTCTCTCGGCGTCCTGGCGGGGGCGAATTCCCTCGGCACCACCAGCACCGCTTCCAGCACCAACGGTACGGGCGGCGTGCTCAGCGGCCTCAGCGTCCAGTTGGCCGGTTCCGCCATCCCCAACCTGGACCCCACGGTCTTCGTCAGCGCCCAATTCCAGCACCAGACGTCACCCTTGACCAGCACCTTCACCACCGGCACGAACTTCCTGGTGACTTCCTACAATAACGAAAACTATGGCATCCAGCAGGGTTTCCTGACCGGCACCAACGTCACCCTCTACCTGTCCAACACCCTGGCGTACAAACAGAATTCCCCGAACAGCGACTTCAACCCGGTGGACCAGGGCTCGCTGAACTTTTCGATCACGCAAAACCTGCTGAACGGTTTCGGCGTCAAGGTGAACAACCGCGCCATCCGCATCGCCAAGAACCAGCTGCACCTCTCCGACCTCAGTTTCAAGCAACAGGTCATCGCCACGGTGAATAACGTGGTGGGCCTCTATTGGGACCTCGTGTCGTTCAACGACAGCCTCAAGGTGAAACAGCAGACCCTGGAGCTGAACCGGCAGCTCTATGTCGACAACAAGCGCCGCGCCGAACTCGGCGCCCTGGCCGAGATCGACATCATCCAGGCGGAGGCCGAGATGAAGAGCAGCCAGCAGGACGTTTTGACCCAGGAAACTCAGGTTTTGCAGCAGGAAATGATTCTCAAGAGCGTGCTCACCCGCGCCGGCCTCAACAACCCGGCGGTAACCGGCGCCCGCATCATCCCCACCGATCACTTCGATGTGCCCCCGCGCGATGCCATCCAGCCCACCCAGGATATGGTCGCCGAGGCCTTCCAGAAGCGCCCCGAAATCGAACAGAGCCAGATCAGTCTGGAGGATTCCCGCATCAATATGCTGGGTACCAAGAACAACCTGCTGCCCTCGCTCAGCGTGTTCGCCAACCTCTCCAATAACGGCTTGGCCGGCAGCGTCAACACCCTGCCTTATGCGGTCACCGTAGGCGGCCCTAACGGCAATACCGTCGGCTACAAAGTACGTGCCCCCGCCGATGTCAACGCCTTCTTCCTGGGCGGCTATGGCACCTTCATGGCGCAGTTGTTCCGCCGCAACTTCCCCAACTACGCAGCCGGTTTCCAGCTCAACATCCCCATCCGCAACCGCGCCAACCAGGCCGATCTGGTCACCGACCAGCTGAACTACCGCCAGGCGCAGATTCAGGACAAGCAGTTGCTGAACAGCATCAAGCTGAACGTAATCAACGCGCAGATCGCCTTAAGCCAGTCGCGCGCCGCCTACGAAACCGCCGTGGAGGCCCGCCGGCTCCAGGAACAGGTGCTGGCCGGTGAACGGCGCAAGTACGAATTGGGCACGTCGAGCCTTCTCAACGTCATCCAGGTGCAGCGCGACACCACCACGCGCGAACTCACCGAAGTGGACCAGCGCAGCCAGTACATCAAGTCGCGCGTCGCGCTCGACAACGTCCTCGGCACGACGCTGGAAACCCAGAACGTGGATCTCGGCGAGGCCGTCAATGGCATCGTGACCCGCGAGCCGGACATGATTCCGGCCGTCCCGCCCGTAGCGCGCGCCGGAAGACAGAACCGGTAAGGCCCGCTCCTGATAAAATCGGGAGTTGGCCAACATATTCCCTTTCCAACCCTACCGCTATGCNNAGCCCGTACAACCTGGTGCGCGTCATCCTGGGAGAGCGCCGGCCTCTCGACAACGAAACCGACAACGTCTACACCCGCGCCGCCGGTACCATGCGGGAGTGGATCTCTAGCGGAGTCTGGGCCCGCGATGCCGCGCCCGGCATGTTCGCCTACTTCCAGGAATTCGTCGTGCCCGATACCGGCGAGCGCCTCGTCCGCAAGAGCTTCATCGCCCTCGGCCAGGTGGAAGAGTACTCGGCCGGCATCGTCTTCCGCCACGAGCAGACCCTCTCCGGTCCCAAGAAGGACCGCATGGAACTGCTCCAGCACACCCACACCCATTTCGAACCGATCTTCATGCTGTATCCCGACCCGTCGGGCGCCATCGACAAGCTGCTCGATCGGGCCGCCGCATCTCCGCCCATCGCCGAAGTCACCGACGAGTACGGCGCCATCCACCGCATCTGGAAGGTCGGCGCGGGAGAGCAAATCCAGCAGTTGATGGCCGATAAAAAGCTGCTCATCGCCGACGGCCACCACCGCTACGAGACCGCCATGGCCTTCCAGCGCGATCACCCGCACCTGCCCGGCGCCAGCCGCATGATCATGGCTTTCGTCAACATGCACTCGGCGGGATTGACAATACTGGCCACCCATCGCCTGGTGAGCGGCGTCGAGACCGCCGGTTTCCTGGCCGCCGCGGCGCGCGATTTCGACGTACGCGAGATCGCCTCCCTCGACCAGCTCAAGGCCGCATGGGCGGCCAGCGGCGACCGCAGCATCATCGGCGCGGCTATCGGCGACAAGCTCTATCGGCTGGAAGATCGCAAGGCGCGCGGCGCTCTGGACGTGCGAATCCTGCACGAAGGGCTGCTCGGCAAGGCGCTCGGCATCGGCGAAGAGGCGGTGCGCGATGAAAAGCACCTGCGCTATATCCGCGGCATCGATGCCGCCGTGGAAGAAGTGCGTACGGGTGCGGCCCAGATCGCCTTTCTGCTCAAGCCTACCAGCGTGCAACAGGTGGCCGATACCAGCTTCAGCGGCGGCGTGATGCCCCAGAAATCCACCGACTTTTATCCCAAGCTGCTTTCCGGCATGGTGATGTACAAGCTGGATTAGCCGGGATGCTGGCCTGCGCGGGCCAGGTATTCGCCGGCGGCTTCTGGCTGCAGGTGGGGAATCCGGATGGCACAAAGCATGCCCCACCAAGGCAACTCGTATGCCTGCAATGGTGGGGCATGCTTCAGCTTGCCAACGCCCGCTTGCGGGCGCATTTTTCACAGCTTCTCAGTGAGCGATCTCCGCGCCGCCCACCTGGTTCCGCGGCCGCCCTGCCAGGAAATCCCAGATATTCTCCACCGCCATGGCGAGGCCGGCCTCCAGCGCTTCGGGGGTGATTCCGGCGCAATGCGGCGTCAGTACTACGTTGTCCAACAGGGTGAATGGGTGGCGAGGCGGCAAAGGCTCGGTAGCGAAGACGTCCAGGCCGGCGCCGGCGATGCGACGGGCGGCGAGCGCCTCGACGAGCGCCGCCTCATGGACGATGGCGCCTCGGGCGGTATTGATCAGAATCGCGCCGGGCTTCATCAGGGCGAATTGCGCCGCGTTGACGAAGTTCTCCGTCTCCGGCGACAGTCGCAGGTGCAGGCTCACCACGTCGCTGGCGCCATAGATTTCGCCGAGCTCGACGAAATCCACGCCCGGATAGCGCGCCGGATGCATCGTCCAGACGATCACGCGCATGCCGACGCCCGCCGCCAGGCCCGCGAAGTGGCGGCCGATGGCGCCGTAGCCCATCACGCCGCAGGTTTTGCCACACAGTTCGATGGAGCGTCCGCGGGGCCACGCACCGCGGCGAGTCGCGGTGTCCATCTCCGGAATGCGGCGCGCCACCGCGAACAGCAGGGCCAGCGCGTGTTCGGCGATGGAGCGGGCGCTCACTCCCGGCGTGTGGGTGACGGTCACGCCGTGCCGCGCGGCACTGGCGAGATCGACGTGGTCGGTGCCCGTGCCCCACACCGAAAGCAGGCGCAGGCGGGGACAGGCGGCAAAGACGCGCTCTGTGAAGCGCGAGGACGCGCGGATATTGAGCGCCACTTCGGCCGCGCCGATGCGTTCGATCAGTACATCTTCGGAGGCGGGCAGGGTGTCGTGATAGTCGAGCTCGGCGCGCCCCTTCAGGGCAGGGAAGACAGCGCTGGTGGCGAGCACCGGCGGCGAATCGTCGGGGATGGAGATGCGCGGCATGGTTTGGCGGCCGTTTCACCAATACACTAGCAGTAGAGGACCCGTAGATGAAACGGATACTACTTTGGGCGGCGCTGGCCGCCATGCTGGCACAGGGCGCGGTGAACTCGCCGGAGGAATGGCGCCGGCCGTTCGCCGCCCACCGCGTGATCGGCAACGTGTACTACGTGGGCACCTACGACCTGGCCTGCTTTCTGATTGTGACGCCCCGGGGAAGCATCCTGATCAACACGGGGCTGGCCGATTCGGCGCCGCTGATCCGCAGGAGCGTTACCGGCCTCGGATTCAAACTGGAGGATGTGCGCTGGCTGTTGACCACGCAGGCGCACTACGACCACGTCGCCGCCATGGCGGAGATGAAGCGCCTCACGGGCGCGAGAATGCTGGCCAGCACGGCGGATGCGGTGCTGCTGGAAGATGGCGGCAAGAGCGATTTCCATTTCGGGCCGGAGTATGGGTACTCCCCGGTCAAGGTGGACCAGCGCATCGGCGATGGTGAAACGCTGCGCCTCGGCGGCGTGGAACTCACGGCGTACCTGCATGCCGGGCACACCAAAGGGAGCATGTCCTACGGGCTCACGGTCCATGAAAGCGGCAAGGACTACCGCGTGCTCATCGCCAACATGGGGACCATCAATCCGGGCGTGAGACTGCTGGCGAACGCGCGCTATCCGGAGATCGCGCAGGACTACGCCCGGACCTTCGAGCGGCAGAAGGCGTTGGCCTGCGACGTCTTTCTTTCCTCGCACGCGTCGCAGTATGGTCTGCACCGGAAGTATACGCCCGGGGCGGCCTACGATCCCCAGCGCTTTGTGGACCCCGGCGGCTACCGGCGCGCGGTGGAGGGCGCCGAGAACGCCTACCTGCGGCAACTGGCGAAAGAACGCGCTGGCAAACCGTAGGCCGCGCCGTTGTAAAATTTGGCCATGAGGATTGCGGGACTGCTCTGCGCGTGGACGGTGCTTGTCATGGCGCAGAATCCGCTCGCCAGGAAAGCCGACCCCTTCGTGGGCACGTTTCAGGGAGACGGCGTCACCTTGGAGATGGCCCCCAGCGGCGGCGATTATGCCGGAAAGCTCTCCTTTCAAGGGCAGACATTTCCCGCGGCGATGAAAGCTTCCGGAGCCATCGCCTCGGGATCCTTCGATTTCAACGGGCAGTCCTTTGCGTTCACCCTGACGCGGGACGACGACGGGTTCCTGCTGGCCAGCGCGGGGACGGTCTACCACCTGGAACGCAAGGCTTCGGCGGCGCCCGCCGCCCCGCCTGCTCCCGCCGTGCCCGTTGTGCCCGCGGCCGCGCCCGCCGGCAGCATCGTGGGCAGTTGGCGCAACGCCACGGGTGCGGCGCGCTTCAACGCGGACGGGACCGGCGTAGTGGACGGCACCCCGGGCCGCTACCAGATCCGGGGCAACCAATTGACCATGACCGGTGCGCAGGGACAGGCCACCGTGCAGTTCGAAGTGCTGGGCGATGTTCTCACCCTGACCGTGAACGGCCTGGCGGTTTCGCTGAATCGCGTGAGGGAGGAGACGGGCGAAGGCAGCATCCACACGGAACTGGTGGGCAAGTGGTGCTGGATTACGGTGACCACGGCGAACCAGGGAGCCGGCGAATCCAGCCGTTGTATCACGCTGGCCGGCAACGGGACGTACACCCGCGTGGGCGAGAGCGACAGCTACAACCCAAATGGCGGGGCGGCCGCGCAATCGGCGGACTCGGGGACGTGGACGGCGACGGAGACCTCTCTGACCACGCATTCCCGCGCCGGCAAGACCACCACCTACCGTTTGGAGAAGCGCAATCACCCGAAGAACGCGCGCGATCCCATGATCGTGCTCGACGGGCAGGCCTACGTGACGGCCTACAGCAAGCCGCCGTGGTAGTGCTATAGTACTACCAGGTAACACCTTGGAGCACCAAACGATGGCGACACTTTCCACCACCAGCCTGAAACTCGATAGCGCGACGAAAGAACGGGTGCAGCGGCTCGCTCTGGCGCGTCGCCGGTCACCGCACTGGCTGATGCGCGAAGCCGTCGAGCAGTATGTGGAACGCGAGGAGAGGCGCGAGCAACTCCGCCAGGATGCGCTGGCCGCATGGGACGGTTATCAGGCAACCGGCCTGCACGTCACTGCCGGGGAAGCCGACGCCTGGCTGGCCAAGCTCGAAGCGGGCAAGCACGTCGTTATCCCTAAATGCCACGTGTAAGGTGGTCCCAGCCAGCCCTGCTGGATGTGGCCCGTCTCCATAAGTTTCTGGCTCCCAAGAGCCGGGATGCCGCACAGCGCGCCGTCAAGACGATCCGGCAGGGGCTGAAAGCGCTCGGCAAGCACCCGGGGATGGGCCGTCCTGTCGAAGAGTTGCCGCCGGAGTTTCGCGAGTGGGTGATTGAATTCGGGCAGGGGGCCTACATCGCCCTGTATCACTACGACCGGAAAGAAGTGGTGGTACTGGCGGTCCGCCACGCACGCGAAGCCGGATATTGAGTTACTGGCGGCCGGACCACTCCTGGCGCACCTCCCGCAGGAGCTTTTCGGGGTCCCTGGCTTCCAAAAGAACCGCCGCGCCGTCGCCTTTCGGCGGCAGCAGGACCAGCCGCGAACTGCCGGCCTGATAGAGTCGCACCGTCTTGCCGCCGGCCAGCCGGAACCACCCGGAGCGATAGTGTCCGTTGGCAAACCCGTTGGTGCGCGCAGTGGTCCGCCATTCCGTGTCCACGCTGGAATCGATCAGGCGAACTTGCTCGATGTCCACACTGGCGGCCGGCAATGAGACCGGGTAGAAGCGGTCGTGGATGGTCAATGAATCCGGGGTCAAGGTGTAGCTCGGAGGTCCGGGCGAGTACAGCATGGCGAATGTCACTACCGCCATCACCGCGATGGCGATGGCGCCGCCAACCAGCAGTCCGGCCAGGGTCCCGAAGGTCCTGGAAGCGGGCGAACCCGACAACGGTTCGCCAGGCGCAGGCAGCGGCACCGGCGCGGATGCGCGGACCGCTGCCAGGAAGCCGTCCACATCGTCCGGGCTGAACACCGCCGTCTTGGCGCTGGTAATCACCACCACCCGGTTGCTCTGGTTGGTGACATACCAGGTACAACTGCCGAGTTTCGCCGTGCTGAACTGGCCGTAGTAGCCGAACAAACCGCCGTTGCCGAACGTGCGAATGCAGTCCTGGAAATCGGCCGGGGTGGCGACTCTGGCCTCGCGTATGCCGCCGAGCGGGATGCGGACGTTGCCGGCGAGGCGCTTGACGATGATACTCCGCCCGGAGATGGTGTAGCTTCTTGGCGACCAGGCATACATGGCCACCAGCAGCAGGGCGGCGAGCGATCCCACCACAAAGCTGTGGATGGCGGCCATAACAGTCAGCAGCACAACAAAAATACCAGCCGATACGAGTTTTGTGGACTTGTCGTAAGACGCTGAAAATGAGTCACTTGATAAGGACGGCATAGGGGTTCGCCCCGATTTCCATTGTATCTTGCGGATGGGCATTTTGACAGTTAGTTGCGTTCAACCTCACACTTTTGTTAATATCTAAGAGTTTCGCGAGAAGAAGCTTTCTGCCCTTGTGGTACCACCCGTCTGTAGGCGGGTCCGTCCGAGGGTGAGGCCCCGAGGTTAACCAGGATTTACTCCTGGTTTGAACATGGGCCTGTCCATAAAAGCAAGGTAATCCTCGCAGTTGCGACCTGAAGTTTAGGGATTTTCTGGGATTCGCATGCGGCACTTTCGTAGCGGATTCTGGTCGTAGTGGGTTGCTCCACACATATTTTTTGATTTACTTCGCGAAGAGGAAATCGTGCCAACGTTTAATCAACTTGTGCGTAATGGGCGGAAGCCGCCAGCCTGGAAGACATCGAGCCCGGCGCTGGAAAGCTGCCCGCAAAAGCGTGGAGTTTGTACGCGTGTATACACTTCGACCCCCAAGAAGCCGAATTCCGCGCTGCGCAAAGTAGCGCGCGTGCGGCTGACCAACGGGATCGAGGTGACCACCTACATTCCGGGAGTCGGACACAACCTGCAGGAGCACTCCATCGTGCTCATCCGCGGGGGCCGTGTGAAGGATCTTCCCGGCGTGCGTTATCACGTGATTCGCGGCGCGCTGGATACCGCCGGCGTAGCCAATCGCAAACAGAGCCGTTCGAAGTACGGGGCCAAGAGGCCAAAATCTTAGGTTAAAGTATGCCACGCAGACGAAGAGCTGAAATTCGTGAAGTAGCGCCGGATGCGGTCTACAATTCCACCCTGGTGGAGAAGTTCGTGAACTCCTTGATGTGGCAGGGCAAGAAGAACACCGCACAGGGAATCTTCTACGATGCCATGGAGAAGATCAAGGAACGCACCGCCGACGATCCGCTGAAGGCTTTCAAGAAGGCTGTCGAGAACGCCAAGCCGATGCTGGAAGTGAAGACGCGCCGCGTGGGCGGCGCCAACTATCAGGTGCCCATCGAAGTGCCGCAGAACCGGCGGACTTCCCTCGCCATGCGCTGGATCATCACCAACGCCCGCACGCGCCCCGAAAAGGGCATGGCGGAAAAATTGGCCAACGAACTGAACGACGCCGCCAATCTGCGCGGCGGGGCAATCAAGAAACGCGACGACGTCCACCGCATGGCCGAGGCCAACAAGGCCTTCGCGCACTACCGCTGGTAAGGGACACGGACAACAGGAGCTAATTCACAACTGCATGGCTAGAACCACCCCGCTCGAAAGGATGAGAAATATCGGCATCGCTGCGCACATCGATGCCGGTAAGACCACCACGACTGAGCGGATTCTGTATTACACGGGCAAGAGCCACAAGCTGGGCGAGGTTCATGAGGGCACGGCCATCATGGACTGGATGGAGCAGGAGCAGGAGCGCGGCATCACCATCACCTCGGCNNGGAGCGCGGCATCACCATCACGAGCGCCGCGACCACCTGCGAATGGCGTGATATCCAGATCAACATTATCGATACGCCGGGGCACGTCGATTTCACCGCCGAGGTGGAGCGCAGCCTGCGGGTATTGGACGGCGCGGTGGCGGTGTTCGACGCCGTGGCCGGCGTGCAGCCGCAATCGGAAACGGTGTGGCGGCAGGCGGACAAGTACTCGGTTCCGCGGATTTGCTTCATCAATAAGATGGACCGCGTGGGTGCGGATTTTTACCACTCGATGCAGACCATCGTCGACCGGTTGAAGTGCCGCCCGGTGGCGATTCAGCTGCCCATCGGCGCGGAAGAGAAATTCCTCGGCATCGTGGACCTGGTGGAGATGCGCGGCGTCATCTGGCACGACGAGACGCTGGGTTCGCAGTACGACGTGGTAGACATTCCGGACGACCTGAAGGAAAAGGCCAAGGAATACCGCGCGCTCATGATCGAGGCCATCAGCGAGCACGACGAAGCGCTGATGCACAAGTTCATCGAAGGCGAGGCTGTCACCAACGACGAAATCCGCGCGGGCATCCGCAAGGCCACCATCGCTTTGCAGATCTTCCCGGTGATCTGCGGCACCGCTTTCAAGAACAAGGGTGTCCAGACCATGCTGGACGCGGTGGTGGACTACCTTCCGTCTCCGCTGGACGTTCCGCCCATCGAGGGCCACGACGTCGACGATCCCACCAAGATCCTGATCCGCCACGCTTCAGACAGCGAGCCGTTCGCGGCGCTGGTGTTCAAGATCATGACCGACCCCTATGTCGGCCAACTGGCATTTTTCCGGGTTTACTCGGGCACGCTGAAAAGCGGCGAGCACGTGTTCAATGTGGCCAAGAGCCGCAAGGAGCGCGTGGGGCGCCTGCTGCGCATGCACGCCA
>PLDO01000281.1 GCA_003136215.1 Bryobacterales bacterium
GGTTCTTGCCGCCCATTTCGAGTTGGATGCGGAGGTGCCGGCGGCTGGCGTGGGCGTGCAGCCATGCGCCGATTTCGCAGGACCCGGTGAAGGAGATGGCCTTGAGCGAAGCGGCATTGACCAGAGCGCCGCCCAGTTCGCCGCCGGAGCCGGCCACAAAGTTGACCACGCCCTTGGGAATGCCGGCCTGATGCAGGGCTTCCACGATGCGCCAGGCGCTGAGCGGCGCGGCCGACGCGGGTTTGAGCACCACCGTGTTGCCGCAGATGAGCGCCGGCGCCAGTTTCCAGGCGGGGATGGCGGAGGGGAAATTCCACGGCGTGATGAGCCCCACCACGCCGATGGGCTTGCGCAGGGCGAACATGTGGACGCGGTCGCGCTCGCTCGGCACCAGCATGCCCGGCAGGCGCGAGCCTTCGCCGGCGAAGTAGCGGAGAATATTGATGGCGCGGCGCACCTCGCCCTTGGCTTCGGGCAGGGTCTTGCCCTCCTCGCGGGTCATGTCGCTGGCGACCGACTCGAAGGTCTTGTCGAGGATGTCGGCCGCTTTATAGAGGATGTTGCCGCGCGCCGGTCCGCTGGTCGTGCTCCAGCCGGGGAAGGCGGCGGCAGCCGCCGCCGCGGCGGCATCGATATCGGCGGCACTGCCCTTGACGAAAGTGCCGACGATCTCCCCGGTATTGGCCGGGTTGCGATTCTCAAACGTGGCGCCGCTGGTAATCCACTCGCCGTTGATGTAGTTTCCAAACATTTAGAAGGCCACCTTGGGAGCCGTGCGCGCGCCCGGCTCGGTTTTGAAATAGTCGTCGTTGCGGGCGAAGCCGCTCATGCCGGCGACGATATTGTTGGGGAAAAGTTCGATGGACGTATTGTATCGCTGAAGCGTCTCGTTGTACTTGCGGCGCTCCACCGCGATGCGGTTCTCGGTGCCGGCGAGTTCGTCCTGCAGGCGGAGGAAGTTTTCGTTGGAGCGCAGTTGCGGGTAGTTCTCGCTGATCACCAGCAGGCGGGAGAGCGCGCCGGACAACTGATCGTTGGCGGCGATCTTATCCGCCGGAGTGCGTGCGCCGCCGAGCGCGGCGCGGGCATCGCCGATATTCTTGAAAACTTCGGTTTCATGGGCGGCGAAGCCTTTGACGGTCTCCACCAGGTTGGGGATGAGGTCGCTTCGCCGCTGCAGGGCGACATCCACCGTGCTCCAGGCGGCGGTGACGGCTTCGCGTTGGGTGACCAGATCGTTGCGCACATCGACGAACTTGCTGCACGCGCCCATCCCCAGAAGGAGCAGAACCGCGAGACAGATCAGGGCAATTTTCAAGAGAGTTCTCCTTATTTTTCGATTTGGTCCACCGCGTCGATGACTTGCGAAATTTCTTTCAGGTATGGAGCCAGCAGGCTCACGGGGTCTACCTCGCGAGGTTTGAGGCGTCCTTCGCGGACGTCCAGAAGTCTTTCGAAGGGCGCGGCATCGATGCCGAAGATTTCGTGGGCACGCTCGATGACGTCGCGTTTCAAAGCGGGAGCATCCACGCCGCGGAGGATGAGAGCGTGGCGAAAGAGCACGCAGAAGGTGGAAACGGAATCGAGCAGCATGCGGCGCAGCAGGTCGGGGTTGGAGAGCATGCCGCCGGCCTTCTGCCGGACGCGGAGCAGTTTGGCGCGAAGATCGTGCTCCACCTGGGCGCGGTAGAAGGAGTCCTCGAAGGTCAGAGAGCTGATGACGTCCTTACCGTGGAGCAGGCGGTGCTGGCGCTGGATATCGTGGAACTCGATGGCGAAGCAGTCGGTGGACGCAGCGAGTTCGTGTTCGGTGAGGAGCAGGGGGGAAGGGCTGCCCTTCTCGCGCCACCAGCGGAATATGTCCTCGCCGGCGGCGAGTTCGCGGGGAGTGATTTCGCTGAGCACGCAGAGAATGTTGATGTCGGAGAAATCGGCGTGGTGGTCGCCGGCAGCGGCCGAACCATAGAGGACGACGGAGACGAGGCGCTCGCCGTGGGCCTTGCGGAGTTTCCCGATGAGTTCGGTGAGTAGCTTTTCCATAGGATGCTTACCAATCGCTGGAGGCGCCGCCGCCGCCGGAATCGCCGCCCCCGAAGCCGCCGAAACCGCCATCGCCGGAATCGAATCCGCCGAATCCGCCGGAACCGCGGCCGCCCCAGGAGCCGCGAGACATAATGTTACCGAGGATCATGGCCGTCAGGAAGCCGCCTCCCCCGCCGCCGCCGTAGCCGCGCGGGCCGCCGGCGCGGAGCAGGAAGACCAGCACGCCGATGCCGCCCAGAATCATGGGCCAGGGAATGGAATCGGTGGGTGTTTCGTGGATGCGGCGCGGAAGTTGCGCGGTGAGGGTGACGTTCTTCGCCTTGGCGACGGTGGCGCCGATGGTTTCCGCCGCGGCCATGAGGGCTTCCCCGTAGAGTTGCTGGCGCAGGGCGGGACGCATCTCGCGCAGCACCGAGCCGGCGAAGCCATCGGGCAGGATGGGTTCCAGGCCATACCCGACTTCCAGGCGATTCCGCCGGTCGCCGATCACCAGCAGCAGCAGGACGCCTTCGTTCTTGCCCTTCTGGCCGACGCCCCAGGCGCGGAAGATGGTGTTGGCAACGTCTTCGATGGGCTCGCCTTCCAGGGTGGCGATAGTCACCAGTGCCATCTGGACGCCGGTGGAACTTTCCACGGCGGAGCAGTACGCTTCGAGTTGAGACTTGCCGGCGGGGTCGATGACGCCGGCGAAATCGCTCACGTAGCCTTGGGGCTTAAGCGCTGTCCAATCGACTGCCGAGCCGGCCGAGGCGAACAGGCCCAGCAGGACGCTCACCCGCAACCAGTGCTTCATCTTGAACTTCCAGTTTACTATGCGGGCGTGGTGGATTCCCCAGGCCGCGTCTGTTAAAATGGAATTTCGGTTTTATTGGGACGTCGTCTAACGGTAAGACTGCAGCCTCTGGAGCTGCGTATCGGGGTTCGAATCCCTGCGTCCCAGCCACCCCCCCTCGGTGTCCAAATTCCTCTCCTAGTTGCCCGCCTTGTTCGGCGGCTGAACGCGTTTACATAAATAGACAATTCTCGCAAGCTCTTTTGTTTCTGTAAGCTGCCGTCCTACAATCGACCGCATAAATAATTTGAATTTGATACCGCGAGGTGTTCTTTAGTAATCTGGAAGTGTAAGTGGCCACGTAAGACACCTTCCAGAAGAAGTCAAATACCAGCCATTTGGCAAAAGGACCATCTAAACGCATGAAGAACTCTCTTATTCTCGGTGTAGTGTTGTCGCTATCCGGCCTCTGCTTTGCGGGCCAGAAGTCGTATGATGTGATCTTCAAGACGCCTGCCACCGTTGGAGGCGTGAAACTCGCGGCCGGCGAATACAAGGTCAAGGTGGACGGCGCCAACGCCGTCTTCACGGACAGCAAGCAGAAAACCGTGAGCGCGCCTGTGAAAGTGGAGAACGGCGACAAGAAGTACAGTTACACGGCCGTCGAGGCCACCAAGGACGGCGAAGTGGAGGCGGTCAACGCGATCGAACTCGCCGGCTCCACCACCAAGCTCGAATTCACCAAATAAGTCAGACTGGCACAAGGCTCGCCCGCCGGCGGGCCTTATGCCCCACACTTAGCGTCCGGACTTCCCCTTCTTGCTCTTCACTCCGTATCCCGTGATCTGCCGGATAAATTCCACTTCGTCCTGCCGGTAAGGCGTGCCGTCTTTCAGAAAGATATCGTGGAACCACACCGCGGGCTCCCGGTCCGTGTAAGGCTTCTGCCAGGAATCCCACGGCAGGTTAGTCTGTGACTTGCCATTGGCGAAGCCCCAGTTGATCATCGCCACTTTGTACTTCTTGCCAATCGGCAGAATCGCCTGAAACGTGCTCCCGTTGGGCCGCGCCATGTACTCGGTGCAAAAAATCGGGCGCTTCCATGCCTGCAGCCACAGGACGCGCTTTTCGAATTCCGCCGGTCCATCGTAGTTGTGGAAGGAGATCACGTCGCTCTGCTCCAGTTGGATCTTTTCGAAAGCGCTCAGTTTCTCCGGGCTCGACCAGTCGCCCTTCCACACGCCGCTGGTCAGCGGCTGGAGCGGCAGCATGGCCCGCGCCCACTCGAACACTTTGGGCAGCAGCGCCAGCACCAG
>PLDO01000220.1 GCA_003136215.1 Bryobacterales bacterium
TTGAAGATCACGTTGATGCCGCTCCACTGCTGGAGCACGGCCAGGGCAACGCCGATGGCGAGAATGCGCAGCATGCCGGGAGTGAGCAGCTCGGCGAACCGGACGCGCGGTTCGGCGCCGATGCTGTCGCCGATTTCGGCCACGGCGGCTTCGGCATAGACATCGCCGCCGATCCGCGCCAGCACACGGCGGGCGATTTCGCGGCGTCCCTTCTTGACCAGCCAGCGCGGGCTCTCCGGCACGAAGAACGCACTCACGAAAAAGATCACCGCTGGCACGGCGACGGCGGTGAACATCCACCGCCAGCCCACTTGACCGTTCCACGAATCGCGGATCATCTGGTCCGTGGCGGATTCCGGCACTGGTTGTGCGATCAGCCAGTTGACGATCTGCGCGCCCAGAATCCCCACCACGATGGTCAACTGATTCAGCGATACCAGCCGCCCGCGCCACGCGGCGGGACTGATTTCCGCGATGTACATGGGCGAAACATTGGACGCCATGCCGATGGCCACCCCGCCCACGATGCGCCACACCACGAACCAAGCAAACACGGGAGCCCAGCCGGTCAGGACGCTGGAGATGGCGAACAGAAACGCGGCCACAATCAACAGTTTCTTGCGGCCCAGGCGCTCGCTCAATCCGCCCGCCGCGATGGACCCGAGCAGGCAGCCGAGCAGGGCGCAACTGTTGGCCCAGCCCACCTGGTGTTCGCTGGTGAGTTGGAAGCAGCGCTCGTAGAACGGCTTGGCGCCGCCGATCACCACCCAGTCGTAGCCGAACAGCAGTCCGCCCAAAGCGGCCACGGCGGAAATCATCCAAACGTAACGCGCGTTGTAGCCCTGCGCACGGGCAGTGATCATTCGTATACCTCTTTGCGGTGAGCGATGCGTGTGATATCCACCGACTCGTTTGTGTCATCAATGGAATAGACGACACGGTAATCCCCCGCGCGAATCCGCCAGCGGTTCTTGTAGCCATGCAGTTTCTTGCAGCCGGCAGGACGGGGATCGCGGGCGAGTTCGCGGATTTTCGGTAACAGCCGCGTGATCGCATCCGCCGGTAAGTCTCTCAGCTCTCTTCTGGCGGAGGCCGCAAACGTTACGAGATACGGCATCACTTCAATTTGCCGAGTGCGCGGAGTTCGGCTTCCACCTCGTCCAACGTGGAGCGCGGCTCGTGGCTTCGCGCCTCCGATACGGCCCCATCCTCGATGTCCTCGGCCAGCATAGCCAGCGCCGTGGCAATAACTTCATCGGAGCTGCGATACGCGCCGGACCGGATGGCCGAGTCGATCATGCGTTGCTGATCGGGCTTGAGTTCGATGGTCATGGACGGCATCTCCTGTAAGTGCGGAATCGTCTCTAACCCGATAGTACAACAGCGGCACGGTTGCGAGCCTGCTGTCGAACGGGGGCGGCTACTTGTTGTCGCGGTAGGTCAGCGGCGGTTTCTGACCCGCGGGAATGCGCGACCGGTACTCGAATCCGGCGCGGCGTTTCTCGAAGCTCGCCTTAGCTGCCGCCACTTGATTTGGGTCGGTGAAGAGATCGACGGCGGTCAGCACGAGCGATTTGGCGGCCACCACCATGCCCTTGCGGCCGATGCTCATGCCGGCGCAGGCGGCCGACTGCCAGGTATGCGGCGGCACACCGGGAACGAACGTGGCCGCCGTCATCTCCGCCATCGGCAGCGTCCAACTGACGTCGCCGGCATCGGTAGAGGCCTCGCCCTTGCCTTCGCTCGGCGGCTCGATGGACTCCTGACTGCCCATCGGCCGCGCGCGGTCGGGCAGCGTCTTCCGGATGGTTTCGGCGAAGGCCTGCTCTTCGCGGGTGTACGTCACGCCGCCCACCAGGCGCATGTTCTGGTCCACCAGAGCCGCCAGGGCGTCATTCGGCAGGGTGTTGTACGAGCTGTTGATCAGTTCCATTTCCATGCGGGTCTCACTGGCGAGGGCTCCAGCCTGCGCGCACTTGAGGACGCGCTCCCAGATGCCGTCGAGCGTGGGCATGCTGGGATGGCGGGCGTAGAGGAACAGCTCGGAATAGTCGGGGACAATATTGGGGGCCGCGCCGCCATTGGTGATGATGTAGTGTATGCGGGTCGAATCCGGCACGTGTTCGCGCATGAACTCCAGGGCATTGGCCATGATCATCAGGCCATCGAGCGCGGAGCGGCCGGCCTCCGGCGCGGCTGACGCGTGCGCGGGCTTTCCGTAGAAGCGGAACTTGGCGGCAATAATGGCCAGCGAACTCTTCAACGACGCTCCGTTCTGATCGGCGGGATGCCAGCTCAGCACGGTGTCCACATCCTGGAATACTCCGGCGCGAATCATATACAGCTTGCCGTCGCCGCCTTCTTCGGCGGGCGTCCCGTAGAAGCGTATAGTGCCGGCGATCTTATTGGCGGCCAGCCAGTCCTTGATGGTGACGGCGGCGAACAGCGACGCCGTTCCCAGCAGGTTGTGGCCGCAGCCGTGCCCGGGTCCGCCATTGACAAGAGGCTTGCGCTCCGGCGTATCGTCCTGGGAGAGACCGGGCAAGGCATCGTACTCGCCCATGATGGCGATCACCGGCTTGCCCTGGCCCCAGGTGGCGGTGAACGCCGTCGGCATGCCGGCCACGTTTTCGGCCAGGGAAAATCCCGCCGCGCGCAGTTCGCTCTTGAGAAGCGCGGCGCTCTGGTTTTCCTTGAAGCCCAGTTCGGCGAACTCCCAGATTCTGCGCGAGACTTCGCCATAGTGGGCGGCGCGGGCGTCCATGGTTTGGAGGAGGCTGCTCTTATCGTCGGCGAGCAGGGGCGTGGCGGCGAGCAGCAGGAGGCAGAGAATGGGGCGCATAAGGATGAGGATAGCGGATTGGCGGCGGCTCGGCCTACTGCAACAGCTTTTTCAACTCGTCCCCGGTGAAGCGATTCTGGAGGCAGGAGACCAGCAGCTATACTGAGATTCGGTAATTCAGGTACCCGCGAGGCTGCCCCCGGTATGCAAACGAAAGACACGGGAATGGAACATCCGATTGATCCGATCGCCGTTAACCTTTGGTCCTTTGTGAAGGGCGCGATCGGAGGACTCGAGGAAGTCGTGGCCCATTTGATTCCGGCCCTGGACCGCCACGAATCCGGCCAGGGTCGGAAGCTGACGGTGTTCTGTCAGCCAAACCAAGAAGACAATGTCCGGCAAATCGCCTCGTCGGCAGAAATCGTGTCCGTTCAGAGTACGCCTGAGGGCATTCGTTCCCATTTGATGGAAACTCCGCATCGACTGCTATTCTGCCCGCTCATGGTCCTCGAACCCATAGATAGCTCGATCCCCGGTGCGATCCTGATCCCAGATCTCCAGCACGAGTATTTCCCTCAATACTTCACGCCGGGTGTGCTCAGGTGGCGCAGAGCGAATTTCTGGCCCTCGGCCGTACGCGCCAGGGTTGTCCTGACCATATCGGAGTTTTCCAAGAAGACTATCGTAGAGAAATACCGCATTTCACCGGACAAAATCGTCGTACTCGATCTGGACGCAGCGCGAACCTTCAAGCTGCCATGCACTCCCCGCGCCGAAGCGGCGTTCCGCGAGTTCCGGTTGCCCGCGGCATACTTTTTCTATCCTGCCAATTTCTGGCCCCATAAGAACCACGCTAACCTGCTGAGGGCCTTGCAGATCCTCCACAAGACAAACCCCGAGGTGGCACTCGTCTTTACGGGAGAGGAGGTGCCCGACCCGGCCCCGGTGCTCCGGATGGCAGCGGAGCTCGGATTAGCCGGCGCCGTTCGCTATCTGGGCCACGTGGATCAGGAGGTCTTAGTGCCGCTCTACCAGCACGCTCTTGGCCTGTCTTTCGTATCTCAGTTCGAAGGCTGTGGCTTACCGATCCTCGAGGCGTTCAACTGTGGGACCCCGGTTATCGCCTCTCGTGCGGCAAGTTGTCCCGAAATTGCCGGGGATGCAGGCCTATTCGTAGATTCCGCGCAGCCAGGCGAAATCGCTGCCGCCATGTTCCAATTCGTTCGGGACGACGCTCTCAGGGAAGAACTGAAGCAGCGCGGAAAGCTGCGGGCGGCGGACCGCTCGTGGGAGCGCACCATCGCTGTCGCTTTGCAGGCTCTTGAAGCCGCCGCTAAACCACCCCGGTTCGCAGCCGCGACTCCCCAACGCGCCCGGCCGGCCGGTTGCTGGTGCGGAGCAACTGACAGCGAACCATTCTCCCCCGAATACGTGCGCTGCAAGAGCTGTCTGACACTATATTTGTCCAGCCCGCCGGCTGACGAGTTCACTCGTGTGGATGAGTACGATCAGGGATTCTACGGTGTCGACTACTGGCTCGGCCATCAAAAAGAGCTTCAGCATCCACCGCGCGAAGAGCGCGCCCGGATGGATCTGCCCGAACGCAATGTATATTGGCTCTCTCATCTGCTCAGGCGCGTACCGTTGGGGAAGCGGGTCTTGGAGATCGGCTGCGCCCACGGCAGCTTCGTCGCTCTGATGCGACAAGCCGGCTACGATGCCGTGGGACTCGAAATGAGCGCCACAATCGCAGCCTTCGCGCAAGCTACCTTCGACGTACCTGTTCTAGTCGCGCCAATTGATCGCTATCCCGAACTCCGGGGCAGCTTTGACGCGATCGTCGCCATGGATGTCATCGAGCACCTTCTCGATC
>PLDO01000251.1 GCA_003136215.1 Bryobacterales bacterium
CCGCCGCCGATATCCACCACCAGGATGAGGTCGCCCACCGCCACCCGCTGCCGCCAGTCCGGATGGCGCTCCAGCCATGCGTAGAACGCGGCCTGCGGCTCTTCCAGCAGGGTGATATTCTCATAACCGGCCTGCCGGGCGGCGTCCAGCGTCAGTTCCCGCGCCACCGCGTCGAACGATGCCGGGACGGTGACCAGCACCTGCTGCGTCCGGAACGGCGCGTCGGGCATCCTGGCGTCCCACGCCTGCCGCAAGTGCTCCAGGTAGCGGCGGCTGGCCTCCACGGGCGATATTTTCGCCACGCCTTCCGGCGCGCGGAAGGGCAACAGCGGCGACGTGCGGTCCACCGCCGAGTGCGACAGCCAGCTTTTGGCCGAGGACACCAGCCGGCCCGCGTTCTCCACGCCGCGCTTTTGCGCCAGGCGGCCCACCACGTAGTCGCGCGATTCGTCCCACGGAAGGGCAAGACTCCCGGCCGGAAAGTCGCTGGACCCGGGGAGATAGAGGAACGATGGCAGCAGGTCTTCATCGCGCACCTCGCCGGCATTGGTGAGTTGCGGAATCGGCAGAAGCTCCACGTTGGCCGGAGCGAACGGGTCGGCGTCGGCGCGGATTTCCGCGTAGGCGGCGCCCGAGTTGGTGGTGCCCAGGTCAATCCCGATGACGTACCGCGCTTGCGCCGTGTGCTTACTCAATTTCAATTTCCGCGGCGGCGATAATCGTGGCGTCCTGCTTCGCCACCAACTGCGGCAGATCCACCTTGGTGGCGCGCCATCCCTTGTGCCGGAGCGTTCCGCCGGCCGGAGGTTTGGCCGGCACGTTGCCCACGAATTTCACCAGGTTCGGGTCCTGCCCGGGCGCCTTGGCGTACGTGCCTTCCACGCCATCGATCACCGGGCCGAGCGTGACGTAGCGGGCGATGGCATCGCGGCACTGATCGTGAAGTTCGCGCACGGCGGCCCCGATCTGGTCGTCGGAATAGCCGGACACGTCTTCCATCAGGAAGTCGATCAGACGCGAGTCGCGCTGCAGGATGGCTAGAATCTGCAGCGCGCCGTCGGAGGTGCGTGCCGCGGGCGCGGCGGGCACGGGGGCGGCGGCTTTCGCCGGCGCGGAGGCGGAGCGTCGCGAAAGGTTGAGAGAGATTAGAATCTCCCCGGAAAGTTCGCCGGAAAACAGCAGGCTGAAGAAGGCGCGAAACGCCAACACGATTCGATTCAATTCGATGGCTCCAAGTCTTAAGGATAGCAAGGTGCCGGTTTCTCCCGGTGGGACAGACCATCGCCTTGCGTGGTCTGTCAATGCTTGCTTAAGAACGAGGGTTGACAGACGACACAAAACGATCGTCTGTCCCACTACCGCAGAACCGCTTGCCGCAGGCGTTCCAGCTGACGGCGGGCGATCTCGGCCCACTGTCCGGAATTGTCCAGCTTCAGGTAGGCCTTCCAATGATGGACGGCCTTGAGGGCATCCCCCTGACGTTCGCATAGCAGCGCCAGGTTGAAGTGCGCGTCGGCGTAATGCGGATTCAGCCCGAGCGCGCGCCGGTAGTAATCGAGAGCTTCCACAATGCGTCCCTGCTCGTCGTACAGGTTGCCCAGGTTGAATTGCGCCAGCGGATATCCGGGGTCCGCCTCGATGGCGGCCAGATAGTACTTCTCGGCCTCCTCGAACTTGCGGAGACGGTAGTAAATCGTGCCCAGGTTGACCAGCGCCCCAGCGGCTCCCGGGTTGATCTCCAACACCTTCTGGTAGGCGTCCACCGCGTCTTCCACGGGCGCGCCGGTCTCCTCCAGTTCCAGGCCCTTTTGGAACCAGTCCTCGGATTCGCGGGTGCGGCTGACCTTGTTCTTGCGCTCCGGAAAGGTCCTGACGCCGCCCAGGTCGCCGGCATCGAAATCGAACAGGATCTGGCCGCTGATCGCTTCCATCTTCTGGCCGGACAACTGCACCGCGATCCGCCCGCCGTCGGACACTACCCGCAGTTCGCTGAGCGGTTGTTTCACCCAGCCCAGTTTTTCGCGCAGCGATTCCAGCGCGCGGAAAATTTCCTTCGAGGAAATCTTGTTCTCGCGCAGTTTGATCAGGGTCTGGAAAGCGATCAGGTCGGAGAACGTATAGGAATTCGCCTCCGGAATCAGGCGCTGGCGCTCCCAACCTCGCAGTTGGCGCTCCGAGAGGCCGAATTTCCGGCGGACATCCGCACGAGAGTATTCCTCCTTCGGGTCCACGCCAACAGTTTACCAGGGTACTCCAAAGCAGAGCTTTTTTTGATGCCCGCGCTGTTCTTTATAATGAAAAGTACTTGAAACTCTGCCGCGACTGCGCTATCATCCAAGGTGATGGCGGCGCCCCACACAGAACCCGTGGAATTGCACGAGCGCGCCATGGACAATCTGCAGTACATCCGGCGCACCTTAGAGCGTGCCGGATCTTTCACGGCGGTTCCCGGCATGGGCGGTGTCGCCATGGGCATGGTCGCGCTGTTGGCGGCCCGGTTGGCCGTCCTTCAACATGGCGCCGGCGGCTGGCTGGCAGTTTGGGCCCTCGCCGCCGTGGTCGCCATGGCCATCGGGATTGCGGGCGCCGCGCTCAAATCGCGGCGCTTTCAGATACCCCTGTTTTCCGGACCGGGCCGCAAGTTCATCGCCGGCTTCGTCCCCGCCCTACTCGCCGGAGCGGTCCTCACGGCGGTGTTCTACCGCGCCGGCATCTCGGGTTTCCTGCCCGGTGTGTGGCTGCTGCTCTATGGCGCCGCTGTGCTCTCCGGCGGGTGGGCATCGGTGCGCGTCGTGCCCATCATGGGCGCCTGCTTCATGTTCGTGGGTACGGTGGCCCTCATGCTGCCGGGTTGGAACGACCTCCTGCTGCCGGTCGGGTTCGGCGGCCTGCATTTGATTTTCGGAACCGTGATCGCGGTGAAATATGGCGGGTAAATCGAGCACTGTGCGGCGCGAACGCGATAAGCGACCGGTTCTGGAGGCTGTCGGCGATGTTTCCAAGTTCGACCGCCTGGTCCACGAACGCCTCCGCCTGGGCATTCTCAGCGCCCTCACCGTGAACGAATCCTTGACCTTCAACGACCTCAAGAAACTGCTCGATACCTCCGACGGCAACTTGAGTGTCCACGCCCGCAAACTGGAAGAATCGGGGTACGTGGATTGCGCCAAGACCTTCGCCGGCCGCATCCCGCGTACCGAGTATCGCCTCACCGCCGCCGGCCGCCATGCGCTGGAGCGCTACCTGGACCACATGGAAGCTCTCATCCGCGCCATGCGCGACAAGTAAGGAGCCTTTTTTTATGCCTATTAACTTTACGGAACAAAGTACTCTTCATGTTGGGATCATTATGGACGGCAACGGCCGCTGGGCTACCGGCCGCGGACTGCCGCGCATCCTCGGACATCGCGCCGGTGTGGAAGCGGCCCGCCGGGTCGTCGAGGCGGCGCCGGACTCCGGCGTCGGCATCCTCACTTTGTTCGCCTTTTCGAGCGATAACTGGCGGCGCCCCCCGGTGGAGGTGGATGCGCTCATGCGCCTGATGGCGGTGTACCTGCAAAATGAGACGCCGCGTTGCGTCGCCCAGGGAGTGCGCCTGGAGGTCATCGGCCGCCGCGACCGGCTGGACGCCAAGCTGTGCGCCGCCATCGCCCAAGCCGAAGCCGCCACCGCGCCGGGCCGCCGCTTGTGGCTTCGCATGGCGGTGGACTATTCCGCCCGCGACGCCATCCTGTCCGCTGCGCGCGGTCTGCCGGAGCTCTCGCGCGACGCTTTGGAGCGAGCCATGGGGCCGCCGCTGGACCTGTTGATCCGCACCGGCGGCGAGCGCCGCCTGAGCGACTTTCAGCTCTGGGAATCGGCCTATGCCGAACTCGTCTTCACGCGCACCATGTGGCCCGATTTCGATGCCGCCGCCCTCGCCGCCGCCCTGCGCGAGTTCCGCCTCCGCGATCGCCGCTTCGGCGCAGTCCCCCAGGTCCCCGTCTACCGACAACAAGCCTGGCTCGATTAAGTGGGATAAGGCTCTGCCTTGTCCAATCCGAGCGCAACTCGGACCTGTCTGCCTTTTCAAAAGAGGCGGCATTTTCCAGTGTGGGGCAGGTTGGAAACCTGCGGCCGATTGGCAATCGGCCTGTTGACTTGCTTGAGAATCAGCATCAGGCGGCTTCCCCTTTGCCTGATCAGGCTGGAACGGTCACCCTGCCCTGAAACGAACGGCGCTCTTCGGGGATTGCTTCACCATGGGCCACCAGGCTCTCCAGGTACAGCGCGATGGCTTCCTTGACGTTGAACTCCGTCTCTTCCAGGGTCTCGCCCTGCGTGTGACAACCGGGCAGTGCCGGGACAAACGCCACATAGCCTCCTTCGGGCGCTTGTTCGTAATACACCGAATACGAAACGCTCTTGGGAACCCTGCTCTTCATCACCTTCATTGTAAGAGATGCGTCTCAAATCGGCAAAGGGAAGCTTCACTCCGCCCGCAGCGCAATCGCCGGGTCCGTGCGCATCGCCCGCCGCGCCGGCAGATAGCTCGCCACGAGCGCCACCGCCGCGAACAGCACCGGGCTCGCGATGAAGGTCGCCGGGTCGGTTGTACTCACGCGATACAGCAGGGCCGACATCAGCCGCGTTAGCGCAAACGCCGCCCCCAGGCCGATCGCGATCCCGGTTCCGGCTAGCGCCAGGCCGTGCCCCACCACCAACCGCAGTATGTCCCGCCCATCCGCGCCCAGGGCGATCCGAATCCCCATCTCTTGCGTGCGCGCCCCCACCGAATACGCGATCACCCCGTAGATGCCCACCATGGAGAGCAGGAAGGCTGTCGCTGCCAGGCCGCCCAACAGCCATGTGGTGAAGCGCGGTTGCGCGGCGCCCGCCTCCAGCAGCTCGTCCATGCTCTGCACTCCGGTCACCGGCTGATCGCGATCCAGCGCCAGCACGCGCCCGCGCACCGCCGCAGTCAGGCTCCGCGGATCGCCCCCCGTGCGCACAATCAGGTTCACCGTGGCCGACGGTAGTTGCGCGAACGGCACGTAAATCTCCGTCTGCGGATCGGTCCCCACCGCCAGGTTCGGCACGTCGCCCAGCACCCCGACGATCTCCGACGGCCCCGTCTGGCGCCCCAGCAGAATGTGTTTGCCCACCGGGTTCTCCCCCGGCCAGTAGCGGCGCGCCAGCGCCTCGTTCACCATCACAACCCGCGGCGCTTGGGCGTCGTCGCCATCCGTGAACTCGCGGCCGCGGCGCACCGGAACGCGCATCGCCGCCGCGTATCCTGGAGTCAGCTGTTGGATGTTGAAGATGGGCCGCTCCGCCAACGGCGCCATCGGCTGCCCCTCCGGCAACGCCATGGAAAACCGGACGGCGTTGACGGGCAGTGCCGTCGTGCCCGCCGCGCCGCGCACGCCCGGCAGCGCCCGCACCTGCCGCAACAGTTCGCTGAAGAACGCCACGCGGCGCGCTCCATCCGGATAACGCGCCGGCGGGAGAGTGACTCCCAAGGTCAGCAGGTGATGCGCATCGAACCCGGGATTCGACGCGCTCAATTGCACGAAATTCCGCAACAGCAGGCCCGCGCCGATCAGCAGCACCGTCGAGAGCCCCACCTGCGACACCACCAGCAGATTGCGCAGCGCGTTGTGGCGGCGCCCGCCGGTGGACCCGCGCCCTTCCGAGCGCAGCACCATGTTGAGGTCGGGCCGCGACACCTCGAGCGCCGGCATCAGCCCGAAGGCCAGGCCGGCCAACACCGAGATCCCTAGCGTGAACAACAGCACCCCGCCGTCAGTGCCGATCTCTCCCGCCCTTGGCAGCGTCCCTTGCGCCAGCGAGGCCAGCGCCCGCGTCCCCCACGAACTGAGGATCGCGCCCGCCACTCCGCCCCCGAGCGCCAGAATCAGGCTCTCCGTCAGCAACTGCCGGATCAGCCCGCCGCGCGTCGCGCCCACCGCCATCCGCACCGCGATCTCCCGCTTGCGCCCCAAGGCGCGCGAAAGCAGCAGACTGGCCACATTGGCGCACGCAATCAGCAACACCACCGACACCCCGCCGAACAGTACCACCACAGCCGTGCGCACGCTCGCCACCATTTCGTCGCGCAGTTGGCCGGCATGCACCACCAGTCCGGGGTCGGAGTCCGGCATCTTCGGGTTCTCCGCGCGATACTGCGCCGACAACCGGTCCAGGTCCGCCTGCGCGCCCGCCACGCTCACGCCGTCGTTGAGGCGCGCGATCAGGTTCAGGAACCCTACCCCGGCCTGCACCATGCCTGGATTCAGCGAATTCAATTCGAACACGCGCGGCGCCACAATATCCGTATTGGGGCCGAAGAATGCGAACCGGAAGCCAGTCGGCAGCACGCCGATGATGGTATAGTCCCTGGAGTCCAGCGTGATCGTTTGCCCGATCGCCCCGGCGTCGCGCGCGAACCGGCGCTGCCACAGGGCGTCGGAAATCATCACCACGGGATCTCCTCCCGGCTTATCCTCTTCGGCGCGGAACCAGCGTCCTGCTGCGGGGGAAACGCCCAGCACTTCGAAGAATCTCCACGAAACCCGCGCCGCCGGAATCTGTTCCGGATCGCCCCGCCCCGTCATGTTGAACACTTCCGGTGTGAATGCCGCCATCACGCTGAACGAGCGGTTACCCTGCTCCACCTGTTCGAAACGCGGCACCGACAGCGGGCCCTGGTTGAGGTGGGCGTCGTTCTTGCGCCGCGCGTCGATCAGCACCAGCCGGTCGGGCTGACGGTAGGGCAACGGACGCAGCAGCAGCGCGTTGGCCACGGAGAAGATGGACGTATCGGCTCCGATCCCCACCGCCAGCGTCAGCACCGCCCCGGCGGCAAACCCCGGCGCCCGCCGCAACATCCGCAGCGCGAATCGCACGTCCTGGAGCAGATTACTCAGTGGGATAAGCCTCCTGGC
>PLDO01000208.1 GCA_003136215.1 Bryobacterales bacterium
CGTTGTCGTAGGCGGCGTCCTGTCCCAGGTTGAACGTGAGGTGCTTGGGTTTTTCCGTTTGGATCACCTCCCGGGCCGCATTCCAGACTTCGGCCTCCACGCAGCCGCCGCCGATTGTGCCCGTCATGGACCCGTCCTCGCGGACCAGAAGTTTGGCGCTCTCATAACTGGGGATGGACCCGCGCACCTCGATGATGGTGGCAAGCGCGCACTTCTGCCCCAGATTGCGGAGACGCACCAGTTCCTCGTAAATGTCCATTCGATGACGATTATATCGTGGCGCGCTGTGGCATAGAGCAGCGAAGCCGCAACCAAACCTGTGGGGCAGACTGGCGGCCTGCGGCGGACCCCGGCAACCCGCCACTTGCGCCGGTAAACAACCGGCGCGCAGCTTGCCAAGCTGCCCCACAAAATCTTCGTGGCGCGCAGTGGCATAAGGCTCCGCCTTATGCATCCGGGCGGGTTTACGGTTCCAACAGCTCTTTGAGCAGCGCCGGGGCATTGTACAGCTTGCGGAGAACCTCGGTCATCGCCGCCGTGTGCACGGCGACGGTGCGGTTGGTTTCGCCTTCGTATACGAAATCGCCGACCAGGGATTCGATATTCCCGTCGAAGACCAGGCCCACGATTTCGCCGGCGCGGTTGACCACCGGCGAACCGGAGTTGCCGCCGATAATGTCGTTGGTGGTGACGAAGTCGAGCGGCGTCGACAGGTCCAGTTTGTCCTTGCCCTCTTTGTAACGCGAAGGCAGGTACCAGGGCCCGCGGAAATCGAAGCTCTGGGCGCGGTCGTAGAGTCCGTAGAACGTGGTCTTGGAAGGCGCCTGCGTGCCGTTCATCGGGTAGCCTTTCACCTGGCCGTAGGAAAGGCGCAGGGTGAAGGTAGCATCGGGGTAGGCGTCCTTGCCGTAGGCGGCGAAGCGCGCCTTGCCGATTTGCTCGCCGGCGCGCTGCTCCACGCTCTGGACGTTGTCCTCCATCCACTTGGTGAACTCGCGCCGCAGGGGATCGAGTTTGCGCGCCAGCGCGATCATCGGGTCGCCGGACGCCGCGACCGCCGCCTCGCCGCCTTCCACCAGCTGCTTGCGGAACTCGGGATCGCCGACCTTCGTTCCCTTTATCAGGGCCTGCGCAACTTCATTCGGACCGCGGCCATCAAGCAGGATCTTTATGTATGGATCGTTCGGCCCCATTTCAGCGATATCCTGCTCGAGCTGCCCGGCAATTTTCGCGATCTCCAGGCCCGGATAGATGGGAGCCGGGGAAAACATCTCGTAGCGGAGCGATTCCAGTTGCGCCTCGTGGAACCCGGGGAGGCGTTGCGCGTCCGGCTTCTTGACTTCCGCCACGTACTGCACGATGTTGTTGGCCAGCCCGAGCAGGTCGCTTCCGGTGGAATGAAACCACCTCTCCTTGCTCCGCGTGGCGGCCTTTTTTTCGGCCTGCGCAATCTGGTCCCAGGCGCCGCCGTATGCCGCCTTCGACTGCGGGTTTGCCATCACCAGCGCGCGGAACGCCTCCTCCTGCTTGCGCTTCGTGTCCCAAACGTCCTTGTCGAGCAACCCCTTGAGCCGGCCGTCGAGCGCCTTCACGCTGTTCTCCATGCCGAAAATATCGGATCCCGCCTCGCGCGCCTGTTCCGCCCCAAGGGCCGAATACCTGCGCAGCGTCGCGATCCGGTGCCTCAACATCTTGAGTAAACCCGGCGTGGTGAAATCGCGCTCCACCTCGAGTTGCGCCAGCGTATCCATCCGCGAGGTGCTCCCGGGGTGTCCGGCCACGAAGACCAGCTCTTCGTCCTTGGCACCCTGGGCGTTCCACCTGAGGTAGTCCCTGGTATCGAGCGGCTTGCCGTTGTCGTAGACGCGGAACAGCGCCATATCGATATCGTGGCGCGGGTAGGTGAAGTTGTCCGGATCGCCGCCGAAGAATGCAGCCTGCTCTTCCGGCGCAAAAACCAGCCGCACGTCGGTGTATTTCCGGTAGCGGTAGAGCCAGTATTCGCCGCCCTGGTAGAGCGTCACCACATCGGAGCGGAGTCCCGTCTTCCGCAGGCTCTCCCGCTCGATATCGGCGATTGCCGCCCTGCGTTTTGCGAACTCCTCCTCCGGCGTCTTGGCGCCCTGAAGAGCGGCGGCCACGTGCGGCGTCACGTTCTCCATCGATTGCAGCACGTTGACTTCCAGGTCCGGCGACTTCATCTCCGCCTCCGGCCTGGCGGCATAGAACCCGTCGCGGATATAGTCTTGCTCCTTGGTGGAGTTCTTCTGAAGCTGGCCGCGCGCCACGTGATGATTGGTGAGTAAGAGCCCGTGCGCGCTGACGAACGATCCCGAGCCGCCGTCATTCAGGCGCACGCAGGAGAGGCGGAGGTGATCCAGCCACGCCTGGGTGGGGGTGAACCCGTACTTCTGCCGCAGCAGCTTGAGGGGAAGGTTGTCGAACGTCCACATGCCTTCCTCGGCGTCCGCCGGCGGGCAGATGGCGCCCAAAGAAACGAGCGCCAGGGTGAAGCCAAGAGCTTTGTGACTTAGGGTCATTTTCGTTCTCCGACGGCTCCCAGAATACCAGGATCGGGTGGGCGCCTGCGCCTTCACATTCGCCCACGTGATGTTACATGACACTACACTGGAAGTTCATCCATGAATTCCAAGCGAGTGGTAATTATCGGCGGCGGCATCGTGGGACTGGCGACGGCGTATCGCCTCACCGAACGCTTTCCAGGGGCGCGCGTCTGCGTGCTGGAAAAGGAGGCGGGCGTGGGCCGCCACCAGACGGGCCATAACAGCGGCGTGCTGCACTGCGGGTTGTACTACAAACCGGGATCGGTGAAGGCGCGCCTGGCCGTCACGGGGATTCGCCAGATGGTGGAGTTCTGCCAGGAGAATGCCGTTCCGCACGAGATCTGCGGCAAGCTCGTGGTGGCGGTGGATGAGGCCGAAGCGGCCCGCCTGCGCGCCCTCCACGAGCGCGGTATCGCCAACGGTCTGGAAGGCCTGCGCTGGATGACCGGCGAGGAGATGCGCGAGATTGAGCCCCACGTGGGCGGCATCGCCGCGCTGCGCGTGCCGCAGGAAGGCATCGTGGACTATCCCAAGGTTTGCGATGCTTTGGTCGCGAGGCTCACCGAACGCGGCGCCCGCGTAGTCACGGGCGCGCGGGTGGAAGCGGTACGCCAGGAGGGAGCGGGCTGGATGGCCACGACCACGGCGGGCGAATTCGAAGCCGATTTCCTGATCACCTGCGCGGGGCTGCAATCCGACCGCGTGGCCGCGCTAGCCGGCGAACGGCGCGACATGCGCATCCTCCCGTTCCGCGGCGAGTATTACAAAATCCGGCCGGACCGCCAACACCTGGTGCGCCACCTGATCTACCCCGTGCCGGACCCCCGGTTTCCGTTCCTCGGCGTGCACTTCACGCGGCTGATTCACGGCGGCATCGAAGCCGGTCCCAACGCCGTGCTGGCCTTCGCCCGGGAGGGCTATCGCAAGACCGACTTCAACGCCAGGGACCTCTTCGACGCGCTGACTTACGGCGGCTTTTGGCGCTTCATGCGGCGCTATCCCTCCATGTGCTGGTACGAATTGCGCCGTTCCTTCAGCCGCGAACTTTTCTGCCGCTCCCTGCAGCGGCTGGTGCCGGAGATCCAACCGGGCGATCTGGCCACCGGCGGCAGCGGGGTGCGGGCGCAGGCCATCGCACCGGAGGGCGAACTGGTGCAGGATTTCCGTTTGATCGCGCGGCCCAATGCGCTGCACGTGCTGAACGCGCCGAGCCCGGCCGCCACGGCATCGCTGGCCATCGGCGCGGAGATCGTGGAGATGATTGCGGGCTATTGCGCGGACAAAAACTAATTCGTCTCAACGCGCCGCCCGCGAGGCCGCACCGGGCCGCGACAGATGCGCCGGCGCGCCGGTCCCGCGATCTAGGGGCCGGGTTGACGGCTTTTCGGTCGTCAAAGAACGCGGCGCATCAAGTGCAGGCCGAGACTATCGGCGTTCACCAGCCGAGCGGGCGGATGTGATTAAAGTTCAGCGGGTTCGCCGGCGTTTGTGGAACTGGTCGCACCGCAGGCGCAATCGAGCCTATGTATTGAAATGGACGCCGTCGATCCGTTTCGAAATGCGTTGGCGCTCGACCCTGATAAGGCGGAACACTACGAGTTCTTTGCGCTCGCCGCTGTCGTCCAGCGGGCTATCAAGCCTGCCCATTGAAAAGGCGAGCCAAATACAAGATTGTTTGCAGCGCGGAGAGGCGCTGGGCGCGAGCGGGTTAGGGGTGCTGCTGCAAGCGATCCGATCTTCGCAATATCATAACGCACGGTCATTTTTCTGAGTGGCCCGGCTTGGGATGCCCATACGTTTCATTAGATCTGAGTAGCGAGGATCGGAACGGACGTTATCGAAATACATTGAAGGCAACTCCTGGAGGCGAGTTGCACGAGCGCGATAGGCAATCTCCAACCACTCGAAGGTCGAGTCTGCGTTGCTCAGACCCGAGTAGACAATGGCGAAATCCACCGGGGAAACATAGCCCTCTTTGGACAGCGCCTTGAGCTCTTCCAACGTGCCAAGAGCCTTTCTCCTCTCTCCGGCAAGCGCATAGACATGCCCCAGGAGCGCCCTGAACACCGGTCCGTGGCTCATGCTGATGGCTCTCTCAAGGCTCATGATTGAGGTCGAATAATCGTGGTTGCCCGCGTAGGCGACACTCTGCCACCAGATTGCATTGACGAAACTCGGGTCGAGCTCAAGCGCCTCTCTGGCGGCGCCAATCGCCTCGTCATATCGCCGAGCGCGAAAAAACAGCATCGCGCGATTGCAATGAGCGATCGGAGAGATCGGGTCTAATGCCAGCGCTCGCCCTGACTCCTCGATGGCCTCGCTATACCTGCCCATGTGAGCCAGGAATGCGGCATACCACAGCCGCGTCAGGAGCCGGCTGGGATTCAATTGAAGAGCGCACAGATACTCAGCCTCCGCGCCCGCCCAATCCCAGTCATACCCTTCCTTGACGCTCGCCAGGGCGTTGTGGGCGCCCGCGTTCGAATCGTCGAGTTGCAACGCTTGAAGAGCAGCAGCGCGTGCCTTGGCATGAGTTTCCCCAGACGGACTTAACCCGAAGATTCTGGCATAACACAACGCCTCTGCGAGACCTGCATACGACTCAGCCTGGAAGGGGTCGAGGTCGGTGGCTTGCCGGAATAATTCGACGCTTCTAGTGACTCCTCTCATCCCCTGGTGCAAGAAGAACTCTCCCCGGAGGAAGGCTTTATACGCATCAGGATTGACAGGGCGGCTCCGTGTGAGGTAAGTCAGTTCCTGCGGCGTCAGCGTAATCCGAATCTGGGCCGCAATTGCGCGCGCCACCTCGCTTTGCAAATCCAGTAGATCGGTGAACCCACGCTCAAATTTCCCGGACCAAAGATGTCTGTCACCCTGCGCTCGGATCAGTTGAGCAGTAATCCGCACTTTCTGCCCCGAGTGCCAGACCGTTCCTTCGAGAATCGCGTCGACTTTCAGTTCGTGGGCAATTGCCGACAAAGATTTGCGAACGCCGGTTTTATATTGCATGATCGAGGTCCGCGAGATGACTCGCAGCGATCCGATTCTTGCAATCTCGCCGATCAACTCGTCCGTCATCCCGTCGCTGAAATATTCGTCGCCCGGACTAATGGAGAGGTTTTCGAGCGGCAGCACCGCAATCGATTCAATCCTCGGAAGTGTTGTCGGAGTGTTTTCCAGCTCCGCAATAAATCGATATCCCCGCTGCGGGAGGGTTTCAATGAACCGGGGATCATCGGCGTCATCGCCCAGTGCCTCGCGCAAACGGTTAATGGCCTTATTGAGGCCGCGGTCGAAATCGACAGTTGTGCCCGACGGCCAAAGGATGTGTTGGAGTTCTACCCGCGTCAGGACCACACCTGGACATTCAGTCAGCGCCACCAGGGCACGAAGGGGCTGCTCCTGCAACCTGACCTTTACTCCACGCCTCCTTAATTCACCCGATGTCAAATCGAGCTCGAATATTCCAAAACGGACCGGCGATCTTCGGGCATCCGAGGCCATGGCTGCGGACCTAATCGTACCATTGGCTCCAACAAGCCGCATAACGCAGTGAAAACGAGTACTTTATTGAGGAACACAGCCGCCACACAGAGGTAAGGCGCCCGCCATTGATGGCGTGATGTCGAACTCGTATAGTCCTCTCAGACCACAAGGAGGTCCGTTTATATGCAGCAGTTCAGTCTTCCCATTCTCATGGCCGTCATGGCGAGCTTGATGCCGGTCCAGGCCCAGAGTATTCTCGATACCATCCGCACGCCAGACAAGGCGGTTCCGACAGTCAACGAAGTACTGGAGGGCACGTGGTTGCAGGAACTCAGGCGTCCGGGACAGCCGGCGACCGTGCCTCCGGTTCTGAATTTAGGCACTTATCACGCCGATGGCACAGTGGTCGCTTCGGCAGCGGATGGCACGCAGAGTACAGCCCACGGGGTTTGGATACGAGTTGGCGACCGCAAATTTCTTCAGACGATGTACACCTTCAATTTCGACACCAACCGGGTTCTCACCACAGTGTTTAAGGTTCGGATCAACGTGCTACTGAGCTCGGACGGTCAGACTGCGACGGGCACCACTGAACTCGTCATCATGGACGGAACCGGGAAAGTTAACGCCACCGTGCCAGGCGGGACTTTCTCCGCGGTGCGGCTGGGTACCGAGATACCCGGTGACTTCTACGATTTCCAAAAGTTGCCGTAGAGGTATCGAAGGCGGGCTGCCCTGCTTTGGTCGGTCTGCAATATGAGGTGCGATTGAGGCCAATGACTACTCAACAAGGCAGATCAAACGTGCGAATCTTTCCCCCGCTGATTCAGATCCTGGCTATCGCATTCAGTTTTGTCGTCCAATGGGTAATTCCTGTAAGAATCCTCGGGATCAGCCGTCGTCTGACTTTGTTCGCGGGTTGGGTTCTGATTTTAGCCGCGGCGTGGATAATAACCTGGACAGCAAGATTGATGTTCCGGGTGGGGACGACGCCTGATCCGACTCGTCCGGCAACGGTGCTGGTCGTCGATGGGCCGTTTCGCTTTACTCGGAATCCGATGTATCTCAGCTGGGAGCTTGTCTGCATCGGCGTTGGACTCGCGGCCAACGTATGGTGGCCAATCGTCATGGCCGTCCCGGCTGCGTTCGTGACACGCCTGCTGGTCATCAACGAGGAAGAAAGCTACCTTGAACGCCGATTCGGTGCGGAATATGGGGACTACAAGGCCCGGGTGAGACGCTGGGTCTAGCCACTGTGAGCCCCGCGCAGACCAGCGCGACTAATCCATGCTTTGTGCTTGAGGCCAATGAAATATCTAAGCGTTTGCCGCGAAGTGGTTCGTACCCGGTGCGTACCTCACTTGCCGAACCCCTCAGACACCAGTGGGCACGTGGCCAGCGATCTCGGCTCTTACTCCTGTCAGTCGCCAACCCGGGTATTTGGTTCATCCGCCAATATCCTCAATGGTTCGGGTTCTGCTTCATGCCCGCCTCTATGGACTCGATTCGTCCGGATGCGGAGTGTCAGCGGATGTCATCTTGGGCGTTCGCTGCTGACCGTACGCTCGATGGGCCATGAAGCCTTGTTCCTACGTCTTCGTAGATTCCAACCAAATCACTGGCGGCCGGATACGCACAGCGATAAGTAGCGAAGCCCCGGCCGCCGCAACGCCTCCTTCTCCAGCCCGCGGCGTCTCTCGATCGAGAAGGCATTCCCGCGCGGCCCGAAAGTGCGCTATACTGTGAGCTACTGAAGTAGATCCGCACCCTTCCTTCCTTTATCGGCAGTGGTTGGCTGATTCCCTTCTCAAAAAACGACTAGATGAAAAATTTCTCCGACTTAACCCTTTCCGCTCAATTGATGAGCAATCTCGCGAAGCTAAACTACAGCGAGCCCACCCCGATCCAAAGCCAGGCGATTGAGCCTGCACTGGCCGGCCGCGACCTGGTCGCCACCGCCCAAACCGGAACCGGAAAAACCCTGGCGTTCGTGCTGCCGACCGTCCAGATGCTACTGAACCAGGGGCCGCAACCGGGCATCCGCTGCGTCATTTTGACGCCGACCCGCGAACTGGCCCTGCAGATCACCGAGGCGATCGGAAAAATCGCCCGAGGCACGGGCATCCACGCCGCGGTCGCCGTCGGCGGCATGAACGAACGCGTGCAGCTGAAGCAGATTCGCGCCGGCGCCGCCATTGTGGTGGCCACTCCGGGCCGTTTTTGCGATTTCCTGGACCGCCGCCTGATCGAACTGAGCAAAGTGCGCATCCTGATTCTGGATGAAGCCGACCGCATGCTGGACATGG
>PLDO01000389.1 GCA_003136215.1 Bryobacterales bacterium
CTCGGACAGGACCAGACCGCCGTTGCCGAGCGCATCGATCGAATCCGGCGGATCGTGTGCCGCGCAGGCTCCGGCGACGAGATCGACGACCAGGTTTCCATGAGCGTGGGCGCGGCCTTCTTCCCGCAGGATGGCGCGGATGCGGACGAGCTCATCGCCGAGGCCGACCGGCGCATGTACAAAGCCAAGCAGGCCCACAAGCAGGAGCAGAGCTTCATCGCGGCCGTTGCATCGCAACCCCCTTTGGAGACGGCTACCATCCAATGAACCCGCCGATGCTATCCGCGGATGCAGCCCGGTCGCGCAATCGCGTGGGACGGGCGCTACTGCGCATCGCGGCGACGGCCCTTGCCGGCGGTCTCTTGAGCGCCGCCATGGTGCGCTTCAGCCCCGGCTTCGGCCTCGACGAGCAGCAACTCGATGCGCGCTTGAGCCGGGAGAGCCAGGAGGCGGTGCGCCGGTCGCACGACCAGGAGCGGAACCCGCTGCGGTTTTATGCCGCCTGGTGGAAGCGCGTTCTGGCGGGAGACCTGGGCTTTTCGCAATCGCTGAATCGCCCCATCCGCGATTTGCTGGCGGACCGGGCGCCGGCCACCATCGATCTGATGCTCCGGGGCACCGCGGGCGCGTGGGTGCTGGCCATCGTATTCTCCATTCCCGCCGTGGTACGGCGGGTGCGCCGGCTGGCAGCCCTTTCCAGCGTGTTGAGCGGCATGACCGCGTCCCTGCCCGCCGCCGGCATTGCGATCCTCCTCTTCCGCCTGGGAATCTCCGCAAAATGGATGATCGCGCTGGTGCTGTTCCCCAGGCTCTACCAGTATTTGCGCAATCTTCTTCAGCAAGCCTCCGGCAGGCCGCACGTGCTGTTCGCCCGCGCCAAAGGACTCCGCTGGCAACCCCTGCTGTTGCGGCACATCCTGTTGCCGGCGCGCGCCCAGCTGATCGCGCTGATTGCCGTCTCCATCAACATGGCATTCGGCGCCGCCGTTGCGATCGAAGCGATCTGCGACATCCCGGGCCTCGGCCAGCTCGCATGGAAGGCCGCCTCGGCGCGGGACCTGCCGGTGCTGGTCGTGCTGACGGTCATGATGGCGCTGGTTACCCAGATGTCCAACCTGGTGGCCGATGCCTGCACTCCGGTCTTAAGGAGTCAGTCATGAAGGCCGTCCGTTTTCTGGCCGGAACGCTACTGCTCGCCCTCCTCCTGGTAGCGTTGTGGCCCGGCGCCCTGACGCGGGCGCCGTACGACCGGCAGCTGCGTGAACTGCCGAATGCTCCGGTCTCCAGACAGTTCCCGCTGGGGACCGACGAGTTGGGTCGCGACCGGCTCTCCCGGCTGCTGTACGGTACTCGAGTATCGCTGCTGGCAGCGCCGGTCGCCGCCCTGCTCTCCACCATTCTGGCCGCCCTGGTGGGAGGGTTGGCCGGTTTCCTTGGCGGCTGGTTCGATCGCGCCGCCGTGGCCGCGATTGACCTCATGTTGTCTCTCCCCTGGCTCTTCCTGCTGATCATCGTGCGCGCCATGCTGCCGTTGAACCTGCCGGCGCTGCTTTCCGTGCTGGTCACCTTCGGGCTCATCGGATTGCTTGGCTGGCCGTCGGCCGCCCGCATCGTCCGCGCCGGCTGCCGCTCGCTGCGCAGCTCCGACCTGGTGGTGCAGGCCCGCGCCTGCGGCCTCCCGAAAGGCCGCGTGCTGGTTAAGCACGTCCTGCCCAACGTGCGGCCGATCCTGACGGCGCAGTTCCGGGCGTCGATTCCGATCTACATTCTGGCGGAGGCCAACCTGGGCCTTCTGGGTCTCGGTGTAGCCGATCCCCTCCCCTCGTGGGGCAACCTGCTGCGCCCGCTGGAGAGCGGCCTGGTGCCGGATGCCGCGGCGTGGGCGCCGTTGATCCTGATGCTGGTTGTGGTGAGCTGTCTCTACGTGACCCAATCGTCGGAGGCGATCGGGCAATGAGACGCTTCCTGGCTCTATTGACTCTGGCCGGTTCGGCCCTTGCCGCGGCCGGCGTTCCGTACGGCGGCGAACTCCGCTTCTGCCTTTATTCCGAACCCAAGACCTTCCACCCGCTGCTGGTAGCCGACACTTCTTCGGAAGCCATCCGCTATATGACCGCCGGCGTCCTCATCCGTGTGAACCGGCAGACGCAGCAACTGCAACCCGAGTTGGCCGTCTCCTGGCGCGTGGTGTCGCAGGGACGGGGGATCGCTTTCAAGCTGCGGCAGCACGTGACATTCTCCGATGGCACGCCGTTTTCGGCCGAAGATGTCGCCTACACCATGCGGACCCTGTTCGATGCCAGCTTGCATGCCCCCACCGCCGATCCCTTCCGCGCGGGCAGCACCAGCGTCAAGATCGAAACACCGGCGCCGGACGAGGTGACGCTGACGTTTCCGACGCCGGTGGCGGGCCTCGAAAGACTGTTCGACCAGGTGGGTATTCTGTCCGGCAAATCTCCCAAGAAAGAGATGGCCACGCTGGGCCCGTTCTACGTGGCCCAGTACAAGCCCGGCAGCGAAGTCGAGCTGGCACGCAATCCCTATTATTGGAAGCGCGATGAACAAGGTCTGCGCCTGCCTCGCATCGATTCGGTGCGTCTGTACATCCAACAGAACCGCGATATGGAGCTGATCCGCTTCCAGCGCGGCGAGCTCGCCCTCATGAGCGCGGTCTCGCCGGAGATCTTCGATCAGTTGCAGACGCGCATGCCGGCGGCGGTTCGCGATCTGGGGCCATCGCTCGAATCCGAGATGATGTGGTTCAACCAGTCTCCCAAAGCGCCGCTCCCGGCTTACAAGAAGCAGTGGTTCCAATCGCGGGACTTCCGCCGCGCCATTTCGGCGGCGATCAATCGCGAGGACCTGTGCCGGCTGGTCTATCGCGGCCACGCCCGCCCGGCCGAGGGGCCGATTTCACCGGCCAATCTCTTCTGGTTCAATGCCGGCCTCAAGCCGCACCGCTACGATCCGAAAGAAGCTCTCGACCGTCTCGGCAAAGCGGGCTTCCACCTGCGGGATGGGCAGTTGTACGATGCCCAGTCGCATGCGGTGGAGTTTTCGGTTATCACCAACGCCGGCAATCAAGCCCGCGAGAAGCTCGCCCAGATGATCCAGCAGGACCTCAAGGCCATCGGAATCCGCCTGAACCTGGTGAAGCTCGACTACTCCGCGATCATCGACCGGATCAGCCAGAGCTTCGATTACGAATCGTGCCTTCTCGGCCTGACCAATGTCGATCTGGATCCCGATGCGCAAATGAACGTCTGGCTGAGCTCGGCGAGCAACCATCAGTGGAATCCCAACCAGGCCTCGCCGGCCACGCCCTGGGAAGCGGAGATCGATCGCCTGATGCAGGCGCAAGGCTCGGAGCTCAATCCGGCCAAACGCAAGGCGAATTTCGACAAGGTGCAGGAGATCGTGTCGCAGGAGGTTCCCTTCCTTTATCTGGTGACCAGGAACGCCTTAATTGCCGTATCGCCGTCGTTGCGGAACGCCAATCCCAGCGTGCTTCGGCCGCAGGCCGTGTGGAATATCGAGATGCTCGCGCTGGCGCCGGAGGTAGCGAAAAAGTGAACGGTTGCCCGCTGCTCCACATCCGGCTTTCCATCGACTACCCGGGCAGGCCGCGGGTGCTCGAAGATGCCATGCTCGACGTGCGCCCCGGTGAGATTGTCGGGCTGATTGGCGAGAGCGGATCGGGCAAGAGCAGCCTCGCGCTCGCCCTCCTCCGGCTGCTCGATCTGAAAGGCGGCCGCGCCTCGGGAAACATCTGGTTCAACGGCCGGGATCTCATGCGTTGCGGCGAACGCGAACTGCGGAGCATCCGGGGAAAAGAAATCGCCTTCGTGCCGCAAAGCCCTTCTTCGTACTTGAACCCGGCGCTTCGTTTGGGCGATCAGATGGCCGAGGCGTGGAGGGCGCACCGGAAGGGGTCCCGCGCGGACGTGGAGCGCGACGTGCGCAGGGCGATCGAACAGGTCGGGCTTCCCGCGGATGGCGGCTTACTGCGAAGGTACCCGGGCGAGGTGAGTGTCGGCCAGGCGCAGCGGGTGTTGATCGCCATGGCGGTGCTGCACTACCCCGCCCTGTTGATCGCGGACGAGCCCACCAGCTCGCTGGACCTCATCTCCCAGGCGGATGTGCTGCGATTGCTTTCGCGGCTCAACCGGGAGCTCGGCATGGGCGTTCTGTATATCTCGCACGACCTGATGTCGATCGCGGGCTTCTGCGACCGGGTGGCGATTCTGCACGAGGGACGAATTGTGGAATTCGCGGAGACGGATGCCGTGTTCGAAACGCCGGAGCACCCCTATACTCAGGCGCTGATCGGCGCGCTTCCCGGCCGCGTGATGACGGGTGATATGCGATGACTCGAGTTTTGATTGCAACCAGCGAACCCATTCTGGCGAAAGGCCTGGAGACCGTCCTGATGGCGGGCGGGATGCAGATCGTGGCGGTCTGTCACGACGTTTTCGAGCTGTTCGAGAGCTTACCGCGCTGCCATCCGGATATCGCGGTTCTCGATATGGCGTTATTGCCCGCGCCGGAGGCCATGCATGATCTACGCCGGCTCGCGCCCCGGTGCCGGTTGGTGCCGTGGCCTCGCCTGGCCTTGTCCGACTCGCCCGCCAGTCTTGGGGATGCCCTCAACGTGATGGCATTGTTCCCCGAACCCGACCCGTCTCCCTCCGTGCTGGTGAATCTCACCTGCAACCAGCGGGAGCGCGAGTTCATCACCCTGGTGGGCTACGGTTTGAGCGACGAACAGATCGCCGTCGCCCTGGGCCGCAGTCGATCGGCCGTACAGAAGCTGCTGAGAAGTCTTTCGGACCGGCTTGGAGTCGAAGACCGGTACGAACTCGTGCTATACGGGCTTTCCACTTTAGGCGAGGCAGATCAAACCGAAAGGAGCGTATGACCATGGATAGGCGCAATCGGGACCGCTTGATGATGAGTGTGTTCTGCCGGATTACACGCGCGGGGAGTCATCGTAAGGGCACGTGGAAGCGCATTGAGAACATCAGTGGAACCGGCATGTTGCTGGTATGGAGCAGTGGCGAAACGGACATCAAGCCACCAAACATCGGCGAGCGTTTTACGGTGGAGCTGCAGCTGCCAGCCCACCCGGTGTTCGGTCAAAAAGCGATGCAGTTCGAGACCAAAGTGGTTCGCGTATTCCGGCAGCCTAACGGCCGGGTCATGGCGGGATTCGAGAGCACTCGCACCAGGTTCAAGTTCATCCGGCCAGCCCCATGGGCGGAGGACAGCGAGCCGGCCATGGTCAATTGAGTTCTACTTTACTCGAAACGCGAGGTGGAAATATGAACGACGAGCGAGCGGAAAACAGATTTGCAACATATGAAACGGGCAAGGCGACTATTTTGGGCCACCCGGATGTGTCGGTGACGTGTCATATCCGGGATTTCGCGCGATCCGGGATGTGCATTATTGTGGACCAGGATATCGATTGCGGAAAGATCGTGAAAGTCGAGTGGGAGAATCACTTTCTCGTAGGCCGCGTGCAACGCGTGTCCGCCGCCGGCGGGACCTTCCGTGTCGGCCTGGAACTCCTCCACTGCAGCAAGTGGAGCGAGCCGTTAACGCGCCGTCTTGCTTGATCCGGGTATCTTCTCCGCGGCCTGGAGTGGGTGGACTTCCGGGTGATGCGGGCCACCCCGCGAGCATCGGACATCGGCTGAAACTGGATCCGAAGGTGACGGCCGATCAGCGGGGTCACTTGATTTCGGACCGGGTGGCGGATCTAACGATCGAACAGCAAATCGAGGTCTTGCGGGAAGAGTTTTTCAGACTCGATCGCTTGAACCATTCCGTTCTTTTCCGGCCAGATCCTGAGTTGATTCAGAGAGGGCATTACATCGCGGGCGTGCTAAAAGGGAATCTTGAGCGGACCGCGAGTATCAGATCGTGCGGCTCGCCCGCCTTCGCGGCGCTGTAGAACCCCACTGTTGCGTTGAGGCGAATAAAATACGCGTCGCCCTGCTTTGCCGGATACCGTCCTTCGTTGCCGTCCGCCCCGCCTCCGGCCACCATCTCGCCCTGGCCTCGCAGGACGAAATAAATCTCCTCCTCCATCTCGTGGTGATGTGGGATGTTCGTACCGCCCGGAGCGAAGTCCATGATGAACAGACTCACCATCTGGTTGGCGGCGGCGAGTTTGTCGCGCGTGCTCCCGGTGGTCCCCATCAGCAGCTTGAACAGCGAGGTTGGACCATGCCCCGCGACCTGCGTCATGGCCACGTCATTGGCGTTGGCCAACATCAATCGGGGCGTCTGCGCAACCTTCACGGACGCTGGGATCTTGAACCCCATCACCAGGACGCGAACCGGATCGCGCTGAAGGTTCGCCATCCCGTGCTTTACGCCCGGCGGAAGGTACATGAAGTCGTCCGGCTTCACGGGCACCCTTTGATCTTCGTAGATCAGCGTGCCTCGCCCTTCCAGAACATAGTAGATCTGCTCCTCGGTGGGATAACTGACGATCGCGCTCGCGCCCTCCGCTCCCAACCTGAGTTCGCCGTAGCGGGCGATGCCTTTGAGTTGCCGCGCCTGCGTGTCTCCAATGCCAAATGCCGGCCGGTACGTCGCGGCCTTGGCGTTCAGCGTCAGGTCGTCCGGCGCCGGAGCGACATCCGGCAAGTAGCGATGCAGAAACGTGGGGTCCGCGGCATACTGGCAACCCGCCGCGAGGATTATGATAAGTCCCGATCTAAGGTACATACGGCCTCCTGTGTCTGACTCTAGCGAAGGCACTGCAATCAATAAGGCGGCGACTAGCCTGCGGCGGTGATTGCAGTGACTTTTCGTTACGCACTCCGCCGTATCCCGAGCCACGATGCCGCCGTCCTCTCCACGTAGCAACTTCACTGACCTTCACCGGCGTGATCTTGGCGCCGCTCCCGATACAGGCGTCACCAGCAGTGGGAGGGCGGGTTGTTGTCTGCACGGGTTCGGCCCTATCCTTTCGGCGACGCCGCGGGCTGGACGCCCGCCTTGCGGTAGTCGAAGACGACATCGGCGATGCGCGCGCCAATCACTTCGATGCGCTTCAGGTCGCGGGTTCCCACGCCCAGTTCTTCGGCCAGCCGCAAGGTGCTGTCGCAGAGTTCAAACGGCGCTCTGCCACGGTCGGCCATAGGGTCGAAGCCCATGACGGCGGCGCCCACGGCATCCACGCACACGGGGTTGAGGCCCGCGACCAGAACGTGAGGCTTCACGTGCCGCGTTTCGGGGCCGATGCCTTCACCGCCGGACTGCGCTTCGATGCCATCGATGATGGCCAGGTGCACGGGGCGGGCGGCCACCAGGTCCGCGACGCAGCGGGGCACTCGGTAGCCGCCCTCGCGGGGACTCTTGGGGTCGATCTCCGGCGGCGAACTCTTCGGGGGCTGGCGGGAGCCCATGTGGATGGGGTAGCGGCCACCCAGCGGCACGAGGCCCGGTTCGTTTTCCGGGGCGCCATCGCCGTAAATAGTGCAGGGCGTGATGCCGAAGCAGTTCTTCATCGACAGCGTGATGCCGGCCGTGAGATGCTCTTTCAGCTTGGCTATGGAGACGAAAACGTCGCAGTCCATATAAGAGTGGTTGAGATCGAAGGCGGGGAAGAGATGGCCGCCGTGGGGTACGGGGAAGCGGCTGTATCTCTTTCCGAAGCCCAGGAAGTTGGTGTTTTCGAACTCGACGCGATCGGCTGCACTGGTGAACATTGCCGGATTCCAACCGGCGGCCGTCATGTACTCCTGGACCGGTTCGGCCGATTTCCAAGGGCTCTCCAGCAGACGGATGCGGCGCGCGCCGGCCTTCCCGAGCAGATGAATGGTGGCGCCGATGACCGAGGGGTGCGTCCAGGTGGTGCAGCCGATGGGGATGTAGCCCAAGCGCGAATCGGGGTCGCCGGTCAAGTTGATCTTGACTGCCACTGTCTTGCCGTTGACCAGTTGGCCCAAGCCGCCGATCTGGTCGAACATTTTGGCGAGGGCCGGTAGCAGCTCCGCATCGTAAGTCTCGCAGCGGGCCAGCGCCACGGGAGCGGCGGGAGCGTTCATTGCCCGGATGGAGCGCGACAGCAGGCCGGCTCCCAGCGCGGCCAACCCGGCATTTTCTAACAGGCTACGGCGCGTCATGCGGCAACTCAGGCTGTTCTCGTTTGACATCACAGACTCCTTCGACGGTTCACGATCGGAACTCCAGGGCCGCGTAGTAGGAGAACGCGGGCAGGTGAAACTCGGGCCGGCCCGCAACCTGGAGCGGCTTTAACTCAACCTCCGCGCTCGATCCGATCGTGTGGAGGGTTGCCGAACGCCAGCGCCGGGCCGGCGCGACGCTCACTGACTCGTTGGGGTAGTTGGTGAACGCGACGAGTTGGAGCAGCGCGGCGCGGTCGTCCGGCGCCACGGAATAGTGTTCCCACAAAGACCGGGCGTTGAATAACGTGACCGGATCGTTGCGGCGCCTCACCAGGCTGTGCACGTCGGCGGCGAGGAAAAAGGGATCGTCCCAATCGCGCCTGGCAACAGCCACGGCGCCTTTGCCAAAGGACCGCAAGTCGTACCCGGTCACGGGGCATTCAACGGGTTTGTCGCCCGCGAACCCGGTAGCCAGCGCGTGCGGAACAATGAGCAGGCCACCTGCGCGGGCGAAGGCGTTGAGTTTCGCCTTCAGTTCCGGGGACGGCGAATCGCTGTCCACATAGAGCACGGCACGCAGTCCCTCAAGTCTGAGGCTGGCCGGCACGGATCGGTCCAAGATGCGGTAGAGCAGGTTGCGGCGCGCCGAGAGGTTAAGCACTTCAACGCCGAGAAACTCGTCCTTCCCAGCGAAGCTGGATAGAATGCCGATGGATCCCCAGTGCTCCCAGGCGGTCCAGTCGCGGTGCTTCTCGAAGAACGCGAGTGCCGTCAGGATACTGCGCCAGATCTTCTGCGCCTCGACGTTACCGGCCGGCAATCCCTTGCGGAGGCCGTCATCGAGGCTGACCATCCAACGCGCTCCGGTGGCGGCGGTGTCGGCAATCGCGATAGTGTAGTCAGACGCGCCGGGCACGGGATCGCCCTTGCCGAGTTCGAAGCCGAGCCACACCGGCCGGCGCGGGGCGCGGACCGCGGCAAGCCGGGCGACCCAGGTGTTGGAGTCGATCCAGGGAGCGCCGGTGGGGCCTGCGTCCACGGCGGTGTCGCTCTTCCTGGACAATTTTATGCGCGGCCACTCGAGACTGGTGATTACGGTTTGGGCATTCGGAGAATCCCATTTGACTTCGGCCAAGGGCGCGGCGCCCAGCGAGTTCCACTCCAGCACAGTCAGGCCAGCGGCGCGGGCGGCATCGGCGACGGGTTTTGCGGCCGCCACGTTTTCGAATATGAGGCAGTTGATCGGATTTTGGGAAAACGAACCCAGCAGCGCCGGGTCGGTCCAGGCGGACGGCCAGCGAAATGGGACCAGGTGATCGGATGTTTTGTCGGGAGTTTGGG
>PLDO01000133.1 GCA_003136215.1 Bryobacterales bacterium
GACTCCTCGGGACGCGGCCGGCCCGAGTGCCGGCGCCACAGGCGGGAGCCGAAAATCCACCCGTCAGCGGGCGCGCGATCCGCTGTGGAACGAGTACACCATCGTGGCGAGGATCAGAATGACGCCCGCGATATAGGAAAATGGCGAGTACAACTCCATGGACGATACCACGCCCCCGATGACGCCATGCACCTGGTCGCGCAGTTTGGGCGAGATCGCCAGGAATATGGCCCCCAGACCAGAGATCGATAACGCGCGCAACATACCATCTCATTATCCGCGTTTGCGCGGCTGAAGGCTGCGGTATTCGCAGTTAACTGGTACCGATATCAGGGATTAGCCGCAGCCCTGGAAGTCGAGTCCAGGAACCGGGACGCCACCTCCGCGGGCGGACGGTGCTCGCCATCCACGCCGAAATTGAGTTTGCGCATCACCGCGTCGGGGAATTTGCCGGAGAGTTCCTCGATGGCCTCCCTTAGGCCGGGCAGCCTCGCCAAGGTGTCCTCGCGTGCCACCACGGCGCATTGGTAAGGCGGGAAATACCGGCGATCGTCCTCCAGCATGGCGACATCCAGCACCGCCGCCAGGCCGTCGGTGGAGTTGCCGGCGATCAGGTCCACCTTGTGGCTCTTGAGCGCCGCGTAGAGCAGGCCCAAGTCCATCGTCACCGGATCGCCATCGGTGCGCAAACCGTAAGCCGCCAGCAGACCGGCCAGTCCGTCGGGGCGCTGCTTGAATTCGTAGCCGGCGCCGAGCTTCCAGGCTTGCGCCCGGGCCGCCTGCGATAGCGAACGGATTCCCGTGCGGCGGGCGATATCGCCGCGCACCATCATGGCGAACGTATTGTTGAAGCCCAGGGGCCGCAGCCAGGCGAGGCGCCACTGCCGCCGGTAAGCGGCGCCGACCAGCGCCATGACGGCGGCCGGATCTTTCGACGGCGGCAGCTTCAATACCGCCGTGAGCGCGGTGCCGCTGTATTCGGGGTAGAGGTCGATGGCGCCGCTGGTGAGCGCGGTGTGCGCCAGCAGGGTGCCCCCCAGATTGAACTTGCGGCCCACCGGAATATGCAGCCGGCGCTCGATGTGCTGCGCCAGAATCTCCGCCAGCAGCACCTGCTCGGTGAAATTCTTGGAGCCCACCACCAGCGCGGGCTTGGGTGCGCATCCGGCCAGAGACAGGGCGAGCGCCGTCAGGCAGGCGAGAGTTTGCGTTCCATCCATTCCAGTCCTTCGTCGGCCAGTAGCGCCATGGCGGCGGCGGGCAGCGCGCCGGCCAGCACGGTGGGCGTGTCCACCATGGAAATCCCGCGGAAAATGAAGACCCCCAGGCCGCCCCCGCCGATGGCCGCGGCGATGGTGGCGGTCCCGATAGTGGCCACCGTGGCCAGGCGCAGGCCCGCCATAATCGAGGGTGCGGCCAGCGGCAGTTCCACCTGCCAGAGAATCTGCCGGGCGGTCATCCCCATGGCTACCGCGGATTCGCGCACCGACGCGTCCACGCCCGTGATGCCCAGCAGGGTGTTGCGCAGGATGGGCAGCAGCGCATAAAGGCACAACGCGACAATCGCCGTGCGTTTGCCGATGCCGCCGATCCACGGCAGCGGCACCAGGAAGCCGAACAGCGCCAGGCTGGGGATGGTCTGTGCGAGGTTGGCGAAGCCCACCGCCCAGCGCCGCGGGCCCGGACGGCGCGAGAGCAACACGCCGGCCGGCAGCGCAATGGCGCCGGCAATCGCAATGGTGATCGCCACCATCGCCAGGTGTTCCAGCGAGAGCGAAAGCATCTCAGAGGCGAGGCCGTTGTTCATTCCGTCTCCAGTTCTCCGAACTGCGCGTCTGGCTCCAGGCAGGCCAGGAAGGCGCGGGCTTCGGGAGTGTCCGCCGTCCGGAATTCGCGCGGGCCGGCCAGCAGATCGAGCGCGCCGTCTTTCAGCAGTGCGATGCGTGAGGCCAGCATCATCGCCTCGCGGATATCGTGGGTGACGAAGAGCGCGGTTTTGCGCACCCTGCGCCGTAATTCGAGAAAGAGCCGCTGCAGGTCCAGCCGCGTGATGGGGTCGAGCGCGGCGAAGGGTTCGTCAAAGAGCAGCAGGGGCGGATCGGCCGCCAGCGCGCGCGCGATTCCCACCCGCTGCTTCTCTCCTCCCGAGAGTTGGCGCGGATAGCGTCCGCGGAACGCGGCGGGCGCCAGCCCCACCGCGGTGAGCAGTTCTTCGACGCGCTGCGCGATGCGCTCTGGCGGCCAGCCGGCAAGGCGTGGCACCAGCCCGACGTTGGCCTCTACCGTCCAGTGGGGGAAGAGTCCGGCATCCTGGATGACGTACCCCATGCGGCGGCGCAGGCGGATGGGATCCCACTCGGAACTGGCGCGTCCCTCGAAGCGAATCACGCCGGCAGAGGGCCGGATCAGTCCGTTGACGGTCTTCAGCAGGGTGGTCTTGCCGCTTCCGCTGCGGCCCAGCAGGACGACGGTCTCCCCTTCGGCGACATCCAGGCTGATTTCGCGCAGGATCTCGCGCCCGCCGATGCGGCACGAGAGATCGCGAATTTCCAGAAGAGCGTCGGGCACGGCTCCTACAATACTACCGGAGGCACAGTTCCTTCCATCGGCAGCCTTAGTATAATGGCGAGCCATGGTGTACCGTCTGTCCCCTCGCCGCGAGTTTCTCCGCTTCCTCGCCGGCAGCCCGCTGGCGGCTGCCGTTACGGCCCAGGAACCGGCGCCTGCCATCGCCATCGCCAGTGCCAGGGATGCGCTGAACGTGATGGATTTTGAATCGCTGGCTCGCCAGGCGCTTCCCCCGGCGCATTGGGGCTACCTGGCGACCGGCGTCGATGACGATGTGACTCTCCGCATGAACCGCGAGGCCATGGCGCACTATCAGTTGCGCGCTCGCCGCCTGGTGGATGTCGCGAAAATCGATCTGCGCACCGAAGTGTTTGGCGCTGACTGGGACATGCCCATCTACATGAGCGCCGTGAGCGGCCAGAGGGCATTTCATGCGGATGGCGAGCTGGCCACGGCCGGCGCGGCCAAGGCACGGAAAACCACGCAAATGCTCTCCACGCGATCCTCCACCAGTGTGGAAGACGTCGCCAAAGCCCTGGGCGCCGCTCCCTGGTACCAGCTCTACATGCCCACCTCATGGGGCGACACCGAAAAGTTGGTCAGGCGGGTGGAAGCTGCCGGCTGCTCTGTCCTGGCCTGGACCATCGACACTTTGGGCGGACGAAACACGGAGACCGCCACTCGCTTTGCCAGGATGGATAAACGCGATTGTTTGTCCTGCCACGCCACCCACCCCATCACCGGGCCTGGTCTCCAGTCGAACCGCTCCAAGCCCATGTT
>PLDO01000225.1 GCA_003136215.1 Bryobacterales bacterium
CGCCGACTCCACTCTGCCCGTCCGCGTCTCTCTCGAAGCCTTCACCCCCTTCATCCCCCACGAGCCCGACGAGAGCGGACTCCCCGTCGCCATCCTGCGCTATCGTGCTACTAACCCGGGGGGGGCGCCCGCCAAAGTCTCCATCGCCTGGTCCATCGACAATCCCACAGGCCGTACGACCGCCGCCGATACCCGTGTCAACGAATACCGCTCGTCGCCCACGCTGGCCGGCCTGTTCATGCACAGTCCGGACCTCCCCGCCGCCGATCCTCTCAAGGGCAGCTTCGCGCTCACCGCCCTTGACCCCGCCAACGCCCATGTCACTTACCTGCGCGGCTGGCAGCGCGACCGCTGGTGGAACTCCCCCATGCTCTTCTGGGACGATTTCTCCGCCGATGGCGAACTCGGCCCCGAGCCCGAGGCGCGAAGCGGCGTCGGCGCGCTCTGCCTCAATCGCACCGTCGCACCCGGAGCGCATGCAGATTTCAGCTTCCTACTGGCCTGGCATTTCCCCAACCGCACGCCCCGCCGCTGCGGCTGGAACGCTCCCAAGGGCGACGAAGACACCCTCCTCGGCAACCACTACACCACCCGCTTCGCCGATGCCTGGGCCGCCGCCGAGTACGCCGCCACGCATTTCGACGCCCTCGAGACCAAGACCCGCCGCTTCGCCGCCGCCCTCCGCGAATCCACCATTCCCCCCGCTATCAAGGACGCCGCCAGCGCCAATCTCTCCACCCTGGTGACGCCCGTCTGCTTTCGCACCGCCGATGGCGAGTTCCACGGCTTCGAAGGCGCCAACGACCACGCCGGCTGCTGCCACGGCAGCTGCACCCACGTCTGGAACTACGAAACGGCCACGGCCCATCTGTTCCCCACCTTCGCACGGTCCCTGCGCGCCACCAGCTTCGGCTACGATCTCGACGGCGCCGGCGCTTTGCACTTCCGCGAGAACCTTCCCCACAAACAACCGCTTTGGGGCTTCGCCGCCGCCGACGGCACCATGGGCCAGATCATGCACGCCTATCTCGACTGGACTCTTTCCGGCGACCTAGACTGGCTGCGCGGCATCTGGCCCGGCGTCAAGAAAGCCATCGAATTCGCCTGGATTCCCGGCGGCTGGGATGCCGACCGCGACGGCGTCCTGGAGGGCGTGCAACACAACACTTACGACGTCGAGTTCTACGGGCCCAATCCGATGTGCGGCATCTATTACCTGGGCGCGCTCCGCGCCGCCGAAGAGATGGCCCGCGCCACTGGCGACACCGCCGCGGCTGCCGAATACCGCCGCCTCTTCGAGAACGGCCGCCAGTGGACGGACGCCAATCTCTTCAACGGCGAATACTTCATCCAGCAAATCCGCGGCGTCGCCAAGGACAAAATCGCCGCCTCGCTGCTCAGCGACATGGGTTCCGAGGATACCGAGAAGCCGCAATACCAGGTGGGCGCCGGCTGCCTGCTCGATCAGCTGGTGGGCCAGTACATGGCCGAAGTCGCCGGCCTCGGCCCGCTCGTCTCGCCGGACCACATCCGCAAAACTCTCGAGTCCATCTATCGCTACAACTACAAGCGCACGCTCACCGGGCACAACACCGTGCAGCGCACGTACGCGCTCAACGACGAAGCCGCGCTGGTCATCTGCGATTACGGCAAGGCCGAACGCCCGCGCATTCCCTTCCCTTACTACGCCGAGGCCTGGACCGGCCTGGAATACCTTGCCGCCGCCCACATGATATACGCCGGCATGACCGCCCAGGGCGTCGAGTGCGTTCGCAACGCCCGTTCCCGCCACGATGGCGAGAAACGCAACCCCTGGAACGAGCCCGAGTGCGGCCACCATTACGCCCGCGCCATGTCCGCATGGAGCACGCTGCTGGCGGCCAGCGGCTTCCGCTACCGCGGCGGCGAGCGCGCCATCACCATCAAAGGGCCCGCCGGACACCGCTGTTTCTGGAGTACCGCCACCGCCTGGGGCACGTTCCACGTGACTGCGGCCGGCGTCACCCTGCATGTCGATCACGGTACGCTGGAATGCCGCACCCTCACCGTCAACGGGAAACGTCACACCCCCAACGCCACACTCAAGGAAGGAGAAGACCTCCGGCTGTAGGACAGGCCTCCCGGCCTGTCCCCGTCCTTTTTGCGGATTATGAAACCCACCATCGCTTTAATCGGTGGCTTCCTCGGAGCGGGCAAGACCACGCTGATCCTCGCCGCCGCCGAACTCGTCCAGCGGCGGGGAGCCAACGTGGCCGTGGTCCTCAACGATCAGGGCGACGACCTGGTGGACACGCACCTCGTCCAATCCCACTGCGTCCCCGCCGATCAGGTTTCCGGCGGTTGCTTCTGCTGCCGATTCCCGGATCTCATCGAGGCCCTCGACCGCATTGCCTGCTGCCACCCCGAAGTCATTTTCGCCGAGGCCGTGGGCAGTTGCACCGATATCGTCGCCACCACGCTGCGCCCCCTGTTGCGCGACTACCCCGATCGCTTTCGCGTGGCCCCGCTCACCGTCGTGCTTCACCCCGCGGCGCCGTTCGCCGACGCCAATCTCCAGTTCCTCAACGCCAACCAACAGGCCGAGGCCGATTTGCTGGTTGGCTGGGCGCCTGCCCTGCCCCCCGATGCCAGGCGCGTCAATGCCGCCACAGGCGAGGGCGTGGCCGAGTGGCTGGATGAGATACTCGCCGGCACCGGTCCCGTAGCCGCTCACGCCCTGACCCTGGACTACGCGCGCTACGCCGAAGCCGAAGCCTCGTTAGCCTGGCTGAACGCCCGCGTCGTCGCCCATGCCACGCCCGCGATTTCGCCCGCCATGCTGGTCGGGCCGCTCCTCGACCGCCTCTCCGCCACCGTCCCCAACATCGTGCACCTGAAACTGCTCGCGCAATGCGATTCGGGTTATCTGAAGGCCGCCCTCACCGCATCGCACGCCGACCCCGTGGTCGAAGGCACGCTGGATGCGTCCCCTGCGCGCGATCACGAAATCCTCATCAACGTCAGGGCCCTCGCGGACCCCGCCGAGCTTCAGGCCATCATCGAACGCGAATTCGCCAGGCTCCCCGCCCGCCTCGCCTGGCAGCACGTGCAGTCCTTCCGCCCCGCCGCCCCCGTCCCCTATCGGAACAGCGCCTCGGCTCCCCGTTGAATCGCCGCGGCCCCCGCCACGCCGGCCGCCGCCCATGCAAACGCCGGCCGCGCCCCGCGCCGCTTCCACTCTTCGTGCACCGCGTGNNTCACAAGACTTCGTAGAGCGGAAGGGCAACTACCCAACCAGTTCGAGCAACCCGTCTATCAATTGGCCGAGTGTTTCGGTGTCGAGAACCGCAATCTTCTTGCCAAGCCGATCGACGGAGATCGTCCGAATCTGCGAGATCTTGACCCAGGAAGGCTTGGGCAACACTTCTGACGGAAGCGCCAGGGTCAACGGGAATCCAGCGCCTTGAGGCTGGCTCGTGATGGCCATGGCGATCACCGTTTCGGACTTCCGGTTGAACAGATCATGGCTGAGGATCAGAACCGGC
>PLDO01000664.1 GCA_003136215.1 Bryobacterales bacterium
GCATGCTTCAGCTTGCCTGGCGCCCCGGACAGGCCTCCGGCCTGTGCATCTAGAGAGCTAGAACTGCTTCACTGGGGCCGCCTGGTCGGCCCCCACACGCCCGGTTTCGATGCGCGCCGCGAAATAATTCTCGCCGCTCATCGCGCACCCCGCCATGCGACGCAGCATGGCAATCTGTCCGACATGGGTCAAGGCGTCCGCCACCGGACCCTGGAGCAGGCGCTCCGGCTCGACGGCGAGCGGAACTCCGCTGGCCAGCCGGCGGTCGAAGGCCTCCAGTCCCGCAAAGAATCGCGCGATGTCGGCGTCCCACGCCCGCGGCTGGGAATCGTGCCATGCCTGCTTTCCGTCGGCGATGGTCAGCGCCCAATCGAAAAGATCGCAGACGTGGGCCAGAATCTGCCCCGGCGTGCGCGACCCATAGCCGGCGAACTCCGCCGGCACGCCGCGCAGAGCCTTGCCGCCGCGATAGGCGAGCGTTGCCACCGCGTGGCGCAACATGGCAATCTTACCGTCCGGCGATGGCGTCATGAGTATCTACCTCCCAAAATCGATGAACCCGCGCTGCGCGTCGGTGCTCAACAGCGTGACCTGAATCTGGTCGCCCACGTCCACGCCCTGCTCGCCGCGCATCAATCGCCCTTCCACCGGAGGCTCGCTGATGCGCACGAACACGCCCTTCGGGGTGACGCCGGTGACCACCGCGGCGAACTTCTGGCCCACCCGGTCGGCCAGCGCCACCGCCGCCATCCGCTTCGCCATATCGCGCTGCACCTTGCGCGCGGCGTCTTCCTTGAGCGTGCAGTTGCGCGCCGCCTCGTCCAGTTCGTCGTCCGTGTAGGGAGCGGCCTGGTGCGCCAGAAGCGCCTTCAGCAAGCGCTGCGTCACCAGGTCGGCGAAGCGGCGATTGGGCGCCGTGGAGTGCGTGTAATCGTGCGCCGCGAGGCCGAAGTGTCCCTCGACTTCCGCGCCCGGCCGCGATGCCACGTACTCGCCAGGCCCCATCAACTTCAAGATGGAGAGCGACACGTCGGCGAAATGCACCGGGTCGGCCTGCTTGCGCCGCACCATGAACGCATTGAGCGCCGCCGCGTCGGCTTCCGCCGGCAGATGGTCGCCGTAATGCGCCGCCAGTTCCACCATGCGCGGCCAGCGCTCCGGCACCTTCACGATGCGCCGGATGGACGCCACGCCCGCTGTGCGCAGCGTCACGGCCATCACCTCGTTGGCGCCGATCATGAAATCTTCGATCAGCCGCGACGCCGTATTCGCCCGCCTGCCTTCCACGCTGCGCACCTTGCCGTTGTCCACCACGGCCTGCAACTCGGCGCGGTCGAAGGTCAGCGCACCCATCCGGTCGCGCGCCGCGCGCAACAGGTGCGCCGCTTCATTCTGCAGTTGCAACTGCGCCTGCAACTCGGCCGACGCCGCCACCTTGGCGGGCATCGCCGCCTTGCCTTCCAGCCACGCACCCACGGCGCTATACGTCAATTGCGCGCGGTTGCGCACGCGCGCCCGGTAGATGCGGTTCGCCCCGGGAATGGTCCCGATCGATCCATCCGGCGCCACCGTCATCTCGACCACCACCGCCACGCGGTCCTCGCCTTCGGAAAGCGAGGTCCGGTCCGTGGAGAGCAGCTCCGGCAGCATGGGGAACGTGCGAATCCCGGCGTAGACCGTGGTGGTCTCCGCCGCCGCGTGAAGGTCGATGGGCGTGCCCTTGGCGGCCGCGCTATCCACGTCCGCGATGCCCACCAGGACGCGAATTCCGCCCGCCGCCCGCTCTGCCCATTCGATCTGGTCCAGGTCGCGCGAGTCGTCGTTATCGAGGGAAGACCAGAGCAGCCCGGTCAGGTCCGGCAAGCCCGGTTCCGCCGCCTGCCGCGCGCCTTCGGCCTGTTGCTGCGCGGCTGCCGGGATGTCCGGTTCGAAGCCGCGAGCGATCATCTCCTGCCGCGCCATGGCGGCCAGATCTACCTGTGGATGGTTCATTCGTTCACACCTTCTGTGCGATGAAGTAGTAAGCCAGCAGCAGCCACGCCGCGATGAAGCACACGCCGCCGACGGGCGTGATGGCGCCCATCGACCGCACGCCGGTGAGCGCCAGCGTATACAGACTGCCCGAGAAAATCAGCACGCCGGCGGCCAGCAGCCAGCAGACCGAGGACGCGCCGTTGATGGGAAACGTTCCCGTGCGCGGCAGCAGGGAGACCACCAGCATTCCCAGCGAGTGAATGAAATGGTAGAACACGGCCTTCTCCCAGATGCCGAGGGAATAAGCATCGAGCCTGGCTCTCAACCCGTGCGCTCCGAAAGCGCCCAGGCCCACAGCCAGCGCCAGAAAAATCGCCCCGATCGCACTCCAGTTCATTTCGTCGCCTCGCCTTCCATTATGGCGGTCCAACGGTGCTTCCGCCTACTCATCGTCTCAACTACTGCTTGGGCTTGGCTGGAAAACCATGGCCATTCGTCGATATGGTGTAATGTGGTGGAGCCGTTCCAGGTCCGTTGAGCGCTGAAGGGCATCGCCGCCAGAGGAGAGGCGCACTGGGCCGTTTTTGGCCCGACGGGGAATGGCGCCTGGACAGGCGGCCGCTATAGAGGAAGACAGGATCATGAGAGAGGCTGGGACATCAGCGGTGGAACCGGGCGCACTGGATCAGGTACGTCTGGAGGCAAACCGGCAACTGAACCCGGAACGTAAGGCAGATCTTGGCCAATTCATGACGCCGGAGAGCGTGGCGAAGTTCATGGCCGGGCTATTCTCTCGGAGAACAGGCGCTATCCGGCTGCTCGATGCGGGGGCCGGCGTTGGGTCGCTGACAGCGGCGTTTCTCAACCGGTGGGGCAGTAATGAGGTCTGCGCCACGGCCTACGAAATTGATGGGAAGCTGGCGTCCTACCTGCGCGAGACGCTACATGCTTACGGCAACGGGAGGTTTGACGCAATCGTCGTTGACCGCGATTTCATTCAAGACGCCGTCTACAAGATCACGATGGGCAGGAAAGGAGCGGGTTTCACTCACGCTATTCTGAATCCACCCTACAGGAAGATAAGCAGCGATTCAGAACACCGCGCCCTACTCCGGGCGGTCAGACTGGAGACCGTCAATCTTTATACAGCGTTTGTCGGATTAGCGATTGAACTCATGGCGCCAGGTGGCGAGATAGTCGCCATCGTTCCCAGAAGCTTCTGCAACGGGCCTTATTACAAGCCCTTTCGGGAATGGATGCTTGCCAAGGCTTCGGTGGAACATATTCACTTGTTTCACAGCCGTACGAGTGCGTTCAACGATGACGAGGTTCTGCAGGAGAACGTCATCATCAAGCTGGTGTGCGGCAAGAAACAGGGCAAGGTCACGATCACAACGGCCAGCGATACCGGCTTCTCAGATCTGCGGGCGCATGAATACCCGTTCACGGAGATTGTGCACGAAGGGGACGAACAGAAGTTTATCCATGTGCCTGTCGCGCCATCGCATAGCGGACAGGACGGCGTGCCTCTGGCTGATTGCTCGCTTGCGGATATCAGTCTTGAGGTTTCGACGGGGCCGGTCGTTGACTTCAGGCTGAGAGAATTCCTGCGCGAGGAACCGGAAGAGGGCACCGTGCCGCTTCTCTATCCGGCACACTTTGTGGATGGCAAGTTGGAGTGGCCGCGGCAATCCAGGAAGCCGAATGCCATGATTGATAGTCCGGAGACGAGGAAATGGCTTTACCCGAATGGGTTCTACACCGTTGTCCGCCGGTTCTCGTCGAAAGAGGAACGGCGCCGAATTGTGGCGCATGTGGTCGATCCCTCGGCGTTCAGGGCGGACGTGATCGGTTTTGAGAATCACCTGAACGTGTTTCACTCTGGCAAGACGGGGATCAAAGGGGATGTCGCGCACGGCCTGGCCATATTCCTGAATTCGACGGCTGTTGATGACTATTTCCGAAGGTTTAGCGGTCACACTCAGGTAAACGCGACGGATCTCCGTCTGCTCCGGTACCCATGCCGCCAGGATCTGGAAGAACTTGGCCGCTGGGCGCAAGCGCAGCGAGATCTTACACAGGAACTGATCGATCGACAGGTGGCGGCGCGGAATGGCCAAGCGTAATAAGATCGCGGATGCCCTTCAGGTGCTGGGTGAACTCGGAATGCCGCGTGCCCAGCAGAATGACCGTTCAGCGTTGTGCTTGCTGGCGCTGCTCGATTTGACGCAGGGGGAGTCATGGGCTGCTGCAAAGAATCCGCTCGTGGGGATCACGCCCATGATGCAGTTTGCGCGGGATCGCTACGGCAAGCATTACGCGCCCAACACGCGCGAGACGTTTCGCCGTCAGACCATGCATCAACTGGTGGCTGCCGGAATCGCTCTCTATAACCCGGACAAACCCACACGTCCGGTCAACAGTCCCAAGGCCGTGTACCAGATCGAGCCAGATGCGCTGAAGCTACTAAGCACGTTCGGTACAGCCGCCTGGGACAAAAACCTCGTGGCCTATCTGAAGAATAGAAAGACGCTTGCGGCGCGATACGCGCAGGCACGAGAGATGCAGAAGCTGCCGGTCAGGCTGGCGACCGGCGAGACAATGCACCTCAGTCCTGGCGATCACAGTGAACTCATCAAGGCGATCATTGAGGAATTCGCCCCGCGCTTTGTGCCTGGCGGCGTTCTCATCTATGCCGGGGATACGGGTGAGAAGTGGGGATACTTCGACAAGGAACTGCTGGCGAAACTGGGTGTGGAAGTCGATGGTCACGGCAAGATGCCGGACGTGGTGCTCTATTGCCAGGAACGGGGATGGTTGTTGCTGGTTGAATCCGTGACGAGTCACGGCCCAGTGGACGGAAAGAGGCATGATGAGTTGGCGCGGCTGTTTGCGCGCTCGGAGGCCGGCCTTGTCTTCGTGACGGCGTTTCCATCGCGGGCAGTCATGACGCGTTATCTGGGTGAGATCGCCTGGGAGACGGAGGTCTGGATTGCGGATGCGCCGTCGCACCTGATCCATTTCAACGGAGCTCGGTTTCTCGGTCCTTATGTGTGAACGTACGTTCCGCGCAAGTTGACGAGCGATGCATGCGTAAGAAGCTACCATAGAGGCGATGCGCTCCCGTCTGTTCGCCCTTCTCCTCTGCCCGATGGCCGCCGCGCTGGGGCAGCCTGCCAGCGATCTGGAAGCCGTCGTCACTACCGACCTCGGCACGTTCCGCATCGAGTTTGCGCCCGACAAAGCGCCCAAGCATGTGGAGCACTTCCTGACGCTGGCGCGCCAGGGATTCTACGACGGCGGCGCTTTCCACCGCGTGGTGTCCTACGGCATCATCCAGGGCGGCGACCCGCTGCTCAAAGATGCCAACACGCCGCGCAAGTTGTGGGGCACGGGCGGACTCAATCAGCTGGCCGCCGAATTCAGCGACATGAAGCACGAGCGCGGCACGGTCTCCACTGTCAGCATTCCCGGCAAGGCGGATAGCGACGGCGCGCAGTTCTTCGTGTGCGTTTCGCCGCAGCCGCCGCTGGATGGCAAGTTTTCCGCCTTCGGGCGCGTCACCGAGGGCATGGACGTGGTGGAGAAGATTTCGCAATCGCCCGCCGCCGCCGATGGCTTCGCCGAAAAGCCGGTGCGCATTCTCAAGGTGACCGTCGAGAAGAAGAGGGTGGAGCCGTTCGCCGGCGCCGCGCTCGACGAATTGCGCCGCACAGTCACACTGAAGACGACGCTAGGCAGCATGAAGATCAAGATGGAGCCGGATTGGGCGCCTAACCACGTGCGCAATTTCCTCAAGCTCACCGCCGCCGGATGGTACAACGGCACCGCGTTCCATCGTGTGGTGAAGGAGTTCGTGGTGCAGGGCGGCATGGCGAACACCCGCCCCAACGGCGCCGCCCACCCGGCCGACCGCTGGGTGGGCACCGTCAAGGGAGAGTTCCGCGACGACGTGAAACACGAGCGCGGCATCGTCTCCATGGCGCGGTCCGACGATCCGGATTCGGCCACCACATCGTTCTTCCTGATGCTTGGCCCGGCGCCGCACCTGGACGGCAAATACTCCGCCTTCGGCCGGATCGTGGCGGGCATGGAAGTGCTCGACGCATTCGAGAAGGAAGAGGTGGATGGAGAGAGCCCCAAACGCCGCCTGGAGATTATCGAAGCGGTGATCGATCCGCGTTAGCGGATCTTGGGCGAGATTCGCTCGCCAGGCAAGCTGAAGCATGC
>PLDO01000709.1 GCA_003136215.1 Bryobacterales bacterium
ACCTGTCATGGCGCCTTGGGGAGAGGCCAGTACGGTTTTAGATGAAACGCTGGCCTTGTCCAGCGCCTGGGCGGAACGTATGTCATCCGGGCTGTTGGTGGGATCCGGCGACGTGATTCTCACCTTCGATGCCCAATCGGTCAACTGGGAGCGACCTGGTATCAGCGGCGTCGCCATGCTGCAACCGCCGGAAACAGGAGCGAGACACGGAGTGTATGTGATCGACGCAGAAGGCCGCGTCGATACTTTCCTGCAAAAGGCGTCGATTTCCACGCTGCGCGCGGTTGGCGCGTTGGCACAGGGAGATCAAGTGGCGCTGGACACCGGCCTGTTGCGGTGCTCGCCAGAAGCAGCCGCCCGGCTTACGGAACTGGCAGGGGTGAAGCAGAGCGGTGGAAAATGGATGCTGGGGCAAGGCATCCTGGAAGCGTCGCCATCGGACGCCACGGTTTCGATCGATTTGTACGGGCACATTACCATGGCGCTGACCGGACAGTGGAGACCCGGACCCAACGATGCTCCCGCATTCCATGCGCTTGCCGGGGGACTGACGGGACTGCCGTTCTGGTGTTCCCTGGTGGAAGGTGATTTCGTCCACATAGGAACTACCGCATTGTTTCGCGAGTTCATGACGAGCGACACCCCGTTTTCCCGCTTGCACCCGGCGCAGCAACGGTTGGTGGTGGAGCCAAAAGCAGGTGCGCCGAGACCGGGCGTAGTGGTGGACAGCGTACTCTCCGGCGGCAACGACCTGGCCGGAGGCATGGTGATTGTCGAGTGTTACCTGAACCACCCAATTCGCGGGGGATCCGGCTCCGTGCTTCACGGGCTCGACGGAATCGGGGAGGCCATAGAGTCGGCCGCGGACACGGTGATTCATCAAGTGCCGGTCCGGCTGCCGGATGGCCGCAGAGGCGTCGTCATCAGAGCGTATGGAGTGGAGGACGATCCCAAGGCTCCGGCGGGAGGCGGCGCCACCTGGCTCGGGCGACCCATGCTCGATGAATTGCAACGGCTTGGTCTACCCCCTGACAGCGTCTGGCCAGACACTCCCGCGGCCGAACGGACATTGTGGAATGCCTGCTTGTTTCCGGTAGCTACGGTGGAAGAAGCCTGGGGCTGCGCGCGCTGGATGCAACAGCTTTCGAACGGGTACTCCGCGGAGCGATGGAGCGAACTCGAACGGCTATCCCTGGCAAGCAGTACCCAGTTCGCCGACTGGCCGGCGCTCGAATCGGCGCGCTCGCGGCGGTTGAGCGCCGTTTGGCGGACGCTGGCCCTTTCGCTGGTGCAATCGGGCGCCGACATTCGCCCGTTGCTGGTGAACGCTCCCGGAATTGGCGCTTTGGCCGAGACAGGCGAATCTCTTTCAATGCAAGCCGGGGAGTTGGAATCCACCTCCCCGACCGAGGCGGCGAGCCGCTATTACACCGCCTGCCTGTTCTTTGACCAGGCAGGTCTCACTCAGCAGGCAGCCGAGGCGCACTCGGCTGCGTTCCGTGTAGTTCAATTGGCGGTCGAAGGGGTAGGCGGCGGACACGAAGGGCAGCCTGACTGGCGTTGGCATTACGATGAGGTTACCGTAGACGGCCCGGCCCGAATCGACCTGGGCGGCGGCTGGAGCGATACGCCGCCATTCTGCCTGGATTGGGGCGGGACGGTGCTGAACGTCGCGGTCCGCCTGAACGGCAGTTGCCCGATCCGGACCACGGTCCGCCGGCTGCGGGAACCCGTGTTGCGGTGTATCGCCGGAGAGGATGGCGCGACCATCGAGTACCGGACCAGCGAAGAACTGCTCGTGCCGACGGGCCCGGGCGACCCTTTTTCCATCCCCAAAATTGCGATCCGTTTGAGCGGCATCCACCGGCAGCAATATGCACTGGCGGAAACTCTGCAGCGCATGGGCGGTGGAATTGAAATCCGGACATCCGTGGACCTGCCCATGGGTTCCGGACTCGGCACGAGCAGTATTCTGGCTGCCACCACGCTGCGGGCCTTGTCAGAGATGATTGGGATGCCGATGGACGATACGGCTCTCAACGCCCGGGTCATGCGCCTGGAACAGCTGATGACCACGGGGGGCGGATGGCAGGATCAGATGGGAGGCATGGTGCCCGGCGCCAAATTGCTCGTTTCCGCTACCGGCAGGCACCAAAAGGTTTGGGTACAGCCGGTGGTGTGGACGGCTGAGCGGCAGACGGAGTTTGAGAATCTCCTTGTGCTTTATTACACGGGGATCCGCCGGGTTGCACGCGATCTGGTTCAGCAGGTGGTTGGGCGATATCTGGCGCGTGAAACCAAGTGCGTTCAGGTTCTGCATCGCATCAAGTCCCTCGCACTGGAAATGACCTATACGCTCCAGGAGGGGGATTGGGACCACTTGGGCCGTCTCCTCAACCTGCACTGGCAACTCAACCAGGTTCTTGACCCGAATACGACCAATCCGCAAATCAATTCGGTATTGGAACACGTGCGGCCTTTTATCCGCGGCGCGAAACTGGCCGGAGCGGGCGGCGGTGGATTTCTGATCCTGGTGGCGCGGAGCCCGGAGGCGGCTCGGGAGATGCGGGAGTCCCTTGAGAGCGATTGCGCCGGCATGAATGGCGCCGTCTTCGACTGTGGAATTGCCGCGGAGGGCTTGCTATGCCAAAAGCACTAATCACGGGCATCACGGGACAGGACGGATCTTACCTGGCGGAGTTGTTGATCGAAAAAGGGTACGAGGTCCACGGTTTGAAGCGGCGCTCGTCATCTTTGAATACGGACCGCGTGGACCATCTTTACGTGGATTTCCATCACTCCGGCGCGAAGTTCTTCCTTCACTATGCGGACTTGAGCGATGCCACCTCGCTGGCATGGTGCTTATCCGACATCCGCCCGGACGAGGTTTACAACCTGGGTGCGCAGAGTCACGTAAAGGTCAGCTTTGAAACCCCCGAGTACACGTCGGACGTAGTTGCGATCGGCACTATCCGGCTGCTCGAGGCGATTCGCCGCACGGGACTTCGATGCCGTTTCTACCAGGCCTCATCCAGCGAAATGTTCGGCAGTACGCCTGCTCCGCAGAATGAAAACACGGTGTTTCATCCACGCAGCCCGTACGCCTGCGCGAAGGTCTTCGCACACTGCGCCACGGTGAATTATCGCGAGAGTTATGGGCTGCATGCGTCCTGCGGAATTCTTTTCAACCATGAATCTCCGCGGCGCGGAGAGACGTTTGTGACCCGCAAAATCACGCGGGCGGTGGCGCACATCCATCTGGGCCTGCAGGACAAGCTGTACCTGGGGAACCTGGCCGCACTGCGGGATTGGGGTTTTGCGGGCGATTACGTCAAGGCCATGTGGTCCATGCTCCAACAGGACCGGCCCGACGATTACGTGATCGGCACGGGACAATCGCATTCCGTGCGGGAATTCGCGGAAGCAGCCTTCGCGCATGCGGGGCTCGACTGGCGGGACTACGTCGTGATCGATCCGCGATACTTTCGCCCAGCCGAAGTGGATGATCTGCGGGCTGATGCTTCCAAAGCCCGCCAGATGTTGAACTGGCAGCCGGAAGTCGACTTCCAGCAACTGGTCGCTCTGATGGTTGATGCCGATGTCGCAGACCTGCAGCTTCGTATAGCGGGTGGGGCCAAGGCAATCCGAACCTCTGTCGGGCCGGGCTAGGCAGCCATGGGAGAGCAGCCGCTCGTCACTATTGTTACCCCGTGTTTGAACGCAGCGCCTTTCATTGCCCGGACAGTGGAGAGCGTACTGAACCAGGACTATCCACATATCGAATATATCGTGATGGATGGCGGCTCAAGAGACGGGACAGTGGAAACTCTCGAAGCATGGAAGGACCGCGTGGAATACGTTTCCGCTCCCGACGGCGGGGCGGCTGACGCCATTAACCGCGGTTTCCAGCGGTCGCACGGAACTGTTTTCGGCTGGCTGAATGCCGATGACACGTACCGGCCAGGCGCCATTGGCGCGGCCGTGCGCAGCCTCGCGGCAATGCCCGAAGCCGCCGTGGTGTATGGCCAAGGTATTTGGACCGACGCCGAGGACCGGGTGCTGGGCACTTATCCCACGGTCTCCCCATACAATGCCGACCATTGGGAACGTGAGTGTTTCATCTGCCAGCCGGCGGCGTTCATGACGCGCAGCGCCTTCGAATCGGTAGGCATGCTGGACCCAGGCCTTCAGAGCGCCTTCGATTACGACTTATGGATCAGGCTGTCAAGGGGCAATCTCTTCGTGGCGATCCAGGAGATTCTTGCCGCCTCGCGCATGCACCCTGGCAATAAGTCGCTAGGGCAGCGCCGGCAGGTATTCGAGGAATCCATCCGCCTTTTGCGCCGCCATTTTGGGTTTGTGCCGGTAAGTTGGATCTACGGCTACCTGAGCTACCTGCGGGATGGCAGGGACCAGTATTTTCAACCGCTGCACCATTCCGCATTAACTTACCTGACCAGCCTTCCCGTCGGCAGTTGCTACAACTACAAACACGTCTGGCGCTACTGGCGTGAGTGGGCCTCAAATGTGACACCCCGGAATTTGAAGCACCTCTCTCATGATCCGACAGCTCCAATCGTCAAGGACTGACGGGATACCCGGACCTAGGAAATGTTGGACTGCAAGCGCCCTTCGTAAGCGTCGCAAACCACATATGCCGATATTTCAGCGTGCCGCGCGTGGGCCGCTTGGGGTTTCCGGCGAAGTACCGACTGCGTATGGCGGGTGTTCCCACCGGATGCTCTTGAGTCTGTAAGCGAGGCGTCTGTGATCGCCGCGAACGCGAAAGCGTTCCGGCACGAACCACTGCGCAGCCTCGATCTTCAAGCGGAGCGGTTCGCCGGTCATCCCGCCGTTGACCGGCACTTTGATCTGAAAATCACCGGCCGGCACGTCCCATCCTCCCACAGACTGGCCGTCCCCCTTGACGTATAGCCTCTGCCTCCCGAGGCAGTCCGGGAGAAATCCTTCGATGACGACGCGGCCGCGGCCGGAAGGCAGCATGTAATTCAGCGACCGCCCAGCCCATCCGTCCGGGTACAACCCCTGCGACTCATTGATGGTATGGCGAATGATCAGCCCGGCAAACAGCCGGACCGCCGACTTCAGCCCGCGGGACAGCGGTTTCAGCATGGGCGCCAGTGCCTGATCGATCTGTTCGCACCAGAGCTGGTGATAAGTGTCGAGGCCATACAACACATACCCCGGAGAAATCCGCAGACCGGTATGCCTCTGCAACATCTGCTGAATTTCCCGAATCCGCACGGCTCCGCCCGAAGAGCTCTTCGATTCCGGGTACTCCCGCAGGCATCCCATGAATTCGGGAACATATTCAATGTGGTACTTCATGCCGATGCGGATGAGAATGTCCCAATCCATGGTGTAGTGCAGGTCCTCATCCAGATAGCCGAGATCCTCCAGAACCTCTTTGCGGAAATAGACGCTCTGCTGCAGTATGTAGTCGGAGAGGAACACCAACTTCCACAGGTTGAAGGCTTCCGTGTGAGGAAAGCGGCAGGAGGTGTTACCCGAATAGTCGATGAGGTATCCTTCGCCATAGACCGCGCCGGCGGCGGCGTTGCGCTGGAAGCAGTCGACCGCCGAGCGTATGCAGCCAGGCAGGTACAAATCGTCGGAGTTCAGCCAGGCCAGGATGCTGCCTTGTGCCATGCGGAATCCCTTGTTGATTGCATGGGATTGGCCGCGGTCCTTCTCGGAAATGAATGTCAGGCGGCTGGCATAGTCTTTGACCACCGACGCCGTCTCATCGGTGGATCCGCCGTCCATAATGATGTACTCGACGTGAGGATAGTCTTGGCTGAGGACGCTCTCAATGGTGGCGCGGATGAAACACCCTTGGTTATAGGAAGGGGTTACGATCGTGACCAGTGGTTCTTGCATGGAAGGTCAAGGGCGTCGGGCTTACGAGTGTTCCTATGGTAGCATGCCACTCGTGGCCGATTCCCTTTGTATCCAAGCGGGTAGCACGGTAGAATCCAGCATTCCCCACGATGAATCCGCCTGCCGGCACACCCGGAATGCTTTCAACGGCGTCGTTCTTCCGTCCCGGTCGAGAGCGGCACACCGGCCGAGTTCGGATTGCAAGTGGACGGTGGGGGAAGGCCGGCGGAAAACGATCCGCTGACCTTGAATTTCAGGGTGTTGGAGATGAAAGCGGAGACGTGGGCGGGTTTCCCAACGTTTACCGTTAGGATCCTGGTCGCAAGGACCTTCTAAAGTTCCGGGCGGAAAATGCCGATACTTCCATTGATGAAGGCATACAATGTGGTTCCGGCACTATTGGCGCTCTGTCTGGTTGCCCAAGCGTTCGGCGGAACGTCGAGCGATTTCCCCCTCCATTTTGAGCGGAATGTTGGGCAGACGGAATCTGCGGCGACATTCGCGGCTCGCGCGCCGAACTATACGGTATTCCTGGCTCCAAGCGGGGCCACTCTCCGGGCGGGAAACTCCTCGGTAAGGATGACTTTCATCGGGGCGAATCCCTCCGCCGAGTCAGTTGCGCTCGATCCCCTGGATGCGCGTGTTCACTACATGGTTGGCAGTGCGGAAGAGTGGCGTACCGATCTGCCCTCTTATGGCCGCCTGGAGTACCGGAATGTCTATCCGGGGATCGATATCATCTATTATGGGGATGCTTCGCAACGGTTGGAATACGATTTCGTGCTCCATCCGGGATCCGAGCCATCGCAAATCCGGCTCCGTTTCGAAGGCGCGGAAAGGATTCACGCCGATACCAACGGGGACATGCTGTTGCGGACCGCGGCGGGAGAGTGGCGGCACACGAATCCAGCGATCTATCAACTGAAGAGCGGCAAACGGCACCTACTGGCAGGACGGTTTAGGGCCGAGGGGCCCGATGAAGTGGCTTTCGAGATAGGAGAGTACGACCGCACGCTCCCGTTGGTGATCGACCCGACCCTGACCTATAGCACCTTCCTGGGAGGAACAGGACAAGATTCCGCAATGTCGATCGCCGTGGATGCGGCAGGAAATGCGTACCTGACTGGTTATACGGAGTCTCTGAACTTTCCCGAAGCGTCGGGTTCCAGGGCCGGCAATCCGAGCGGCGTCGATGTCTATGTCGCAAAGCTGAGTCCGGCCGGGAAGCTATTGTATATCACGTATCTGGGCGGTAGCGGAGACGACCGGGGGTACGGCATCGCTGTGGATAGCTCCGGGGCAGCAGTCGTTGCGGGGTGGACCTACTCCACCAATTTCCCCGTAGTGAATGGCGCGCAGCCGCGCTTGGGAGGGGGACGGGACGGGTTCGTCGCCAAACTGAACGCCGCCGGCAATGCACTGGTCTTCAGCACATATCTGGGCGGCAGCGGAGCGGATAGCGGCAATGCCGTGGCTCTGGATCCGCAAGGGAATATCTACGTAGCCGGGGAAACGGACTCGACGAACTTCCCGGTCCTCAACGGATTCCAGACTCAAATTGGGGGCCGTCAAGACGTGTTCCTGGCGAAATTCAGCAGCACTGGCACGAAACTGTACGGCACATACCTTGGGGGCATCGGCGATGATCGCGCTACGGCGATTGCGGTGGATGCTTCGGGAAACGCCTATATCACGGGAAGCACCTTTTCCTCAAATCTCCCGATGGCGAATGCCTTCCAACCAACGCTGGGCGGCGGGCAGGATGCTTTCGCCGCCAAAATCGGTCCAACCGGCAATGCGTTGATTTATAGCACGTACCTGGGAGGAAGCGGCGGCACAATAAGCGCACCGGAAATCGGCAACGGTATCGCCGTCGACTCCGCCGGCTGTGCCTACATCGCCGGCACTACCAGCTCCTCCAACTTTCCGACATCCAATCCCTTGAAATCGTCGCTTTCCGGCAGCCAGGATGCCTTCGTACTCAAGCTGAGCGCATCCGGCAACGCGCTGGTGTACAGCACCTTCCTGGGCGGCTCCAGCATCGATATGGCCCAGACAATCGCAGTCGACAGTACCGGCCGCGCCTATGTCGCCGGCTATACGGCCTCGACGGACTTTCCAACCGTCAGCGCCGTGCAACCTACTTACGCAGGTGGCTATGACGCGTTCCTCGCAAGGTTAAATCCTACCGGGAACGCTCTTGAAATGGCCACGTATCTCGGTGGGACGGGGTCGGACTGCGCTTACGGAATTGCCTTGGACGCGAGCGGCGGCATCTATCTGGCGGGTCAGACATTGTCGCCTGACTTCCCAACGGCGGCCGCCATCCAGATGTTCGAGCCAGCGGCAATGAGCGCCTTCGCGGCGAGGTTCGCAATTGGCTCGACTAACCCGCCGACTTCGGGCATCGCCACATTCTCGAAGACGGACACGACGACTCAGGGGACCTGGAAAGGAATTTACGGAGCCGATGGATCCTCGATCGCGGTGGATTCCGCGAACTATCCAAGCTATGCGCAGGTCACCATTGCCGGTCAGGGGCTGGCGACTTGGGCACCTTCGACCTCCGATCCACGCGCACCGCAGAAGTACGCGGCTGCCGACCGCATCGCCTCCGCCTGGTACTCGAACACGACCTTTACCGTGGATGTGAATGTCACCGATGGGAATCCGCATCAGGTTGCGCTCTACTGTCTCGACTGGGATGGGAACAATGGGCGCAGCGCCCGGATCGACGTTTTGGACGCAGCGACCGGAGTTGTACTGGATAGCCGGTCGGTGTCCAGGTTCTCCAGCGGAGTCTACACAGTGTGGAACGTCGGGGGGCACGTCACGTTTCGGTTAGTGGCGGGAGTGGGGAACGTGGTGCTCAGCGGAATCTTCTTCAACTGACCAAAGGGGCCCCATCGTTCCGTGCCCCCATCGATCAACGGGCTGAATGACCCGTTGCGGGAATTTTAGAACCGTCTTGAAAGCCGATGAACTCTACTTGTGCGGAAACAGGTCTTGTGTCCGGCGCCGGCAGACTTCGGACTCCATTAAACTGCAGGTCTACCCTCCGCCGGCCGACCGAAGCCGCGACTGGGACGGTCAGCGAGTTGGCGCCAGCTGTCAGGCGCTGTCGGCTTACCTCCTTTCCGTCTACCGATACCACCAAGAACGACGATGCGGCGGTCTTCTGGATCATCGGAACCACGAGCCGGACCAGGAGTACTGATGGCTCTGCGCCCTGTTGTAGAACTACAAACGCAGACTCCCCGATCCAACCGTCTTCGTAGATCCCACTATATTCCAGGTCTCTGTTCGATAAATCCCCGGGAAACCTGCTCAGGCTCCTCGGCGGGCGAAGCGCGTGATATTCCTCCTCGGACAAAGCTGAGATGTCTCGAACGAAACCAACAGTGCGCCTTGCGTCAATACGAATGCCCGTGCCGTAAAGGCGCATCACCCCCGCGCGGCGATCCGGGAAAAAGTCCCCCCAGGTCCCCATGTCGAGGGCCACGTACGGGGCGCCGTCAATTATTTGCGGCTCGATGACGGGAGAGAACAACCGCGCGGAGCCCCGGCCTCGAGCGGGCAGGGCTAACCGGTCCATTCCGATTACACTAGCGGCGGGAATCCTGTCCTGGCCGTCGGCATTCAACGAAGCTGTGTACTCAACGACGAGCCGGACTTCCGGCGTCGGATTGATTATCCTGTAAACGCTGTCCCGCCCAAGAGAGGCCATGGTCAATCCAGGGAAAAAGTAATCCCTTTCAAGTTGATACATCGAGACCCGCCCCTCCGATGCTCTACCTCCCGCACCGTAATACGACATCCCCACATCCGATGGCACGAACAACAAATGGTTCCGGATCCATGCTGAGGACTCGATCCGAAATTCCACCGCTTCAGATGCCAACGGGAACCTGCGTCGGTTGAGCACGGTCTCCGCCGGCCCGGTCTCCAATAGCGAAAACGCCTTCGCACGAATGGTTTGTTGACGCGCCTGGAACGTCGCAGCGTCTTTAATTGCACCCCGCATGTTGAAATTAAGCGTCGCGAATTGCTTTCGACGCTCCTCAACCAGCGCTTGAGCCTCAATTCGCAATTCAGGATCCTTGACTCGCTCCAATCGTTCCAGCAAAGGCTCCGGCTGAAAGCCAATGACCTGCCCGAAATAATCGGTATGCGGGAACAAAGCAGGGAAGTACAGGGCCTCGAACTTACCAAGTACTACATTAGTTGAGTCGGAGAGCATAAGCACTCCCTGTTGGCCCTTGGCAGCCCTTAAGAGATGCGACACTAATCGAGCGCCCGAAGCACCGGGGATTTCGAGGAAGCCACTTCCGGCCCCGCCGAAACTCCGCATGACATAATAAACCTGCCCTGTCATCCCGGCTAATATCGGTACAAACAGTGGAACTGCGAGTACCACAGTCCTCCGCCCGGAAAATAACTTCTGCAACCTGCCATTTCCCATTACGATGTGGTACCAGCCCAGCACGGCGGTTGCAATCAGGAAGGGTTGCATGTACATAGCGATCTTGTACAAGCCAAAATCGGCACGGGTCCTGAACAACTGCATCGACAAGCCGCCCATGATCAAGAACAGCACAGCACTAGCGTAGCCCCGCCATGCTTGCCAAATCGCGCTAAGTAAGCAGAACAGGAAAAGGGCTGCCCCGAACACGATATTGACATCTAGCAGCGGGTGCGACATGCTTGCCGCCATCGGCAGAAATCCCCACAGGTTTGCAAAGCCGCTCGGCAGAAGGTAGTACGGGAAGAGCAGATCTGATGCAGATCCTCTCCTGAAGCCATTGTTGAGTTGCATACCAATCGTCGCCATTGAACCTGGGAGGTACACGCCGAGCAAGAGGACCGTCGTCAGAGCCGTCCACAGAACCGTCCGTCGCAAAGCCTTCCACGATTCCCGCTTTTGGGCGAGGAGTAGTACATGATAAATGACAAAGGCTAGGCCGAGAAAGGGAATCGTTTCCGGATAGGCTATGCAGAGCGCACCGGCCAAGATGCCGGACAATATACATCTCCGCACAAGCGTCCGGTCGAAATTCCCGGCGGCCGGGCGCAGTAAAGTCGTAGATACCGCAGTCAAGAGCGAAAGGCCAAGAACCTGGGCAATCAACTGATACATGGTGCCAAGAGCAACTAACGCCGATACCCCCACCCATCCCGCAGTGATCACTGATACCATTCGATATCGGCGATTTGAGACCATGAGAGCTGCAACGGCGCTAATGAGCACCAACTGAATGGCCACTATGGTTGCCATGTACGCCTGGTGTGGGCTCAACCCTGTCAAGCTGCATACCCAAGCAATGACCTCTTCACATCCCGGACGAACACCGCCGAAACCATACATAAACCAATAAAAGAGGCTCACATCCCGGTCGTGGATGAGCGCGTTCAGACTGGGCATTTCGAAAAAGCCGTGGTTCAGAAAGAATTTGGCTGCCAATGAATAGTTCGCCATGTCATCATTGCAGTAGCTCATCCAGTCGAAGCCGAAGCGAAACATGGGATAACCCGTGAGCACCGCGGAGGCTAGAAGCACGACAAGAAAGGGCCGCAAGCGGCGCACTGGCAAGAGTGGATGGATACGCCTTAGCAGAAAGATCGCAGCAACCAGCAGGCAAGCAGTAATTGGCGGGCCAGCGCGCCTGATGGGTAAGCCGGCGAGATTACTCCAGAGCATCAGGATCACTGTAGTCGCGGTCCCCACCGCTGGCGCGAGCAGTGCGTTCCGAAGGAGGTTGCGCCTGCCGTTAAGCGCGGACACCAGGCTGAAGCCGATAACGGACCACAGGAGAAAGATCGAAAGAGTGAGTCCGAATGCGGCCATTGCTCAGTAGAACCTCGGGCGCCATCTTAAGAAAGAAGGTGCCGTCGTGGGGGCATTCTCTGAAAAGAATACGATCCCAAGCTCAACAGCCGGGGCGGCGGGAGACGGAACCAAACACGGATGTTTGACGCGAGCGAAAAACAGAGGCATTGTCTTCTTTGTGCACGCCGCCCCGACGGCTAATCGGGTGCGAAATGCGTGCAAACAACATCATACTCGATGAGGAGGTGGGCGCGCCATTGTCGTCATAGACCTTCGGTGGTCATGTCAACTTACCGTCCATGTTCGCTCCTACTACCGCGCTCACGCGGTCGTGGGCCTACCAGGCGGCCTTGGCACGCTCCCAACGTGCGCCTACGCCAAACTGCCATCGCGGGGCGCGAGTTCATCGCTGAAACTCGCCTGGTCTTGTGCAAGTCCGGCCCTTCCGCGGGTCCTGCAAGCCCGCCAGATTCGGCCTTTCCGCGGGTGGATGCCTCGATGGAAGCCGTTTTTAATTAGCTTTGAAATTGTTGAGCGCCCGAGCCTGACGCGAGCAGCGCAGGCCAACGCGCGTACGTTCCGTGATATGCTTTCTATTTTGGTGAATATGAAAGTACTTGTCACGGGCGGCGCCGGGTGCATTGGATCGGATTTGGCCGAAGCCTTGCTCCTTCGCAATTTCGAAGTGACGGTACTGGATAACCTAAGTAGCGGGAAGATCCAACACGTTGAGAAACTTCTTGGACACTCTCGTTTTCACTTTGTTCAGGGCGACCTGCTGGATCTTGACCTGGTGAGTCGCACGATGGCTGGTGTGGAGATGGTCTATCACTTGGCTGCCAACCCGGACGTGAAGTTCACCCCAGGGGACGCTACGGATAAGGATCTCCAACAGAACATCTTGGCTACCTATCATGTTCTCGAGGCGATGCGCCTCCACGCCGTGAAGCGCCTTGCATTTGCGTCCACCTCGGCGGTCTATGGCATTTCCGAAGTGCAGCCGATCCCTGAAAACGCAATCTGCCGGCCTATATCCCTGTATGGGGCTACGAAACTCGGTTGTGAGGCGCTGGTTTCGGCGTTTTCCAGCCTTTTCGAAATTCAATCGTGGATCTTCCGATTTGCGAATATAGTCGGGGCCAAGGTGAGAAAGAGAGGCCGGACTGTAATCTCGGATTTCATTCAGCGCCTTCGAGACGACCCCAGCCGCCTGACCATACTTGGCAATGGCCGGCAGGCCAAGTCATACCTCCTTGCCGAAGAGTGTATAGCGGGTATGTTCTATGCGATTGAGCACGCCGGTGAACGCCTCAACATTGTTAATCTGGGCTGCGCTGACTCCTTACGAGTAACTCGGATAGCGGATATGGTGGCCGCCGCGATGGGGCTTTCCGGAGTCGACTATACCTATACTGGCGGTGAAGGTGGATGGCCTGGCGATGTCCCCCGATTTATGCTCGATGTCAGTGCAATGAGCCTCTTGGGCTGGCAGGCGCGGTGTAACTCTGAACGGGCCGTGGAGATCGCCATCCAGGCGATTCTCCGGACCGCCGAGGCGTCTCAAATCGAGGTTGGAGGCGCGGCATGCAAGCCGTAATCCTTGCGGGCGGACTGGGAAGCCGACTCGGGCCGATCACCCGGGAAATTCCCAAACCTATGGTTCCGATCGCCGGGGCACCATACCTCGATCATCAATTGAAACTCCTGAGACGGCAGCATATTAGCGACATTCTTCTTCTGACCGGTTACCTCGGCGATCAAATTGAGAGCTATTTCGGCAGTGGCGATGGTCGTGGACTGTCCATTCGCTACTCACATGAGAGGTATCCACTCGGCACCGGCGGTGCTTTGTTGCAGGCTGCCAACATGTTGGAAGAGGCGTTTGTGTTGATCTATGGCGACTCCTTCCTGCCGATTGCGTATGCCGAAACGCTGAGCGAACTCGAGAAGACAGGAGCAAGCGGCGTTGTGGTTGTGTGCGATAACCGGGTGATAGAAACCGGTGTCCCCGCCAATATCGCGGTCGATTCCCAAGGATTTGTGGTTCGGTACGAAAAAGACACTGCGGGGCATCCGGAACTTTCGTTCGTGGATGCGGGCGTCTTGGCGCTTCGCCGTGATGTTATTGATTTGATTCCACAGGGCCCCGTGTCTCTGGAAAAACAAGTCTTTCCTAAGTTGATTGAGCGCCGGAAGTTGGTGTCCTACATAACCAGCCAGCGCTTTTACGATATTGGCACGCCGGAACGGTTGCGTCTTATAGAGAGTTTCTTTCTCCATGATTATTACTCGCACTCCATTTCGAATTAGCTTTGCCGGTGGCGGTAGTGACTTGGAGTCTTATTACAGGCTCGAACCCGGAGCCGTTCTATCGGCGGCTGTCGACAAATACGTGTACATCATGCTGACAGGCCGATTTGGCGGCACATTTCGCATCAGCTATTCGAAGACCGAGTTGGTGGACTCGGTCGAGGAGATCGAGCATCCGATCGTGCGAGAGTGCCTGGTGAGTCTTGGAGTTCAGAGAGGCCTCGAAATCGTTTCCATGGCCGATCTTCCCGCCCAAACGGGGATGGGCTCGTCCAGTAGCTTCGCGGTTGGCCTCCTCCATGCGCTCCACGCGGTCGACGGGCATGTCGTGACCGCTCAACGCCTTGCTGAGGAAGCTTGCCGCGTGGAAATCGATGTGCTCGGTGAGCCGATCGGCAAGCAAGACCAGTATATTGCCGCATATGGGGGGTTGCAACTCATTCAATTCCACGCGGACGGACATGTCTGTGTCGATCCGGTCATTTGCTCTACGCAAACACGCCGCGAACTGAATCGCCGTTTACTGCTTTTTTATGTCGGTGGCGCTCGAGCAGCTCGCGACATCCTGGCCCAGCAGAAGATCAACACTCCGGACCGTTTGCCGGCCCTGCGCAGGCTCACCAGAATCGCAATGCAGTTGCGTGACGTCTTGACCCTGGGCCGCGATCTAAACGAGTTTGGCCGTCTTTTAGATGAGGCATGGCGAATGAAGCGTACACTCGCGGATTCGATCTCCAACGAACGCATTGACCAGTATTACGAGCGTGGTCTCCGTGCCGGTGCGCTCGGCGGCAAACTTCTGGGCGCGGGCGGCGGTGGCTTCCTTTTGTTCTTTTGCGACCTTCACCTCCAGGACAACCTGCGCCGCGAACTGAGCGTGCTCCCCGAGTTGCCATTTTCGCTCGAGCCGGAGGGGTCGAAGGTCATCCACGTTGGGAGCACTCTTTGGTGAGACGTAGTTGTCTATTTCTGGATCGCGACGGGGTGATTAACTGCAAAGCGCCTCTTGGCGACTATATTCGCAAATGGCCTGAGTTCCATTTTCTTCCCGGCATTTCAGACTGGATACGCCTTTTCAGAGCCCTGGGTTTTCTTGTGATAGTCGTTACGAACCAGCGCGGCGTGGCACGCGGTCTGATCCGCCGCGAGGACCTCGAAGAGATCCACACAAGAATGCGTGAGGCGCTGGATCAGTCCGGCGCTCCAATCGATGACGTCCTGTGCTGCCCTCATGAGGAAGGTGAATGCAGCTGCCGGAAACCGCTCCCTGGACTGGTTCATGAAGCCGAGAGACGGTGGAATATCGACCTTCGGTCATCGCTGCTTGTCGGCGACTCGGAAAGCGACAAGTTGCTCGCAAAGGCGTGTGGTTTGGCATTCGCCATGGTGAGGGATGGCCACATTATAGAGACCACACCCTCGCTGGATCAAGAGTGATTCATGAGCCTGATATCCATTGTCGTACCTACACACAACGAACTGCCCAACTTAGACTCGTTATATGCGCGACTTGTCACTGTCTTCCAAGGTATGCCCGGGGACGATTTCGAATTGATCTTCTGCGATGACAGTACAGATTTGACGCCGGAAAGGATAGCCGCGCTCCACGATGTGGATCCGCGCGTCAAACTTGTTCGCCTTTCCAGGCGATTTGGCCAGGCAATCGCCATCACTGCGGGAATCGACCGCGCCACCGGTGAGGCTGTGGTGATGATGGATGCCGATCTTCAAGACCCTCCCGAATCGATTCCGATGCTGATGCAGGAGTGGCGGAGGGGAAATGAAGTTGTCTACGCCCAGCGCCCGAGCTCTTCGAATTATGCGATCTATAAGGTGTGTTCCCATATCTTTTACAGACTGCTTCGCAAAATCGCCTCGGTGGAAATTCCGCTCGACGCCGGTGAGTTCCGCCTTCTGGATCGCAAGGTCGTTCTTTACCTGCAGCGACTGAGCGAGCACACCCGTTACCTTCGTGGACTGACCGTTCTCCCCGGCTTCCGCCAGGCAAGTATTAAGATTACTCGGGCTAACCGGCTGCAGGGCCGGACAAACTACAACTTCAGGCGTTCCATGCGAGTTGCGGTTGACGGGATCCTCTCTTTTTCCATCCTGCCCCTCCGTCTGGCAACGCTGCTTGGCTGCGTCATGACACTTACCAGCTTCCTGGTGGCGGTGGGTTATCTGATCTGGAGGATAGTCAATCCTCACATCTTCGGCAGCGGATGGCCCAGTATCTTCATCAGCATCTTGATGTTCAGCGGAATTCAACTTATCGTGCTCGGAATTCTCGGGGAATACATAGCTCGGATTTTCGTGGAGGTTCAGAACCGTCCGGTATACTGGGTGGACTATGAACTGGGCTTCGAGCATTGTTTGGGAGCGAACGGCCGGAGACAGCAAAATGAGCCGAGACTATAACGAGTACTGGTCTAGCCTGACAGCTTCGCACAACGATCACCCGGGAAACCGTTTTCGTTACAGTCTGATCGTGGAGGAGTTGCTTTCGATGGGGCTGCATCCCGACCGGGTGCTTGATTGTGGGTGCGGCGATGGATCCCTCTTGTCCGCCATTGCCCGGCGGTTTCCCCTCAGCGAACTTCACGGCATGGACATCGCCGGAAATGTGCCGATTGAACGAGCCGGGCTTCCCATACAGTTTCGACAGCAGGATCTGGGTATGCCCGTGCCCGAGGCCCTCCATTCGCAGTTCGATCTGGTCCTCTGTTCCGAAGTCATCGAACACGTGCTTGACGATGACACGGTAATTCGGAATCTCAACGCATTGACAGCTCCGGGCGGAACCGTGGTGATGACTACCCAGAGCGGCAAGATCTATAAGACAGAGCAATTTCTGGGACATTTGAGGCACTACCGCATTACTGAGCTGTGCGCAAGAATGGAGGCGTCCGGCTTAGCGGTAACAAAAGCCTATGTGACGGGTTGGCCGTGGCTGAATTTACAGAAGATATCGGCTCATTATTTTCAAGGCGCTGTTCAGAAGAACATTGTCCAGGCGAAGGTGTTGAGCGGCAAAGTAAGGGCTCTGTTTGCGGTCCTTGTTCATCTGTACGGCTTCAGCTCAAGACGGAGTGGCCCCCAGATCGTTATTGTGGCCGCTAAGAGGCCCAAAGGCGGGAATCGATAGGCCAAAGAACCCGCGAAGAGATACTTGTCCAGGCATATCTATCTCCCCTTCGGCATTCGTTGTTTTGTAGTGTGCCGGCGTAGAGCGTGAGCTTTGGCTAAGTATGGGAAAGAACCGTTGTTCCGTGGAAATCAAACCTCCAGCGGACCTCCCGCAGCCCTGCCTCGCACAACGCGCGCCGTAAGCGAGTCTTTTCCTCGGTATAAAACATCAAAAACCCGCCGCCGCCGGCGCCGATCAGCTTGCCGCCCAGGGCGCCGTTGCGCCGCGCGAAATCATAGTATTCGTCGATGCTGCTATTGCTCATCCCTATGGTGCGTTTTTTTTTGTGCTCCCAGTGGCGGTGCATCAGTTCGGCAAACAGGTGTAGATCGCCGTTCTCCAGCGCCGACTTGCTCTCGCAACCGATTTGCTTGACGAAATGAAGGTTGTCCAGCATTTCGCGGTCTTTCTGCCGGCTTCTGGAATCCTGGTCCTGGAGAATCGCCGATGCGGAGCGGGTGAACCCGGTGAAGAACAGAACCAGGTTATCCTCCAGATTGCGCAGGGTCTCGACCTGCAACCGGAGGGGCTGCACATCGACCGTGCCATCTTGTTGAAAATAAAAGCAGGTGATGCCACCGAAGGCTGCAATATACTGGTCTTGCTTACCGATCGGTTCGCCGAGGATATCGATCTCGATATGGCATGCTTCCTCGGCTAGTTCGCGGCGGGAAACCTGATCGTTCTGGAGCATGTGCAAAGCCCGCAGCAGCGCGGCGGTAAAGCTGCCCGAAGAACCCAGCCCGGTTCCCGCGGGGATGTCGGACATGCTGGTAATCTCCAAATGCGGATACTGGACGCCAACCAGCTTCAGGGCCTCGCGGACGATGGGGTGGCTGATCTCAGCGGCACTCTGCACCGTTTCCATCTTGGAGTACTTGACGATAATGGCTTCCTGAAACGTCTCGTGGAGCGTGATATAGACGTACTTGTCGATGGCCGCCGAAATCACAAATCCGCCGAATTCCCGGTAGTATGAAGGGAGGTCTGTGCCACCTCCTCCAAGCGAAATCCGCAATGGGCTGCGCGTGATGATCATGTTTGTTCGAGAAGGGGAGACAAGGAATACGCTATCAGGCATCGAACTCGATTGGCAACTACCCGGTTCCCTGACCGTTCGCCAAAGGGCAGCGGCAAAATTCCCTAGAAGCGCGGACAAGTGCCGGAAAAACCCACAGCGGACCGTGATTGGCTCGTTCCCTGCCCTGGCCCGGCGCCAAAGGCGCTAATTCCCGGACCCGGGCCGCGTCTTCTACAGTAGGATGAGCCCTATAGGATGAATGCGCTGATGGCTGCCCCCATGGAACCGGCCGACCTTTCCGTTAAGGACCTCGAACAGATTTTCCGCGAGCACCATGCCCTGGTGTTTCGCGCCGCGTACCGCATCACCGGCAACCCTGGCGACGCGGAAGACGTTATGCAGACGGTGTTCCTGCGCATGTTGAAGCGCGATGCCGGCGCTGAAGCCGTCGGCAACATGGCGAGCTTTCTGCACCGCTCCGCCGTCAACGCGGCGCTCGACCTGGTGCGCTCGCGGCAGAACATCCGCCACATTCCGCTGGACGAACTGGAGCCCGTGCTCGCCGAACCCGCCTCGCGCAGTCCCGAGCGCGCGCAGCATTCCAATGAAATCCGCGATTGGCTGCGCGGCGCTCTCGCCCGGCTCAATCCGCGCATCGCCCAGATGTTCGCCCTCCGCTTCTTTGAGGGCAAAGACAACCCCGAAATCGCGCGCCTGCTCAACACCACCCCCGGAACCGTGGCGGTGACGCTGTCGCGCACGCGCGACCGTTTGCAGAAGGAATACCAAGCTTACATGGGAGGAGTGGCATGAACACCGAATACAACCCCCTGGACTCTGCCCTGGAGCAAGCCATGATCGAAATCCGCGAAGACGCCGTGGCCGATGCGGTAATCGAAGCCGCCGCCGCCCGCGTGTGGGCCAATCTGGCCGCGCAGTGTCATGCCCCGCTGCACACCTGCGCCGATTTCCAGGCGCTGATTCCCGAGTTCAAGGCCGGCCATCTGGCGGAAGCTCGCGCCCTGCTGGTGAAAGACCACCTGCACGCGTGCGTCGCCTGCCGCCGGGTGTATGAGGGACGGGTGGTTTCCATGCCCGCGCCCGCCGCCCCGCGCCGCGTCAACTATGCCGGCCGGTGGGCCGTGGCCGCCACCGTGATCGTGGCCGCCGGACTCTCCGTCTGGTTCGCGGTGGATCAATACGGCAACCACACCGGCCGCGCCATCGTGCAGGCCGTCAACGGCACGCTTTATGAGATCCTGCCCACTGGAATCCAGGTGCTGGCCGCCGGCCAGGACCTCCCCGACGGCGTCGAGATCCGCACCGCCATGGATTCCAACGCCATGCTGCAATTGAAGGACGGCAGTGTGGTGGAACTGCGCGAACGTTCCGGATTCTCCAGCACCCAGACCTCTAGCGATCTCACCATCCGCCTGGGACGCGGCAGCATCATCGTGCAGGCCGCCAAGCGCAGTTCCGGCCACCTGTATGTCGCCACCGCGGATTGCCGCGTGGCCGTCACCGGAACAGTCTTCAGTGTGACCAGCGGCGTCAAAGGCTCGCGAGTTTCCGTCATCCAGGGCGAAGTCCGCGTCTCCCAGGACAGTAACGAGAAGATTCTGCATCCCGGCGATCAGACCGTGACCAGCCCCAACCTGGAACCCGTCTCCGTGAAGGACGACATCGGTTGGAGCCGCAATCGCGAAAGGCTCACGCAGCAATTGGAAAGTCTGCGCGCCGGACTCGCGCAGATCCATATGCCCGACCTGCGCTACTCCAGCAAATTGCTGGGCCGCCTGCCCGCGTCCACCGTCTTCTTCGCCAGCATCCCCAACCTGGCCGGCTATCTGGGACAGACGCAGGAAGTGTTCAACCAGAAGATGGCGGAAAGCCCGGAACTGCGCGCCTGGTGGGGCAGTCACGCGGCCAACGCCGGACCCATCCTGGAAAAACTGCGCGCCGCCAGTGAATATCTAGGCGAGGAGATTGTCGTCACGGGCTTCACCGGGGCCGATGGCAAGCCGCAACTGCCGGTCTTCTTCGCAGAGGTGAAGCGCCCCGGGTTTAGCGGGTTCCTCCAGCAGCAGCATCTGCCCGCGGGTGTCGCGGTAGAAGAGCGCAACGGTATGGTGGCCTTTGGCCCCAAGGATGCCGTCGCCGCGTTTGCGCCGAGTCTGGACGCGCCCGCCGGGGGGTTCCAGAGCACGCCCTTTTATGCGCGCATCAACGAATCCTATAAGAATGGCGCCGGCCTCCTGTTGAGCGCCGACCTCTCCGGCCTGGGAACGAAGCAAGCGTTGGCAGTCACCGGCGGCGCGCGCTACTTCATCGCCGAAGAGAAGGAAATCAATCATCAGATGGAAGCCCGGGCCTCGCTGGGCTTCGACGGCCCCCGCACCGGCATGGCCGCCTGGCTGGCCGAACCCTCCGCCATGGGAACGTTGGATTACGTTTCGCCGGAGGCCACCATCGTCACGGCGTTCGTGGTAAAGAGTCCGGTAGCCATCGTGGATGGGCTGATGAGCCTGCAGAACCACTCCGTCTCGGCGTCGGCCGAGAGATCGCTCAGCACCCTGCGCGAGCAGACCGGTGTGGATGTGCGCAACAATTTCGCCGCCGCGCTGGGCAGCGAGTTCTCTCTCTCGCTGGACGGATCCGCCATCCCCGTGCCTTCCTGGAAGCTGGTCGCCGAAGTCTACGACCCCGTCAAGATGCAGGCCGCGCTAGGGAAGTTCGCCGAGGCCTACAGCCGGGAGACCGTGAAAGCCGGCAACCAACCCCTGCGCATCGCGCAGGAAGTGGTGGAGGGCCGCACTTATTACATGATCGCCGGCGGCGATGGCAGCCCGCTCACCGAAGCGCATTACACCTTCGCCGATGGCTACATGATCGCCGGACCCACCCGCGCGCTGGTCTCCCGCGCCTTGCAGGTGAAGACGGGCAAGGCGTCGATCACCCACTCCGCGACGTTCGTCGCGCTGTTGCCGCGCGATCACTACAACAACTTCTCGGCGCTGATCTACCAGAATCTGGGCACCACGCTGGCGCCCATCGTGAGCCTGTTGGGCGGCCTGGTGCCGCAGGGGCGCGGCGGGCACTCCAATGGAATGGAGAACCTGAGCAACATGAAATCCACCATGATCGCCGCTTATGGAGAACCCGACCGCATCAGCGTCGCCACCAGCGGCAACCTGATGGGGATGAGTTTGAGCAACCTGGTTACGGGCAATCTGCAAAACGCCATCCCGTTCACGCAATTCATGGGAACAAGGGAACGCGCGCCTGCGTTTAAATAGGGGAATGGACCCCGTCATAGAACTGGATGGCCTGGAAGTCCGCTTCGGCGACCGCACCATCCTCAAAAATCTGAAAGCCAAGCTCACGGGGCGATCCATCGGCCTGCTGGGACCCAACGGAGCGGGCAAGAGCACGCTGATCAACACGCTGCTCGGCTTTCACAAGCCGTCGAGCGGCACTGCCCGCATCTTCGGCCGCGACGTGCGCACGCACGTGCGCGAAGTGCGCAGCCTGATCGGCTACATGCCGGAAAACGACGCCTTCATCGCTTCCATGAGCGGCGTGCGCTTTGTCCGCCTGATGGCCGAACTCTCCGGCTTGCCGGCGGAGCACGCCCTGGAACGCGCCCACGAAGCGTTCTTCTACGTCGGTCTCGGCGAAGTTCGCTACCGGGCGCTCGGCACTTACTCCCTGGGGATGAAACAGGCGGCCAAACTGGCGCAAGCCATCGTGCACGGCCCTAAAGTGCTGTTTCTGGACGAGCCCACCAACGGGCTCGACCCGCCCGCGCGCCTGCGCATGATCGCGCTGATTCAGGAGATCCGCGACCGCGGCGATCTCCACCTGATCCTCTCCTCGCATCTCTTGCGCGACGTGGAGGAGTGCTGCGATGAGGTGCTGATCCTCAAGGACGGCAACATCGCCGCGTTCTGCAATCTGGAGGAAGAGCGCCGCGCCAACCGCCGCTTCCTGGAACTGGAAACTCGCGGCGGCGTCAACGGAGCTTTCGTCGAGGCTATCGAAAAGCTCGGCTGCGAGACCGCCAGCGGGGCGCAGGGGCGCCTCAAACTGATTCTGCCCGATGGACTCGAAGTGCGCCAGTTGTACCAGATCGCCTCCGACCAGAACGTACAGATCCGCCGCCTCAGCCACAAACGCGATTCGCTGGAAGACATCTTCCTCAAAGCCATGGAGACCGCCGATGGCCATCTATAAGAAAACCTACCGGCCGTATGACGGCGCTTTGACACCTTCTTTCACACGCTTCCTGGTGATTCCGCGCTACGCGTTCGAGGAAATGCGCAAATCGCGTTTTCTCACCATCTTCTTTATCGCCAGCTTCATCTACCCGCTGATCGCGGCGCTGATCATCTACGTGCAGCACAACGTGAGCGCGCTTAACCTGCTGGGCGTGCAGGGCGCCAACCGGCTGATCTCCATCAATGCCACCTTTTTCCTGAACTTCCTGGGCTGGCAGAGCATGCTGGCGCTGTTCCTGGCGGCCTTCACCGGACCCGGACAGGTCTCGCCCGATCTGGCCAACAACGCCCTCTCGCTGTACCTGGCGCGCCCCTTCTCCCGCGCGGAGTACGTGCTCGGCAAGATGTGGATTTTGATCGTGCTCATGTCCCTCATGACCTGGGTTCCGGGGCTGCTGCTCTTCCTGCTGCAAGCCTACCTGGAAGACGGCTGGACATGGATGCAGGCTAACTCCAGCCTGGCCGTGGGCCTGTTCTTCGGCTCCTGGGTCTGGCTGTTGATCCTGGCCCTGCTGGCGCTGGCGCTCTCGGCGTGGGTGAAGTGGAAGCCTGCCGCCGGCGCCCTGATGTTCGGCGTCTTCTTCGTGGCCGCCGGATTCGGCGTGGCCATCAACGGCGTGCAGCGCACCCGGTGGGGACACCTGTTCAACATCAGCGCGCTGATCGGTTCCGTCTGGGTGCATCTGTTCGGCGCCGACCCGGCGGTCAATAACGGCGGCGCCTTCTTCCGCATGCCGGCGGGCGAGGAACTGCCGCTGTGGTGCTGCTGGACGGCGCTGGGTGTGCTCTGCCTGATCTGCCTCTACATGCTGACACGCAAGATCCGCGGCGCGGAGGTGGTGCGGTGAGCGGCCCGTTGAGCAACAGCCTGATCACCTTCGCCAATGTCTCGCGCTTCTACGGGGAAGTGCTCGGCGTCAACAAGGTCAACCTGACAATCCCGCCCGGCGTCACCAGCCTGGTGGGCCCCAACGGCAGCGGCAAGACCACGCTGATGAACCTGATGACCGGCCTCATCCGCCCCAGCCGGGGTGAGATCAGCGTGCTGGGAATGTCCACCGAAGACCCGGAACACCTCTGCCGCGCGGTGGGCTATTGCGCGCAGTTCGACAACTACCCGAAGGGCCTCACCGGCTATCAATTCATCTACTCCTACCTGCGCGTGTTCGGTATGAGCCACGAAGAGAGCGACCGGCGCACCATGACCGCGCTCGAAACCGTAGGGCTCGTCGACGCGCGCAACCGGCAAGTGGCCGCCTACAGCAAGGGCATGCGGCAGCGCGTCAAACTGGCGCAGGCTACGGCGCACGAGCCGCAAGTGGTCATCCTCGACGAGCCTTTGAACGGCCTCGACCCGCTGGCCCGCGCCGAAGCCATCGCGCTCTTCGAACAGTGGGGGCGGAAGGGGCGGCACGTGATCGTCAGCAGCCACATCCTCCATGAAGTGGATCGCATCAGCGATCAGGTGATCCTGCTCAGCCAGGGCTACGTGGTGGCCGAGGGCCAGATCCAGAGCGTGCGCGGCGAGGTCAAGGACCAGCCCATGCAGATCCTGGTGCGCTGCGATCATCCCAGCCAACTGGCGGCGCGGTTGTTTACGGAGAACCACCTGGTGGAAGCCAAATTGCACACCGATGGCCATGGCCTGCTGCTCCGCACCACCGATGCGGACGGTTTTTACCTGCTGCTGAACCGCATCGTGATCGAATCCGGCCTGGTGGTGGAATCGGTGGCGCCGGCGGACGACGACGTCAACTCTGTGTATCAATACCTGATCGGCGGCGAAGGGAGCACGATATGAATCTCTGGATGCGCCAGATCGCGAGCGTGCTTCGCCTGGAAATGAAGAAGACGTTTCTCTCGCGGCGCGGCTGGTGGGTATATTTCCTGGCGCTCGGTCCGGTGGCGCTCACCCTGCTTCACTGGCTGTTTGAAATCAGCGGCACCCGCGGGCACCACAGTATCGGTTCGGACAGCCTGGTCTTCGCCGGACTGTTTCACTTCTACTATCTGCGTCTGGGAATCTTCTTCGGGTGCGTGGGCATTTTCTCGAATCTCTTCCGCGGCGAGATGCTGGAAAAGACGCTGCACTACTACTACCTGACGCCGCTGCGCCGCGAACTGCTGGTGGGGGGGAAGTATCTGGCCGGCCTGGCCACGGCGCTGTTCCTGTTCGTAGGCAGCACGGCGGTCTCCTTCCTGCTGATCGGCCGCCACTTCGGCGCGGCTTACACGGATTACATCCTGCACGGTCCCGGCCTGAGTCAACTCGGCTCCTACATGCTGGTGGCGGCGCTGGCCTGCGTCGGCTACGGCGCCGTATTCCTGATGAGCGGCATCTTCTTCCGCAACCCGATGATCCCGGCCGCGGTGGTAATGGTGTGGGAGAACCTGAACCCGTTCCTGCCCACTGTGCTCAAGAAAATCAGCGTGATCTTCTACCTGAAGAATCTCTGCCCGGTGGAGATCCCGATTCGCCCGCCCTTCAACGTAATGGTGATCGACGCGGATCCGACCCCTTTCTGGATCGCCGTTCCCGGGTTGCTTGCGCTATCGCTGATTTTGCTGGTGTATTCCGGCCTGTCGGCGCGGCACACGGAAATCAGCTACGGGGAGTAGGGGCGG
>PLDO01000407.1 GCA_003136215.1 Bryobacterales bacterium
AAGGCGATGGTCTGTCCCACATTTTCCGGGAAGAAAATCCGGAGTATCATCGTCTCATGAGCTGGATGGTCCTACAGGGGTCGGATCGCGAGCTGATTGAGGGGTGCCGCCGTGGGGAGCGGGACGCCTTTCGCACTCTGTTCGAGACCTACAAGGACAAGATCTACTCGATTGCGCTGCGCTTCAGCGGCGATGAAGCGCTCGCCATGGACATCGCCCAGGATACTTTCCTCAAGCTCTTCTCCTCCATGTCCGAGTTCCGCGGCGATGCCGCTTTCGGCACCTGGGTTTACCGCCTGGTGGTCAACAGCTGCCTGGATCACAGGCGCCGGGCCTGGCGGCTCGTCCCCATGGCCGATGAAGTCATGGCCGTGCTGCGCGCTCCCGGCGACGCCCTGCATTCCCTGTTGCACTCCGAAATGCGCGGACGGGTTCAGGGCGCGGTGGAAAAACTGCCCGCCGAACAGCGGATCGTGGTGGTGCTGCGCTACACCGAGGGATTGGCCTACGAGGAGATCGCCACCGTGCTGGGCTGCTCGGTAGGGACGGTTGCGTCGCGCCTCAATCGCGCCCACACGGCGCTGGGGCGAAGGTTGTCGCCTTGGAAAGGAAGTTCGCATGTCTGACTGGCTGGAACGGGAATTGGCGCGCGATTTGGCCCCGGTGGCGGCGCCGCCCATGCTGGCAATCCGCCTCGGGTTGGCGCGGGCGAAGCGCTGGGAGTTCCCCCACATGGCGTTCGCCGTAGCCGCCGCGGTGGTCCTGGTCATCGGCGCCGGCTACGCCGCCAGCCGCACCGAGGCGCTGGACTTGCGCCTCGAAGCCGGCGTCGATGTGGCCGAAGACTCATCCCTCTCCGCCGCCCGGCCCCCCCGTTGCGACGGAGGAGCAGCCAGACCCTTACGGGTAACCGCCCCTAAGGCCACCGTTCTGCTCGCCCACGCCGCCCCGGCAGGCGAGACGCCCGGCCGCGCCCCCGGCGCCAGTTCCGAAGCCGGTTGCCACCTCTGCCACAACCTGTAGTGGTGTTTCACGTGAAACAAAAATAGCCGGAATAAATCAGGGATCTCCCGCGTCCAAGAGAGTTGGGAATCGTTGAGTTTTGCCCGCTATCCCCACCAATGGGGGTGTTGAAGATTCCTACAAAAGAGTCACGGCTGTCCGAATTATCCCGCCATACGGTTGGGCTATAATGTAGTTTCGAGGGGCTCCCGATGAAGAAATACGGCAAGTTCGCTGCGCTGATCGTGGTTGTGATCGGTACACTCGTCTGGCTGGCAACGGCCGAAATGAAGGACAACCAGACCTATTACAAGACCATCACCGAACTCGGGCAGATGGGCCCCAAGGCATATAACGCGCGCGTGCGCGTTGGCGGGGATGTGGAAACCGGCTCCATTCAACGCGTCGGCAACCAGGTACAGTTCGTGCTCGCGCAGGAGACCACTAAGTTAAAGGTCGCCTACACCGGTACCGACCCGCTGCCGGACACTTTCAAGGACGGCGCGCAGGCGCTGGCCGACGGCAAACTGGGGAAGGACGGCGTTTTCGTGGCCAACCGGATACAGGCCAAGTGCGCGTCCAAGTACGAAGCCAAGCCGGGACAACTCAAGCCGGGACAAACGGCTCCCAATATCAACTCGGGCAAATCAAGCGGCGTCTAGCAAACATTTATAGGGGCGATATGGAAAATCTGGGTTCGCTGGCCATCCTGCTGGCCTTCTGTCTGGCGTTGTATGCCACCGCGGCCTGCGTCATCGGCCGCCTGAAGAACAAACCTTTTCTGCTGGTTAGCGGGGAACGGGCGGTGTACGGAATCTGGGCGCTCATCGCCACGGCATCCGGTATCCTGGTCTACTCCCTGATGACCAGCGATTTCCGTTTCGCCTACGTGGCGGAGCACTCCAACCGCACCATGCCCTTGCTCTACAAGTATGCGGCCTGGTGGGGCGGGCAGGAAGGTTCGCTCCTGCTGTGGAGCTTCCTGCTTTCCACCTACACCTCGGTTGTGGTCTTCACCAACCGGCACAAGCATCGCGACATGATGCCGTGGGTGATCGGCGTACTCACCACCATTCAGTCCTTTTTCCTGGTGCTCAACAACTTCATCGCCAACCCGTTCCAGATGCTGGCGGTGGATAAGCTGATCACCTCCGTGCCGGACGGCAACGGGCTCAGCCCGCTGCTGCAATACCCGGCGATGGCCATCCATCCGCCCATGCTGTACCTGGGCTACGTGGGTTTCTCGGTGCCGTTCGCCTTCGCCATCGGTTCGTTGATCACGCGGCAACCGGGCGACGCCTGGATCTTCACCACCCGCCGCTGGACACTGGTCACCTGGCTGTTCCAGAGCACCGGCGTGATGCTGGGCGCGGCGTGGGCCTATCACGTGCTCGGCTGGGGCGGCTACTGGGGCTGGGATCCGGTGGAGAACGCTTCGCTGCTTCCCTGGCTCAGCGGTACCGCCTTTCTGCACTCGGTCATGATGCAGGAAAAGAAGGGCATGATGAAGATCTGGAACATCGTGCTGGTGAGCACCACCTTCTTCCTGTGCATTCTCGGGACGCTGCTGACGCGTTCGGGCATCGTGCAATCGGTGCACGCCTTCGCGCGCAGCGATATCGGCAAGTATTTCGTGGGCTTCCTGGCGGTCGGCATCGCGGCGGTGATTTTCCTGATTCTCGACCGCCTCGACTACCTCAAGAGCGAGGCGCAACTGGAGAGCGTGATTTCCCGCGAATCCAGCTTCCTGTTCAATAACCTGATCCTGCTGGCGAGTTGTTTCGCGGTGCTGTGGGGCACTCTGTTCCCGGTGATCAGCGAAGNNTCCGCCGAGAGCCTGCGGCGCAACTTCCAGTATCCGGGCATCGCTTCCGTAGTGCTGGTGGGCGTGCTGATTGCCGCCGGCATGCGCCACTTCTATGCGCTCATCTCCTTCGGCTTCTGCCTCTTCGTGGCGCTCACCATCCTGGTGGAGTTTTACAAGGGCGCGAAATCCATCGGCGCCAAGAACGACATGAATCTGCTGCGCGCCACCATTGAACTGACGCACCGCAATACGCGGCGCTACGGCGGCTACCTGGTGCACATGGGGATCGTGCTGGCGTTCATCGGTTTCACCGGCCACGCGTTCAATCAGAGCGAGGTCAAGGAACTCGATACCGGCGATTCCATGACGGTAGGCAACTACCAACTGCGCATGGTGAATCTGGCGCAGGGCGACGAAACCAATTATTCCTGGCACCGCGCCACCATGGCGGTCAGCAAGAACGGCGAAATGCTGGGCACGCTGGAGCCGGAGAAGCGCTTCTATACCGCCAGCCGGCAAGGCACCAGCGAAGTGGGCATCCGGGTGCGGCCCAACGAAGATCTTTACCTGAATTTCGGCGGCATGAGCGACGATAATAAGCGCGCGGTGATTCAGGCGTATGTCTTCCCGCTGGTCTCGTGGATCTGGATCGGCACCCTGGTGGTGATCTTCGGCACGCTGGTCTGCCTGGTGCCGAGCAAAGTCAAACTACAGTACGCCCGCACGGAAGTAGTGGGGTATGCCAAGAAAAATGCAACGGTTCAGAAGTAGTCTGCTGGTCTTTACCATCGCGGTGGCGGCGCTGGCCCAAACCGCCAGCGAGAAGCCCAATGTCGACGTGCGCCGCGTGGGCGCGCGCCTGCAATGCCAGTGCGGCTGCAAGGATTCGGTGGCCACGTGCAGCATGTTGGAGTGCCATTTCTCCAAACCCGCCAAGGAACGCATCGCGCAGATGCAGAGCGTAGGCATGAGCGACGAGCAGATTGTGCAGGCGTTCATCCGCGATTACGGCATGGCGGTCTACCTGGCGCCGCCCAATGCCTTCGGTTGGATCATTCCCTATGCGGCTGTGGGCTTCGGCATGGCGGTAATCCTGCTGTTCCTCCGCAAATACAAGCGCAAGCCGATGACCGACCTCGGCGCTATCGAGGCGGAAGATCCCGAACTGGCAAAGTACCAGGAGCAGATCGATCAAGACACCAAGAACCTGGATTGAAGGACTGAATCGTCCCGTGATTATTGCCATTACAAGCATCATTGCGATCGTCGTCATTGTGTTCGTCCTCGGGGTTCGGCCCAAGGACTTGCCGGAGCCGGAACCGGTCTCCCCGTTCGCTCACCTGGATGAGCGGAAAGCGGCGATCTACGATAACCTGCGCGACTTGCAATTCGAATACCGGGTCGGCAAGCTCTCCGACAACGATTACCAGTTGACCAAGAAAGACCTGCAGAAGGAGCTTGCTTCGGTGATGGCGGAAGTAGATCGCGTGAAGCTGCAACTGCAAGGAGGACGCGCCTCATCTCCGCCGGTCCCGGCGCCCAAGGTGAAGGCCGTGCAGGACCCTCTCACTTGCCCGCATTGCAATGCGCGTTTCGAAGTGGAGCTGAAGTTCTGCGGCGAATGCGGCAAACCCATGAAGGCGGTGCGCGCATGAGAAACTCCAACGTCCGAGCTGCGCTCGGATGGACAAGGCGGAGCCTTATCCCACTACTCGCCTGCGTCCCGCTGTTTGCCGCGGTCACCGGCACGGTGACCAATCAAACCACCGGCAAGCCGCAAGCCGGGGCCACCGTGGCGCTCTACAAACTGGCTACCGCGACCGGACTGGAACTCATCGACCAGGCCAAGAGCGACGCGCAAGGCAACTTCAGCATCAATCAGACGCCGCAGGGTCCCCACCTGATCCGCACCGCGTTCGACGGCGTCACTTACAATCACATGCTGCCCCCGGGACAACCCACCGCCGGGATCGCCATTGAGGTCTTCAACGCGTCCACGCAGCCAGGCGGCGCCAAGGTGGCCAAGCACATGATCCTCTTCGAGCCTTCCGCCGGCCAAGTCGCGGTCAGCGAGACCTACCTTTTCAAGAATGAAGGCAAGACGGCGTGGAACGATCCCGACAGCGGCACGCTGAAGTTCTTCCTGCCCCCGGGCGCCAGTAAGCCGGCGGCCAGAGCCACCGCACCGGGCGGCATGCCGCTGGGCGCGCCGGTCAACAAGACCGGCAAGCCGGACATCTTCGCGGTGGATTTCGCCATCAAGCCCGGCGACACGCAGATCGACGTGAGTTACGCCATGCCGTATACCGAAGGCGCGGACCTGGCCGGCAAAGTGGTGAGCAAGGACGAGAACACCTACCTGATAGTGCCTAACGGCGTCACGCTGAAGGGCGAGGGTCTCAACGATCTGGGCACCGAGCCGCGCTCCCAGGCGCACATTTTCGGCCTCACCGCCACCGCTTATAAAGTGCAGTTGTCGGGCGCCGTGGCCGCGGCGCCAGCGGAGGCCGCGGGCGACGATCAAGCCGCCGAGGAGAGCGGCCCGCGCATCGAGCAGATCATGCCGCGGGTGAATTCCAAGACGGTTTCCATCCTGGTGGTGGCGCTCGGAATCCTGGCGCTCGGCTTCGCCCTGCTCTACCGCAAGAGTCCCCCGGCCCCGGACAGACAGGCCGGGAGGCCTGTCCTACCAAGATGAAGGCGGTCGGCGTAGAGGGAGTCTGGAAATTCTATGGCGACTTCCCTGCCCTGCGCAACGTGGAGCTATCCGCCGCGCCGGGCGCGTGCCTGGCGCTGATTGGGCGCAACGGAGCGGGCAAAACCACCTTGCTGCGCACCATTGCGGGTTTTTCGCGGCCCGGCAAAGGCAAGATCACGATTTTCGGAAATTCACCGCGCGACACCGAGACGCGGCGGCTGATGGGCTTCATCGGCCACGGTATCAGCGTGTATGACGAGCTTTCGGCGCTGGAGAATCTGACGCTGTTCGGCAAGCTCTACGGGCTCGCGGACCCTAAGAAGACCGCCCTGGAATGGCTGGAGCGCACCGGACTCGATCGCGTGAAGGACGGACTGGTGCGCGAATTCTCCCGCGGCATGCGGCAGCGCCTGGCCGTCGCGCGCGCCTTCCTGCACGGTCCCAAAGTGCTGTTGCTGGACGAACCCTTCACGGCGCTGGACGACCGCGCCATCGCCGTGCTGCAACGCCTGCTGCGCGAGGCGCTGGCTGAAGGCAAGACCATCGTCATGTCCACCCACCAATTGCGGGAGGCCCTGGAACTGGCCACGCACGTCGCGCTGCTCAACCGCGGCCAGGTGGCGTTTCACGGCGAACGCACCCCGGAAATGGTGGCCGACCCGGGCTGGGTTTATGCGCGTTACGGTGAGGGATGATGGCTTTCATCCGGCAGGTGCTTGTGATCATGGCCAAGGATTTGCGGGCCGAGTTACGCACCAAGGAAGCCATCAACGCATCGCTCTCCTTCGCGCTGGTGGTGCTGCTCTTGTTCAGCTTCGCCTTCGACCCGAGCGAGGAGACCACGCGCGAGATTTCCGGCGGCCTGCTGTGGATCGTGTTCGCCTTCGCCGGGACGCTGCTGTTGAACCGCAGCTTCGCGCGCGAACTGACCAACGATTGCCTGGACGCGCTGATCTCCGCCCCCATCTCGGGCGCGGCCCTGTTCCTCGGCAAGGCGCTGGCCAACTATATTCTGGTGATGGCGGTGGAACTGATCGCGCTGCCGCTGTTCGGCGTCTTCTATAATGTCCGGTGGACTTCGCAGTTCTGGCAATTGATGATGGTGGTGGCGCTGGGCACCTGGGGAATGACCGTGACGGGGACGATTTTCAGCGCCCTGACGGTAAACATCCGGCTACGAGAAGTCATGCTGCCCATCCTGAATTTTCCGATTTTGATTCCGGCGCTGCTGGGGGCGATGCAGTTGACCAGCGCGCTGGTGGCCGGCAAACCGATCACGGCGGAAAACGACGCCTGGCTGAAGATGCTGATCGGTTTCGATGTGATGTACACCGCCGTCTCGGTGTTCCTGGTGGAGACGGTATTGGTAGGAGGATAAACGCTTGCGCAATAAGATTCTTTACATCCTCGCCGTGGCGGCACTCATCCTGCTTGCGCGCGACATATACCTATTCACCGGCTTTCCGCCGGAGCGCAATCAGGGCGCGATCTTCAAGATCATCTTCTTCCACGTGCCGATGGCCATTACCGCACTGACCTGCGCCGTGGTGGCCTTCGTGGCCAGCATCCTGTTCCTGATCACCAAGAACTTCCAGTTCGACGCGCTGGCGGTGGCGGTGACGGAAGTGGGCCTGGCATTCCTGGCGGGCAACCTGATTACCGGCTCCATCTGGGGACGCGTCGCCTGGGGCATGTGGTGGGCCTGGGACGCGCGCCTGACTTCGGCCCTGGTCTGCTGGCTGCTGTACGCCGGGTACCTGATGCTGCGCAACGCCATCGAAGAGCCCACGCAGCGCGCCACTTTCGCGGCGGTGTTCTCGATTTTCGCCTTCATCGACGTGCCCATCGTAATTTTCTCCATCAAGTGGTGGCGCACGCAGCACCCGCAGCCAGTGTTCTGGGGCGGCGGCAGTTTCCCGCCGGACTGGGCGGCGGTCTTCGGCTGGCAGGTGCTGGCGGTAATGCTGGTGGGCGTGGTTTTGACCGCGGTGCGCCTGCGGCAGGAACAATTCCAACGCGAAATCGATTCGCTGCGCCGCATGGCGCATGCCCTCTAACGGAGAAACTATGTATTACGCACTGATGCTATTGCAGGCTTCACCCGACGACGTGGTCCGCGAGATGGAGCGTTTACAGCGCAATTTCACCTTCCTCAATGGCGGCCTGTGGGTGGCCTGGCTGATTCTGGTGGTCTACGTCCTGATGATGGTGGGGCGGGAGCGCAAACTGAAGCGCGAGATCGCCGGACTCAAGGCCATGCTGGAAGACAAGCCGCGGAGTTGAGCCAATCAGCGCTCGTCGAGGGGCGGCTTCTTGTCGGGTTTGGCCGCCGGCTTGGCACTGCTGTCGGCCGCAGGTTCGGGGACCATGGGATCCTGCTGCCGGTCCGCATTCTCCTCGACCGGCACGGGGGCGGGGGCCACATCCTCGTTACGAACCGACCGATACATCACCAGCATGACAAACATCATCAAAATCAGGCCGGCGGCGCCGAGGGCAAACGGCAGAAGATGCATGGGATGAATCGGTTGGCGGCAATTCGGACAGTGCGCCGCTTGCGGGGGAACGGGCTGCAGGCAGCGGGGGCAGCGGTCGGTCTTCAGATCCTCCAGGATCGGCTGTACGTCTTCCGGCATGTCTTGAGGCCAATATAGCACCGGGTGCCAATGCGATCGTGCTCTCGATGGTTATAATCGAATAGTGCGACTGATCTCTACTCTCCTCCTGATTGTTTGTCTCGCCGGGTGTCACCGCGGCATCGAGAATAAAGACGCGGTGCGTCAGGGCGTTCTGGATTATCTGGCCACGAAGGGCATGACGCCGGCGGCCATGGATATCAATGTGACTGACGTGAAGTTTAACGGCGACAAAGCGGACGCGACGGTTTCGTTTGCCGCCAAAGGCACCGGCGTGGGGCAGATGACGATCCAGTACCACATGGCGCTGAAAGACAGCAAATGGGCGGTAGTAGGCCGGCAGGATGCGAGCCAGCACGGGGGCGGGCAAGTGCCGCCGGGAGCCGCGCCGCAGGGCGGAATGATGCCGGGCGGAGCGATGCCGGGCATGGCTAGTCCTCATGGGGGATCCATGGCAGCGCCGGGAGCCGGTGGAAAGATGCCGGCGCCGGAAGATCTGCCACCCGCCGGCAAAAAGAAATGAAGCGTGTCGCAATTCTGGGGGGCGGTCCGGCGGGAGCCTTCGCCGCGGAAAAGCTGGCATCGGCCGGCCTCGGCGTAGTCCTGATGGACGAGAAGCTCGCCTGGGAAAAACCTTGCGGCGGCGGGCTGACGCATAAAGCGTACAGCCAATACCCGTTTCTGATCGACAATTCCACCCCCAAGCGACTGGTCACGGAGAGCGTGCTGGCGGCGCCCAAGGCGGGCGAGGTGACGCTGAAGCTGAGCGACCCGCTGCTGATTTACTCGCGCTACGACTTGAACAACATGCTGCTGGAGCGGGCCGAGCGGGCAGGGGCGCAGATCGAGAAGACGCGCGTCACGGGCATGGCGCGGCAGGGCGCGGGATGGCGCCTGGAGACGGCGGGCGGCAAGGTGGATGCGGACTTCTGCATCGTGGCTACCGGCGCGCGCAATCCCCTACGCGACGTGGGAACGCAACTCAAGCCACCCGATACCATGTCCGCGCTGGGCTACTACGTGCAGGGCGACCAGTCGAGGATCGACATCCAGTTTCTGCCCGACTTGGAAGGATACATCTGGATCTTCCCGCGATGCGGCCATCTTTCGGTGGGGATCTGCGGCAAGGGTGAGGCGGCGAGTTCGCTGCGTAAGCGGCTGGAAGCGTACATGGCAGGGCGCGGCATCTCCTGGAAGGGCGCGGCATTCTACAGCCATCTGCTGCCCTCGCTGGATTCGAAGTCGTGGAAGGATAACCGGGTGGCGGGCGATGGCTGGATGGCGGTGGGCGACGCGGCGGGACTGGTGGACCCAATCACGGGGGAGGGCCTCTACTACGCGATCCGGTCGGGCGATCTGGCGGCGCAGAGCCTGCTGGACGACGCCGGCGGCCCGGCGGAGAGCTTGCATCGCTATCGCGGGTTGCTGCGGCGCGATTTCGCGGCCGACCTGGAATTTGGCTCGCGGCTGGCCAAACGGGTATTCCTGGGGCAGTTTCTGTGCGGCTCGGTGCCGCAGCGCATGGTGGAATTTACGCGGCGGTCGCCGCGCTTTGCCAAGGTGATGGAGGATCTGTTCGCCGGCCGGCAGCCCTACCTCGGGTTGAAGCGCCGTCTGATGCGTAATCTGCACGGCAGCCTGTACGAGATCGCCATGAGCCTCGGGTTCAGCCGCATCGTGCCCAAGGCTGGGTAACAAGAAAAAGCATTGGCCACAGATGAACACAGATAAAGACAAAGAACTCAAAGGTGGTTTGCCTATCTGTGTTCATCTGTGTTTATCTGTGGCCAATATTTTTGGGGTTGAGTTTCGCATGACACATATTAAATCCGAAGAACTGTTTCGCCGTGCGGTGGAGAAGATTCCGGGCGGGGTGAACTCGCCGGTGCGGGCGTTCCGCGGCGTGGGCGGGCAGCCCATTTTCATCGCGCGCGGCCAGGGCTCGCACCTGTTCGATGTGGACGGGAACGAGTATATCGACTACGTGGGATCGTGGGGTCCGCTGCTGTTGGGGCACCGGCATCCGGAGATCCTGGCGGCGCTGGAAAAGGCGCTGGAAATCGGCACGAGTTTCGGCGCGCCGACGGAGCAGGAGGTCCTGCTGGCGGACGCCATCTGCGAGGCCGTGCCCTCCATCGAAATGGTGCGGCTGGTGAACTCGGGCACGGAGGCGACGATGTCGGCGATCCGGGTGGCGCGCGGGTTCACCAAACGCGACCTTATCGTCAAGTTCGAGGGCTGCTATCACGGTCACGTGGATTCGCTGCTAGTGAAGGCGGGGTCGGGCCTCGCCACGCTGGGGATTGCGGACACGCAGGGCGTGCCGAAAGCGTTCGCCGACACCACCATTGCCCTGCCCTACAATTCCCTGGACGCGCTGGAAGAGGCGTTCCGAGTTCACGGGGAGCGGATCGCGGCGGTGATTGTGGAGCCGGTGGTGGGTAACATGGGTTGCGTGCCTCCGCTGCCCGGCTACCTGGAAGGCATGCGCGAGATCACGGCGCGTTACGGCGCGCTGTTGATTTTCGACGAAGTGATGACGGGGTTCCGCGTGGCGTTCGGCGGGGCGCAGGCGAGGTATGGCATCCGGCCGGATCTGACGACGCTGGGCAAGGTGATCGGCGGCGGGCTGCCGGTGGGGGCATACGGCGGGCGGCGGGACATTATGAGCATGGTGGCGCCGGCGGGACCGATCTACCAGGCGGGGACGCTGTCGGGGAACCCGCTGGCAGTGGCAGCGGGCCTCGCCATGTTGCGGCACCTGAAGGCACACCCCGAGGTGTACGACCGGGTGGAAGCGTGCGGGGCACGGCTGGAGGCGGCGGCGCCGGCCGGCGTCACGGTGAATCGCGTGGGGTCGATGTTCACGTTCTTCTTCACCGACGGGCCGGTGACGGGTTGGGAATCGGCGAAGAAGTGCGATACGGCGCGCTTCGGACGGTTCTTCCGGAGGATGCTGGAGGGCGGCGTGTATCTGGCGCCTTCACAGTTCGAGGCGGCGTTTGTCAGCGCGGCGCACAGCGATGACGATATCGAGAGGACGATTGCCGCGGTGCGGGAGGAAGCCGAGTCCGAGCTTCGCTCGGATTGACAGGCTGAAGCCTGCCCCACCTTGGATGCTAGCCTAGTTCGAGGCTGCGGACGATGGGGTCGGGTTCGTCCTCGTAGATCAGTGAGTCGGCACCAACTGGGCGGGTTGGTTGAGCAACTTCGCCTCCAGGTCCGCCATGCTCCAGCTGTAGGCGGTGAAACCGGCCAGGTAGAGGGCGAACATCACGGCCATGCTGGTCTTGCCGGGGAAGTACGAACAGGTGAAGGGGATCTTGCGAAACCAGACGAGCAGCAGGTTCAACAGCACCAGGGAGAGGGCCAGGGCAAAACTCAGATGGATGAAGCCGAGCCGCCAACCGCGGAAATATACTTCGACGGGCGCGAGCAAGGCAAACAGGGGCGTCAAACCCATGAGCACGATCCATTTGCGCGCGGCGCGCAGGTGCGGCATGCTGTCCTCGCTTTCGCAGATCTGAAAGATCCAGTTAGCGCGCAGTTCGGCAGGGAAGTTGAAGGCCGCGCGCAGGCCGGAGACCGCGAAGAAGGACAAGGTCAGCGGGACGGAGAGGAGTCCGGGGGCGTAAAAGCTGAGGATGGGCGCGCCGGGACGGGTACCGATGCGCAGCACCGCGGGCAGCGCCAGGGCCACGGCGATTCCGCCGAAGGTGGCGAGGAAGAGGCGCTGCTGGGCGTTGCGCAGGATGGTGTTGCCGATGAAGTGGAAGGTGGCGCGCTCCAACGGATTGGGGAGGAGCCAGCGGTTCACGGCACGTTCGAAGGCGGTGCGGAGAGGGCCGGGGCCGCCTTCGGCGCCCTCCACGCTTTGCATGACCCGGCGCGCGTGGCGGTGGTATCCGGCGAGGTAGGTGAGGGCGAAGGCCGCGGCGGAGATCGCAAGGCCCCGCCGCGCCAACTCCGCGAGTTCATGGAATGCCGGTCCGGCCGGCTGCCCGGGAAGCATATCCAGATAGAGCCCGAGGAACCAGAAGGGCGGGAACCAGCGGAGCAACGGGCTATGGCTTTCCACCAGCGGGCGAATTCCGAGGCAGGCCAGCGGCGTGAGGAACAGGACTACGATCAGGCTGCCCATGAGGGCCATCTGCACCCAGGGCGAGACGCGGCGGAATCCGCGGCCGGTGAGCAGGTTGATGAGCACGCCTTGCAGGCTCGCCATACTCAGGGCGACGAATGCGCCGGCACCCAGCACGCTGGCCGCGTGGACCGCGATCAACCTCCAGATCACGGGTGCGGGCGTACCTTCGCCGCCGGTGACCAGGGGCGCCAGGAGCGTGCAGAACAGGTTGGCATCCACCGCGAACAGGCCCAGGAACGCCACGAGGGCGATAGTTTTGCCGGCGAAGATGGAGCCGCCGCCGAGCGGCAGCGGGGTGAGAATCAGGTAGTCCTTGCGGTCCGGAAAGAGGGCGTCCCATTCGAACACCATGACGAAGCCCATGACGACCATGGAGAACATGATGAAGAAGTAGTAATCGCCGAGCAGGAGCCAGTTGTGAGCGAAGGGATGGTCGAAGCGGGCGCGCTGCGGAATCATGTAAAAGGGCACAAAGATGCCGGGCGTGGCCACGAGTCCGATGGCCTGCACGACGTTGGTGCGCATGTCGCCGTTCTGCGACATAATCTCGTTATCGAAGAAGCGCCCGAAGAAATGGCGCACCAGCAGTTTCAGGCAGCCCATCACGCCTCCCGTATGACGGAGACAATCTCGCGCGCCGAGGCTCCGACATCCTCCTGTTTGGCGAGCTGGCGAAAAATCTGTTCCAGCGACGGCAGATCCATGAGGTCGCGCAGGCGGCCCACTTCGTCGTTGGCGACGATTCTGCCCTGGTACAGCATGATGACGCGCGAGCAGACTTTCTCGGTGACTTCCAGCACGTGCGAGATGTACATGATGGTCTTACCCTGCCGCGCGAGTTCGGCGATCAGTTCGTGGAGCAGCATGGCGGATGCGATGTCGAGGCCGTTGAGGGGCTCGTCGAAGATGAGGAGGTCCGGGTCGTGCAGCAGGGCGCCGGCAATCAGGACGCGCTGTTTCATGCCCTTGGAGTAGGACGAGATAGGCGTGTAGCGGTGTTCGTGAAGCCAGAGCAGGCGCAGCAATTCCGCCGCTTTGCGCTGCACCTGCGCCTCCGGCAGGCGGCGGAGCCGTCCGATCAACTCCAGGTGTTCCATGCCGGTGAGATGGGGATAGACGTAGGCCTCCTCGGGGACGTACCCGAGACGCCGCTTGAAGCCGGTGAGATCGTGGCGGATGTCGGCGCCATCCCAGAGAATCTGGCCGAAAGAAGCGGGCAGCAGACCGGCGAGCATTTTCACGGTGGTCGATTTGCCGCTCCCGTTCGGCCCAAGGTATCCGGTGACCTGACCGGGTGGGACGGTGAAGGTCACGTGATCCACCACGGCGCGATTGCGGTATTTCTTGGTGAGGCCGCGGACGTCCAACACCGGTTTACCCCCCGTCGGAAAGTTAGACACCGCGGGGAGGGAATTGTTTCCGGGGCCAACGGAGAAGTCCGAGCTTCGCTCGGATGGACAAGCCTGGAGGCTTATCCCACTAAGTCGGCGGTGCAGAACTTGCACTTAGTGGCGTCGATGGCGATAGATTCCTTGCAGCGAGGGCAGTTCTTGGAAGGCGGCGGCGGGGCGGGCGGGGCTTCCTTGATGAGCGCCTTGGTCATCACATAGACGACGAGTGCAATGATGATGAAATCCACCAGGCTGCCGAAGAAGGTGCCGTAGTTGATGGCGTTGATGGCTTCCTTGCCATCCGGGCCTACGGTCTTACTGATCACCAGTTTGGCGGCGCGCCATTCGCCAGAGGGCAGCACCATGCCAATGAGCGGCATCAGAATGTCGGCAGCCAGGGAGGACACTACCTTCCCGACGGCTCCGCCGATAATGACTGCGACGGCCAACGCCGCCACGTTGTTCTTCAGCAGGAATTCCTTGAAGCCTCTGATCATTTGGGTCTCCTTTTCGTCTAAGCGTGGGATCGCAAGAATTTCGTCAACCGCTCCATGGCGGGCTCCAGAATGCTGCGTTCCGCGGCGTAGCAAATGCGGAAAGAGCCCTCGCCGCCGGCGCCGAACGCCACGCCGGGCGCCAGGCCTACCCGCGTCTCCTCCAATAACTTCCGGCAGAACGCGAAAGAATCCGTTAACCCCGCAACCCGCGGGAAGAGGTAGAAGGCGCCATCCGGGATGGGAACGGTGACGCCGGGCAAGCCGCGCAGCGCGTCCAGGCAGAGATCGCGATTCTGTTTCAAAGACGCCAGCATGCGGCGCACTTCGGCTTCGCCCTCGGCGAGCGCGGTCTCGGCGGCCTTCTGGGCGAAGGTGGGCGCGTGCGAGACGATGAACTCGTTCAACTGGGTGGCCTTCTCGGCCAGATCGCGGCGAGCCACCAGCCAGCCGACGCGCCAACCGGTCATGCAATAGGTCTTGGAAAACGAATGGACCACCATCACGGCGTCGTCGCGGGTGGCCTTGCGGAGCACGGAAGGGACGGGATCGCCCAATTCGGCGCCGGCATAGTACAGGCGGTCGTAGACTTCGTCGGCCATCAGCCACAGACCGTGGCGGCGGGCGAAATCGAGCAGGCCCTGCTGTTCCTCTTCGGTAGCCACCCAGCCCAGCGGATTGGAAGGCGACGTGTAGAGCAGCAGGCGGGTGCGCGGCGTGACGGCGGAAGCGAGCGCGTCGAAATCCACTGTATAGCGGCCGGCCACCAACGGGTGCGGCACCTGGCGCACGGCGGCATTCGCCATCATGATGCTGGAAGACCCGTTGGGCCACGCCGGCGTGAGGACGATGGCTTCGTCGCCCGGATTCAGCACGCAGCGAATCCCCAGGTTCAACGCCTGCACGCCGCTGGCGGTGACCACGATCTCTCCGGCCGGGTCCAACTCCACGCCGTGCAGGCGGCGGTAGTTGTCGGCGAGGGCGCGGCGCAAGGTGGGCAAACCGGCGTTCTCGGTGTAAAAGGTGTACCCGTCGGACAGGGCGCGATTGGCGGCCCGCTTGATGTACTCCGGGGTCGGCAGATTACTTTCGCCGAAGTAGAGGCGCAAAACGCCATCCATTGTCATGGCGATTTCGGCCAGTTCCCGGATGCGCGAGCGCGGCACCATTTCCACGGAAGTTGCGATACTGGGCATCTTTGCTATTCTCGCACTGCCGGGCTTTATAATGAGCTGTCATGCCCGCCCATTTTCCCGTCGCCGCCATCACCGACGAGTTTTCGCCGGAACTCGAAGTTGCCATCCGCTCCATGACCGAACTCGGCATGACGGGAGCGGAACTGCGCATGGTATCCGGCAAGAACATCGTGGACCTGAGCGATGAAGAACTGGACGGGGCGATCGCCGTGGTGCGCGGCGCGGGGCTGGAGATTCTCTCCATCGCATCGCCGCTGTTGAAGTGCGTACTGCCGGATTCGCCGGAAGTGGATGCCCGCTTCCAGCAGGATATGTTCGCCGCCAAGCACACGTTCGCCGATCAGCCGCGGCTCACGGCGCGGGCGATGGAGATTGCCGGGCGCACCGGGGCGCGCATCATCCGGGTATTTTCGTACTGGCGGACGGTGGAGCCGGAAGCCTGTTTCGAGCGCATCGTGGAAGCCTTGGGCGCGCTGGCCGACGAGGCCGCGCGGCACAATGTGATCATCGGCCTGGAAAACGAGCACGCGTGCAATATCGCCACCGGCGCGGAGACGGCGCGCGTGCTGGCGGCGCTCGATCATCCCAACCTGAAAGTGGTCTGGGACCCGGCCAACGCGGTGGTCTCCGGCGAGCGGGCTTTTCCCGACGGCTACGGCAAGCTGCCGGTTTCGCGGATTCAAC
>PLDO01000130.1 GCA_003136215.1 Bryobacterales bacterium
TTGTGGGTCGCGGCTTCAGCCGCGACGTTCAGGGACTTGATAATCAAAGGCTTTAGCCCCTGGAATCCTCGCAAGTACGTAATTCCTTACACGATGGAAAATTCCACGCGGCGGCGGATGGGATCAATGCGCTCGGCGCGCACCTGGATGCGGTCTCCGAGTTTCCAGACGTGGCCGGATTGATCGGAGCGGGACGCGCCGCGGCCGGATTTTTTCTTGGGATTTTTGTCGCGGCTGGGGTCTTGAGTCCCGCTGCGCGATGCATTGCGCGCGCCGTGGCCGCTACCGCTCACAATCGCGTGATCCTGGTCGCGATAAAAAACATGCTCCCCGGTTAGTTCCTGGATGCGGTCGATAGGCACCATGCCCTCGACAAACAACTCTGTCAGCTCGACAAAAAATCCGAATTTCTGAACGGAAATAATCAGCGCCTCGTACTCTTCGCCCAAATGCTGCTCCATGAACTGCGCGGTTTTCCAGGCCATCAATTCGCGCTCGGCGGTTTCGGCGCGCCGCTCGGTCTCCGAAGTTTCCACGGCAATCGCTTCGAGTTCGCCGCGGCGATACGGCCCGAAAGTGGAATCGTCTTTGCTGGGACTCCCGTAGGTGTCTGGCTTCGGCGCAGGTTTCGTTTCCGGATGATCGAGCGCCCATTTTAATACGCGATGCACGATCAAGTCCGGATAGCGGCGAATGGGCGAAGTGAAATGCGTGTAGGTCGCGGCGGCGAGGGCGAAGTGGCCGACATTCTCCGTGCTGTAGCGCGCCTGGCGCAGGGAGCGCAGCATCAGGTAGCTGAGAATGCGCTCCTCGGGCTTGCCTTCGATTTTGGCCACCAGCCTCTGGTAGTGACGCGAGGAGATGCGGAGTCCGGAATCCGCCACCACCACCTCGCGGCGCTTTTTACTGCCGTCGCGACCCTTGTCGGTGATGCCGAAGCGCTTCACGGGGATGGCGCCGATGCCGAGCGAGACGCCGAAATGGGTGGCGATTTCCTCGAACTCCATGACGCGCTTCGGATCGGGCATTTCGTGGATGCGGTAGACGCTGGCGATGCCGGCATGTTCCAGGTGTCCGGCGACGCTCTCATTGGCGGCCAGCATGAATTCCTCGATGATGCGGTTGGCGATATTGCGCGGCGCGCGGGTGACGCCGGTCATGGCGCCCAATTCGTCGAACTCGATGAGCGGCTCCGGCAGATCGAAATCGATAGAGCCGCGGCGCACCCGCTTCTTATTGAGCACCAGCGCCAGTTCCTGCATCAGTTCGAAGCGCGCCACCAGCGGTTGATAGCGCTGGCGCATGGCGGCGTCGCCTTCCAGCAGCAGGTGGACGTTGGTGTAAGTCATGCGCTCGGCGCTGCGGATGACGCCCGCGGTAAACTCCTGGCCCACCACCTCGCCGTGATGGTCGATCTCCATCAGCGCGGAGAGCACCAGGCGATCGGCGTGGGGGACGAGCGAGCACAGGTTGGTGGAGAGCTCGTAGGGCAACATTGGCACGGCACGGTCGGGGAAGTAGACGCTGGTGCCGCGGAGTTGCGCTTCCAGATCGATGGGCGAACCGGGGAGCACGTAATGGCTGACGTCGGCGATATGGACGTGCAGGGCGTAGTTGCCGTTAGGGAGGCGATCGACCCAGACGGCGTCGTCGAAATCGCGCGCCGTCTCGCCATCGATGGTGACGATGGGCATGTCGCGGAAGTCGCGGCGCCCGGCGAGATCGGCGTGGGCAATGGTGGCGGGCATCGCCTGCGCCTGCTCGATGACCTCGGGCGGGAACTGGTGGGGCAGGTGGTGTTTGCGGATGATAATCTCCACGTCGACGCCAAAATCGTCGGGGTGGCCGAGAATTTCCACCACGCGGCCCACGGGAGACGCGCCGCGCTCGGGATACTCCAACAGTTCCACGTTGACCACCATGCCGTTCAGTTCGGCGACGCTTGCCACCTTGGGTGGGGTGACGCCGATGCGGTCCACGGCGGGGGCGCCGGCGGGCGGGAGTTCCATGCCATCCGGGATATCGATCCACTGGTGAATGCGGGCATCGGCGGGCACCACGTAGCAGCCGCGACGGCCGATTTTGAATTCGCCGACCACGGTGGGATGGGCGCGCTTCAATACCTTGACGATCTCGCCGTCGGCGCGGCCGCCGGCCTCGATGCGCGCGATGCGCACGATCACGCGGTCGCCATGCATGGCTTTTTCGGCGGCTTCGGGGGGGATGAAGATATCGCCGGCGATGCCGGGAATCGGACGTTCGGAGATCACGAACCCGTAACCGTCGCGATGCAGATTGAGGCGGCCCACGGCGAATTCGCGGGTGCGGGCGGTGACCACGTATTGGCCGCTCTTCAGCTCAATCAGGTCGCCGCGCGCCGTGAGGCGGGTGAGCGCGGCTTCCAACTCATTGCGGCTATCGCCTTTAACCGCCAACTCGCGCACCAGTTGTTTGAAGTTGGCGCGGGAGTGCGGCAACTGGGAAATGTGGGCGATAATTGCCGCGTCGTTCAGCATAGTTCCAATTTTACTTGCATTGGGTAGCAATCTTCCGCCGTCAGTATCAGGCTGGAAGAGAAACGGGGGCACCTACGGGTGCCCGGCCCGGCCCGGCGGCGGAGATCGATGTTCGCGAAGGCCAAGACAGTGCGCGTGGAACCCGCCGATGCGACGCGTTTCTGGCTAAAAGCATGCCCCACCATTGCAGGCAAGCGAGTTGCAATGGTGGGGCTGGCGGTTTCGCCTGCCGCGCCGNNCAGCGCGGCGAGCACTTCCTCGCTGTGCTTAGCGGGGCTGACGCCGGTCCAGACTTTGGCGATCTTGCCCGCCGGGTCAATCAGGAACGTATTGCGCGACGCCACGCCGCGGGGGCTGAGGGAGCCGTACTGGTCCACTACCTTCTTGTCGGTGTCGGAGAGCAGCTTGAACGTCAGGCTCTCTTTGG
>PLDO01000529.1 GCA_003136215.1 Bryobacterales bacterium
CAATGCTCCGCAACACCTGGAAATGGCCAAACTCCAGTGGCAGGCTGAAGCATGCCCCACCAATGCTCCGCAACACCTGGAAATGGCCAAACTCCAGTGGCAGGCTGAAGCATGCCCCACCCATGCAGGCAGACGCCACGACTTGGTGGCGCAGGCGGTTCCGCCTGCGAGAAACCTTGCCGCGGCAGATTCGCGGCGCGAATGGCCAATCTCCAGGGGCGAGCTGCGCTCGCCTGGCAGGCTAAAGCGTGCCCCACCCTGCACCGCAGCACCCTGGAAATAGCCAAACTCCAAGGACAGGCGGACCCAGAGTGGCCCCGTCCCGGTCTACGGGAAACGCAGCACGGTGAAATTCTTCAAAGTCACGGCATCGCCGGATTGCAGCGTCTTCGCCTGGAAATCCACCGTGACGCCGCCCGTATAGCTGTCCGTCGACGTGCCCACACCCGCCGCGAAGGCGAGCGACGTGCCCCACGACTGGTGGCTCAACTGCGCGCCCGCCGCGGTCAACGCGGCGTCCGCCCGACCCGTGGCCTGCGCGTCAACCGCCGACGCGTTGCGCGACAGCACCGTGGTTGCGCCCCAGTGCACTTCGAAACTGAAGCCTCCGGCGGCGCCGGAATGGTCGAAGTCGAAGCGGATCTCCACGCGGTCTCCCGCCGCCAAAATCGCGCCCGGGATGACGCAGGTTCCGACGCTTGCCAGGGTGCTCGAATTGGTGGACGAACCGAGCCCGCTGCACAAGACTTGCGGACTGGGAAAGAGTTGCGGCGTATCGTCGGCGGTCCCGGTCAGCCGGTAGCTGGCCAGCAGGGTGTCTCCCGGTTGGGGCGCCGCCGCCGGGAGGAATTGAATCTGATTTCCGGACAGCGTGAAGTCCTGCCCTGGCTTTTGCAGCATGCCATTGCGATAAAGAGTCAGGCTGGCCGCGGGGCTGGGCCAGGCGGACAAGGTGAATGCGGTATTGGCGCCGTCCACCAGGCCCGCGGGCGCCTCGCCATCCGCAAAGTTCGGCTGGGTGCCGCCGCACGGTCCCGACGAGCCGTCCACGTGGACGCAATCCGTAGAGGAGCCAATCACGGTCTCCATCGCGCCGGTGGAATTCACGTATGCCACCCGTCCCGCCGCGTACCCGGGGCCCTTCAGCGGGCGCGCGCCCAGATCGCTGAGCAGCCCGACGATGTCGGACTCCTGCACCGTAGTGGTGACCGTATCCGCGCCCACCGCGCCGGCGGTAGCCACCCTCACGTCGCGCACGCGCAGCGGCTGTACGCTGGAAGGCACCGCCCAGGTCTCCTGAAACTGAATCAGCCCATCGCTGTTGTAGACGACCGTGTAAACAGCGGCCGGCGACGCGGTTGTGGTGGGCACCAGTTGCACCTGCAGGTTGCCGTTCACGACGGTAACGGTGGTGGTCTGCTGCTGGATCGCCGAACGGTCGATAGCTTCAAAACTGCTCCAACTGATGGTCACCGTGCCGTTGAAACGTGTGCCGTCAGCCTTGTACAGCACGTCCTGAATGGTGGTGAGCGGCGGGGCGGCGAACAACGACGTAGCCAGGCACACGGCCGCGAGAAACAAACGGGAAATCATCCTAATCCTCCGGAAAATGCAAAACCCGCACCGGGATTGGTGCGGGTTCAGATGGGGAACGCTTCTACCGACTTCACTTTAGCGCGGGGCCCCTGCCCCAGACCCACGCCAAACCTCAAGGGATACAGCTAAGCAAAACGAAAAGCGTCAGTTACCGCCTCCAGACTTTTTTTTAATTGCGTGTGACCGGCGCTTCAGACGATGAGCATGCAATCGCCGTAGGAGTAGAAACGGTAGGCGGATTCGACGGCATGACGGTACGCGGCCAGCATAAGGTCTTTGCCGCCAAAGGCGCAGACCAGCAGCAGCAGGCTGGTGCGGGGGAGGTGGAAGTTGGTGAGCAGGGCGCCGGTTTTCAGGAAGGCAACGCCGGGATAGAGAAAGATGGCGGTTTCGCCTTCGAGTTCTCCGGTACGGGCAGCGGTCTCCAGCGTTCGGACGCTGGTTGTGCCGACGGCTACCACGCGTTGCGCGGTATCGATGGCGATGGCGTTGGACGGCGTGATCGAGTAGTGCTCGGTGTGCAGCTTCGCCTGCTCGACTACTTCTTCGTGCAGCGGCTGAAAGGTGCCCAGGCCCACATGGAGGGTGACAAACGCCTGTTCGGCGCCGGCGTCGCGGCAGCGGGCCAGGACTTCGGGGGTGAAGTGAAGTCCGGCGGTGGGCGCGGCGACGGAACCTCTTTCGCGGGCGAAGACCGTCTGGTAGCGATCGCGGTCGGCGGGCGAATCGGCGCGCTTGATGTAAGGAGGGAGGGGGACGTGGCCGATGCGCTCGAAGGCGGCATAAAGATCGCCGGCGCCGTGAAAGCGGACGGTGCGCTCGCCGAACTCGCCGCGGGCCACAATTTCGCCTTCCAGCCCTTCATCGAACGCGATGCGTTCGCCTACCGGCAGCTTGCGGCCGGGACGGACGAGCGCCTGCCAATCGCGCCCGTCCGCCGACACAGCGCGCAACAGAAAGACTTCGACCGCGCCGCTCAGGTACTCGCGGAGCCGGGGGTTGTTCTTGCCGATGGGCAGGGCGTGTATGCCGGCGCGGCGGCCGAAGAGTCGGGCCGGAAAGACGCGGGAATCGTTGACCACCAGGCAATCGCCGGGGCGCAGGTATTCGGGGAGGTCGCGGAAGGCGCGATCTTCCCAGCGGCCCTCGTCGCGGTGGACGACGAGCATGCGCGCGGCGGCGCGGTCGGCGAGGGCTTCCTGCGCAATCAGTTCCTCGGGCAGGTGGTAATCGAAATCGGCCAGTTGCATGCAGCCTTCACTGTAGCGGAAACAGGTCCAGTTGCTCCTCCTCGGCCCAAAGTTCGGGGCGGTATTCGATGATGCCGGCGGCGAGCCCGTAGCGGTCGCGGATGCGGCGGATGCGCTCGCCCAGGGCATCCTTGTAGGCGCGGCTGAGGTGGATACTGTGCTCGAAGGTTTCGCGGTAGCGGGCGGCGAGGTGGGGGAACTCGCGATCCAGGAACGGCAGGAAGACCTTTTGGGCGGCGCCGGGAAGATAGAGCGCTCCGCCGCCGAACGTCATGGCGCCGTGATCCCGGGCGGCGCGGGCCACGACGTCCAACGAGACGTCGGAATCGGTGATTCCGGGCATGATGGGGTTGGGGTTGACCCCCACGCACACGCCGGCCGAACGGAGTTTTTGCACGGCCTGCATGCGGAGTTCGGGGCGCGGGGCGCGCGGTTCCAGTAGGCGGGCGAGTTTCTCGTCCAGGGTGGTGACGGTGAGGTGGACGCTGAGCACGTTGCGGCGGGCGATTTCGCGGAGCAGCGGGAGATCGCGGAGAACGAGGTCGCTCTTGGTGATGAGTCCCAGGTGCCAGCCGCGCTGGCCGGCGAACACCTCCAGGATGGCGCGGGTGCGTTGGAAGCGGCGCTCGGCGGGCTGGTAGGGATCGGTGGCGGTGCCGATGGCGATGCCTTCGTCCTGGTTTTGTATGCGGGCGAGCTCCTGGCGGAGGAGGTGGCCGGGGGCCGCTTTGGCGTAGATTTTGGTCTCGAAATCGGCGGGGTCGAGTTCCATGAACTCGTGGGCGTAGCGGGCAAAGCAGTAGGTGCAGCCGATTTCGCATCCGCGGTAAGGGTTGATGGTCCAGCGAAAGGGCATGTTGGGTTTGGTGCGGTTCAGGATGCTCCGCGCCGGAATCTCGAAATACTCCACGCTGCGCTTGGCTTCGAGGGTTTGGCTTTGGGCAGCGAGTTTGGCGATCCCCACAAGTGCCATAGTCTATTTTCGCTTTTTGTTCGCCTTTTGGCAAGGGGAGACTTCAGGCGGATCTGGAGTTTTGGCTGGAATCTGCCGATTAGATTACCGGGGAGGCCGAAATGGACGATAACTGCATCATGAAACTTTGTGATCCCGACGGTTTGCCGATGGGGCAGGCGATTCGTCTGGCGCGGGCGGTGTCGCGGGTCGAGCCAAACCTGGCTCCGACCGTTGGGGCCTACGTCGGCTACCTGGCGGATTCGGCTGCGCCCGAGGAGAGGTTGATGCAGCGGGCGCTGGAGGTGCTCTGCGCCGTCTCCGACCCGCGAAGTTTCGCCGCTACGTGCGCACGCGTTACAGAGCGCGGCAAACCGGTCACGAACGCGATGGTGCGGTGGCTGGCGGCGGGCGCGCAGCGCCGTCTCGACAGGCTCCGTCCCGGCGCGGCGGGGTGGCGCTAACAAAGACCCGGAGCACCCCTTCTCAATACCCACCGTCGCGTGATATGATCGCTCCCCAAGGCTGATCGACGGGTGACCTATCTGGGGCGATCGGCCATGGGAATTCGAGGGAGGCTGACACATGCGAACATTTCTCACCAGGGCGTTGATCGCTCTGACAATCACCACAATCGGCGCTTTCGCTGCCGACAACTCAATCGGCACCTGGAAGCTCAACGCGGAAAAATCCAAGTACACGCCGGCGCCAGGTCCCGTCAAGAGCCTGACCGTCACCAGGGAAGCGGCGGATGGTGGGGCGAAGGTGACGACTACGGGCGAACGGGCTGATGGCACACCCATCAACGCCACCTACACGGTGAAATACGATGGCAAGGACGTTCAGGTCACCGGCAACTCACCGTATGACACCATCGCGGTCAAGGAGGTGAATGTCAACACGCTCACCGAGGAACGCAAGAAGACAGGCGGTCCGTATCGCGCCACAAGCCGGGTAGCGATCTCGGGCGGCGCTAAGACAATGACGGTGACCGCCAAAGGCACAGATACCGATGGCAAGGCGTTTACCTACACTTTCGTCTTCGACAAACAGTAGCGGGCAGGCGTTACACAAGAGCTAACTGCTCTTCGGTTGGCTCCGCTCAACAATACCAGGGCTCGGTCAGGTAGGGGATGGTGGCGCGCGCGGCGAGCGGGAGGTCGGGGAACTCGCCATTCTGCGCGAGGTCCCAGATCTGCCTGAAGATTTCGGCGCGTGAGGTGCGGCGCTTTTCTTCGCGCTTGATGGTCTCCTGGAGTTTGCCGCAGAGGGCGTCCAGTGCGGGGTCGGGACTGCGCCAGGGGTAGTAGAGCGCGTGCGCATCGAACAGGCCCACCAGTTGGCGAATCTCGGGAAGTTCGAGGAGGAGCGAGCCTTCCGGAATCAGCAGGCGGATGGCCAGTTGAATCGGCGTGACCTGCGTGTGGAGGTCGAGATCGACCAGGGTGCGGAGGAAGGCGCGATAGCTTTCGATGGTGGTCCAGGGGTGGAACGGGATGAAGGTGGGTGCGAGCGGGAGGCCGATGGCGCGGGTGAGGGCGACGGCTTCGAGGAAATCGGCGCGCGTGTGCCCCTTGTCGAGTTTGGCGAGCACGGCGTCGTCCAGCGATTCGATGGCGCTGGTCACGAAGGCGCAGTTGGTGCGTTTGAGGATGGGGAGCAGGTCGCGGTGCTTGAGCAGGTGCTCGACCTTGATGGTGACATCGTAGCTGAGCCAGGGCCACTCCTGGTGCAGGGCTTCGACGATGGGGATGGCGTGGCCTGGGCCGTTGAAGAAATCGGGGTCGCCGAAGGTGATGTGGGCGGCGCCGGCGGCCACCTGGCGCCGGATGTCTTCCAGCACGATATCGGCCTGCACGATGCGGAACAGGCCTTGGTAAACGGGAACCACCGGGCAATGGCGGCAGAGGTGCTTACAGCCGCGGGAAGCTTCGGTGTAGCCGACGCGGCGGGTGCCGTCCCTGACGACGAGCTGGGCGTAGGCGCCGAGAGGCGGCAGTCCGGTGCGGTCGGGGACGAGGAACTGCTGGCGGCCGGTGGAGACGACGGGGAATTTCGGAGCGGGCGCGGCGGCGCCGGCGGAGAGGTGGCGAGCCAGGTCGCGGAGTCCGGATTCGAATTCGCCGCCGAGGATGGTGGCCACGCCGGCCCCGCGGAGCAGTCGCTCGTTGAGGGGAGCGTAGAGTCCGTAGGCGCAGAGGTGGGCGCGGGGATTGACGGCGCGTACGCGGTCCACCAGGCGGAGGAACAGCTTGGTGGCGGTGTGCATGGGCAGGAAAAACGCGATGAGGCCGGCGGTCTCCACGGCGCGGCCGGGCATGGGGGTGCAGGAGACGTCGGCCAGCGTGACCTCGTGGCCTTCGGCGCGCAGCCACGCGGCCGGAGAGGCGAGGCCGAACGGCTGCCGGCCCATTTCGTAGGTGGAGACCAGGAGGACCTGCACGCTTCTATTATGGACTGGGCGCAAGACCTCCGAGCTGCGCTCGGATGCACAAGGCAGAGCCTTATGCCACGGGGTTGGTAGACTAGGGACAGGGTTGCTGTCCGAGTTTGAGTCTACCTTCATGTTGTTAACGACTACCATCGCCGACGAAATTCTGGAATGGAAGCAAAAGCGCCGGGCGATTCTGCTGGCACACCACTACCAGGAGTCCGAGATTCAGGAACTGGCCGACGTGGTGGGCGACAGCCTGGAACTGGCGCGCAAGGCGCGCGAGTTCTCTGGCCGGGTGATCGCGTTCTGCGGCGTCTGGTTCATGGCCGAAACGGCCAAGGTGCTGAACCCGGGACGGATGGTGGTGGTGCCGGATCGCGAGGCGAGTTGCAGCCTGGTGGATGGTTGCCCGGTGGAATCGGTGCGCGAGTTCCGGCGGCTGCACCCGGAATACGCCATCGTGAGCTACATCAATACCTCGATCGAGGTGAAGGCGGAGAGCGACATCCTCTGCACATCGCGCAACGCGGTGCAGGTGGTAAACTCGATTCCGGCGGAGCAGCCGGTGCTGTTCCTGCCCGACAGCAACCTGGGCAACTACGTGAAGAAGCAGACCGGGCGGGAGAACATGAAGATCTGGCAGGGCACGTGCATCGTGCATGCCACTTTCCCGGCGCGGCGGCTGGCGGAGAGCAAGGCGGAACATCCGCGGGCCAAGGTGGTGGCGCATCCGGAATGTCCGGAATCCGTGCTGGCGATGGCGGATTTCATCGGGTCGACTTCGTCGCTGATTGAGTGGTGCGTGGCGAGCGACGCGGCGGAGTTCATCGTGATGACGGAGAGCGGGGTGAATCACTCGCTCAAGAAACTGGCGCCCCAGAAACAGTTCTACTACGTGGCCAACGAAAACTGCAATTGCAGCGAGTGCCCGTATATGAAAATGAACACGCTGGAGAAACTGCGCGACTGCTTGCGCAATCTCGAACCGCGGGTGGAACTGTCCGCCGACGTGATGCGGCGGGCGCTGGTGCCGCTGGAGCGCATGCTCGCGGTGAAATAATGAACGCCAAATGACGAACGCCAATCCACTGGTGGATTCCTTCGGCCGGGTGCACGACAACCTGCGCGTCAGCGTGACGGACCGGTGCAATATCCGGTGCTTCTACTGCATGCCGGAGACGGGCGTGGAGTTCGTGGAGCGCAGCCAGATTCTCGACTTTGAAGAGATCGAACGGTTCGTGCGGGTGGCGGTGGGGATGGGAATCCGCAAACTGCGGGTGACCGGCGGGGAGCCTTTGGTGCGGCGCGATCTGCCGGTGCTGATCCGGCGGCTGGCGGCGATTCCGGGGATTGAGGACCTCGCGCTGACCACCAACGGCGTACTGCTGGAGGAGTTCGCCCAGCCGTTGTTCGATGCGGGGCTGCGGCGGCTCAACGTGCATATCGACACGCTGGATCGCGCGCGCTTCGAACAGATCACGCGGCGCGACGACCTGGGGCGTGTGTTGCGCGGGTTGGCGACGGCCAAACGGGTCGGCTTTACCAGGATCAAGCTGAATGCGGTGGCGGTGAAGAACCTGGTGGAAGCGGACATCGTGCCGCTGGCCCGGTACGCGCGCGAGAATGGCTTCGAGGTGCGCTACATCGAGTTCATGCCGCTGGACGCACAGAACCTGTGGGACCGCGGCAAAGTGCTGCTGGCCGATGACATGATCGCGCAGTTGTCGCGCGAGATCTCGCCACTCGCGCCGGTGCCGGATCCGGACCCGCGCGCGCCGGCTTCGGAATACGCTTATGCGGACGGCGGCGGGATGGTGGGCTTCATCGCATCGGTGAGCCGGCCGTTCTGTTTAAACTGTAATCGCCTGCGGCTGACGGCGGACGGCCATCTGCGCTACTGCCTTTTTGCCATCGAGGAAGACGACGTGAAGGCGCTGATGCGCTCCGGGGCGCCGGACGAAGAGATCGCCGCGCTGGTGCGCCGCAACGTGGCCGGCAAATGGGAAGGCCACGAGATCAACTCCACGAAATTCGTGGCGCCGCCGCGGCCCATGTACTCCATCGGCGGGTAGTGGGACAGGCCTCCTGGCCTGTCCGTTACGGCGAAGAGCGGCGCGAGCGAGCCTCCTTAACAGTAGCGATGCGTAGTCGTCATATATACGGGTGATGCAGGAAGATGAAATGGCCTGCCGCCGAATCGCCGTTTGCGCCGTCGCTGCGGGCGGGCCGGCGCGCACCATCCGGGCGGAAGACCCGTGGAGTTTCGCGGGGCCGATTGAAGTGCAGTTGCGGTGGACCCCGTTCTCTTAGTAGACTTGTAGTTTCCCCGTAATGTGAGTCTCGCTTTGGGTGGGAGCATTGTGGGTGTATGGCAAGGACGGGTGGCCGAGCGGTTAATGGCAACAGGCTGTAAACCTGTCGCTCCTTGGAGCTACGGAGGTTCGAATCCTCCCCCGTCCACCAGAAAGTTTCGTACACTGTTTTTAGGCCGTTGTAGCTCAGCTGGTAGAGCGCGTCCTTGGTAAGGACGAGGTCACCGGTTCAATCCCGGTCAACGGCTCCAGATTTTTCCGCGCGGCGGCCTACCAGCCGCCCCGCGGACCTCCTGTAGCGAAATCCGTACAGAGAAGGCGTGAAATAGTATGGCAAAAGAAAAATTCGACCGCAGCAAGCCGCACATCAACATCGGGACGATCGGACACATCGATCACGGCAAGACGACGCTGACAGCGGCGATCACGAAGGTGCTGGGCAAGCACAATCCGAAGAACAAGTTCCGGAGCTTCGATTCGATCGACAATGCGCCGGAAGAAAAGGCCCGCGGGATCACGATTGCGGTGGCGCACGTGGAATACGAGACCACCAAGCGGCACTACGCGCACGTGGATTGCCCGGGTCACGCCGACTACA
>PLDO01000096.1 GCA_003136215.1 Bryobacterales bacterium
CGCGTGCCGGCATTGGTGGGGCATGCTTCAGCCTGCCAGGCGAGCGAAGCTCGCCCGGGACAGGCCTCCGGCCTGTCCACCTTTCTGCTTATCCCTTGGCGAGCAGTTCCAACGCCTTCTTGACCACGGCGTCGTCTTCCACTTTCTTGATCTGCCCCTTTTCCGCGCCGGGAGCTTCCGGCAACGGCTCGCCATTGTCATCCACGTCGATCTGCGCGTCGGCGTCGCTGACTACGTTGTTCGGCGTCACACCAACGTCCTGGATCGCCTTGCCGTCGGGCGAGTAGTACTTGGCCACCGACAGGATGATCGCGCCGCCATCTTCCATGGTAATGGCCCGGCGTAGGGCGGCATCCCCGTAGGTGCGCTCGCCCACCAATTGAGCCCGCTTGTTGTCCATCAGGGCGGCGGCGGCCACTTCCGCCGCGTCGGCGGTGCCGCGATTGGTGAGAATCGCCACCGGAAGCGTGGTGATCGCCTTGGCGGGGTCTGCCTCGAAGTTCTGCCGCGCCACCTTCTGCCCCACCATGTAGGTGATGCGGCCCTTACTCAGGAAGAGATTGGCCAGCGCAATGCCGTCTTCCGGGGAGCCGATGGCGCAATTGCGCAGGTCGAGCATCAACTTCTGAGCCCCGTCCGCCTGGAGTTGCTTGACGGCGCCCGCCACCTGTTTCACCAGATCCGCCGAAAGCGCGTCCACGTTGATGTAGCCGACCTTGTCGGCCAGCATACGGCTCTCCACGGCCGGCAGCGGAAAGACGGCGCGCGTCAACTTCACGGGGGACGGTTCCGGATGACGCGTGCGCACCACGCTCAACTCCACGGTGGTGCCGCTCTCGCCGGAGAGCAGCATGTTGGCGTAGGCCAGCGGCATATCGCGCGTCGCCACGCCGCCAATGCTCTCGATCATATCGCCAGTGGTGAAACTGGCCTTGGACGCCGGCGAGCCGGTGATGGTGCCCACCACGCCTACGTAACCGAACTTCTTGGAGAGGATCAGGCCGACCTCGGCGCGTTTGACGTCCTTGTTCTTCAGGTAGTCGCGATATTGATCGGCATTCAGGTAGCTCGCGAAGGGATCGATGGCTTCCAGCATGCCATTCAGGGCGCCTAGCGTGACGCTCTTCATGTCGGGCTCTTCCACGTACTCGCTCTTGATGCGCGATACCACGTCGCTGAACACTCCGATGTGCTTGTAGGTGTCCTCGGGCGATTTGCTCTGGCCCAACACGCTCCCGATCAGGAGCAGAACGGTGAGGCACGACGATGCGCTTACGACGAAGTACTTAGTGCGGCTACTCATAGGTTTCTCGCTAGACAGCTACAGCTATACTGCCATTATACTGATTCGACGCGCCGGCCGCCGTTTTGGTTCAGCCTTATTTCCAGCCGTTTCTTTGGCGTAGACCGGTGATGTGGGCCGCGTGGTGCCGTCCGTGCCAGCCGTAGAGCGCCAGATTGGTGTCCAGCCGCACCAGGCCCATCTCGGGATGCCGGAACGTGCGCGCAAAATCGGCGCCGCTCAGGGTTTCCAGCAGCCGGACCCAGCGGGCATGCAGGTTTTCCACGAGTTGCAGGGATAGCTCCACCGGCGCGGTGCGCGCGTCGGGCAATTCGGCCCACGCCTTCTGATCGTACGGGCGGACGGTGGGCTCACTCTCGGTCAGCGCCAGGCGCCAGCGGATGTAGCTGTTCATGTGGCTGTCGGCCACGTGGTGGACGGTCTGCCGCACAGTCCAGCCGCCGGGGCGGTACGGAGTATCGAGTTGCGCATCGTCCAGCCCGCGCACGGCATCGCGGTAAAGCCCGGGGGCGCCGGCGATGTCCTGGATTAGCGCGGCGTACTGGCCGGGCGCCACCGTCTGGTGGAAATCGAACTTGCCGATGGGATAGCTCAGGTCCATGTACCTGATTCTAGCAGCGCCAATGGTGGGGCATGCTTCTTAGCTTGCCTGCCGGCTGCAAGGCCGGCCGCGCCTATTCTATTCGGCGGGATCGCGCTGCGCTTCCACCAGTTCCCACAGTCCCCGACCGCACAGATTCGGGCAAGGCGGGAACTCCTCCTGTTCGGTGAACCGCTGCGGCGTCTTGCAGACGCTGCACCAGTAGATGCCGTTGACGGGCACGATCGATCCGGGGCGGTGTTTCATTTTCCTCCGTTGGGGCCGAGAAGCCAGTCGGCCAGTTCTTCCAGGCGGTCCACCAGGCGGTCCGGCGCCGGGTCGGCCAGCGTTTCCGGCTGGAACCCGTAGGTCACGCCGCAGGACGCGACCCCGGCGTTGCGCGCCGTCTGTATGTCCACGCTGCTATCGCCGATCATGAGACAGCGATCGGCGGGAATGCCGGCTTCCTTCATCAGCGCCGCCACCCCGACGGGGTCCGGCTTTTTCAAATCGAAACTGTTGCCGCCGTAGATCTGGAAGAAATGGCCGGCGACACCCAGCCCCTCCAGAATCGCGCGGCTGATGCGCACCGGTTTGTTGGTGAGCACCGCCATGCGCTTGCCCGCGGCACGCAGCCGGTCGAGGGCTTCGCGCACGCCAGGATACAGCGTGGTGTAGTCCAGGTAATGCTCGCGATAGTATTCCAGAAAAAACTCCAGGGCCTCCTGAACTTCCGGCTCGGTGGCCTGCGCGCCCATCGCCCGGCGGATCAGCACCGGCGCGCCGTTGCCCACGTAGGAGTACACGCGCTCGTTATCGAGCGGGCTCATGCCCATGTGGGAACGCGTCGCGTTGACGGCTTGCGCCAGGTCCAGCTTGGAATCCACCAGCGTGCCGTCCAGGTCGAAGATCAGTAGATCCATGTCTATACAGTGCCCGTCTTCTTCTTCCGCGGATGCCCGGCGCGGCCCATCGGTTTGCGCCGCGACCGGGCGCGCGTGCCGCCCAGTTCGTAGGCCACCATTTTTCGCTGCAACGTGTTCCGATGGATGCCGAGTTGTTTCGCCGCCGCACACTGATTGCCGTGGTTTCTCTCCAGAGAGCCCCGAATCATGCCCATTTCCAGGATCTCGATCGCCTGTTGCAGGAAGAAACCTCCATCCAACAGGCGGCCTACCAGCACGTCAAACCCGTCTTTCATTTCTTTTCATCACCCCCGTTTGGCAATTGCCGGATCCCTTTTTCCAGTGCTGCGCTCCAGGCGACCTTTACCTGAGCGTACGTCCTGCGGAAGCCCTCTTTCAAATCGTGCGGAGCCATGGCCGCGAACATGCGGGCGGCATCCACTACATAAGGGGCCATTCTGGAGTGAACGATCGCCTCCGGGGGCTTGTCGCCCCGCGAGAACGCCATCACTCCCATCACAATCGCGATTGCGAACACCAATCCACGCAGCAAGCCAAAGCCCGCTCCCAAAAAATGATCGACAATGGAAAGCCCGGTGACGGCCAAAAACCTGCCCACCACGAAGCTCACCAGCGCGCCCAGCAACAGCACGCCGCAGAATACCACCGCGAAGCCGCCGGCGTCGGCTATCGTTCGGGTACTGGCATAGGGCATCAGGTAGATGCCAACGACGCCGTAGAACCAGAGGCCCAGCAACAGTGCGGCCACCACGGAGACTAATGCGATGATCTGCCGCGAGAACCCGCGGCGAAATCCGGCCACGCCGCTGGCGATTAGAATCAACGCCAGGACGAAATCCAGCCAGTTCATAGCGGGCGGCCGGTCAGAACCTGGTAAGCCTGGCGATACTTCCCGGCGGTCTTCTCCGCAACTTCTTCGGGCAGGGGCGGCGCCGGCGGCAGTTTGTTCCAGTGGATCGATTCCAGATAATCGCGCACAAACTGCTTGTCGAAGCTCAGCTGCGCGCCGCCCGGCTGGTACGATTCCGCCGGCCAGAAGCGCGAGGAATCGGGCGTCA
>PLDO01000567.1 GCA_003136215.1 Bryobacterales bacterium
AGCCAGGCGCGCGTAGCCATCACACCTCGGGGGGCCACCGCGCTAGGAGTTTCCATGCAACCCCTCGTCGTGCCCGCTAAACACGAACGGCCCGGTGGCCTCCGGATTCCCCGCCGGCAGTTGCGGCGCGTTGCCGAACAACCCGGCCGGGAATTGCAGCGCTCCGCTCTGTGCCAGTTGCCCGGCCGCCTGCACCGCCTGCTCCACAATCGCTTGCTGCAGCTTCTTGTGCTGCAACTGCGCGATGTGGTCGCGGTAGTGCATCATCAGCTTCTTCATCGCGTCCGGATCCGCCGCGGCGCCGCTCTGATCGCCTTCGGCCATCTGCAGGTCGCGCATGTGCCGGATCAGGTGCAACTGGTCGTTGTCCTGCGGATTGACGTGGACTTCCTCGCCGTGCAGCAGGTTGACCCACTCCGTCTTGGGATCCACCGGCATATCCGGCACCGGCGGCCGCGGTACCAGGTCTTCGAAGTTGGGGTCTCCCAGCGCCTCGTGCGCCAGGCGCGTGCATTCCCACAACGCCACCGGGTTCTGCACCACCAACGGGTTCTGTAAGTCCAGCTGGTAGCGCGCCAAGCTCTGCTGTTTCTTGGCCTCCCGCGAATACACGCTGTTGGCGAACTGCAGCCGGAAATCATACCGCCCGTCGCGATCCTCCATGCTCAGAATCGACCCGCCGTTATTCACTGGGAACAGCCCGCCGGCGTCTTCCTCGGTCACCCGGAAGAACTGCTGGGGCCCGGAGAACATATACTCCAGGTCCCAGAAGTGAGCCAGCACCACCGCCATGTCCTCGCGCAGCACCTTGGTGTCGAGCGAGATGCGCACGTTGCCCTCTTCCAGTAGTTGCTGCGTCTGGATCCCGGTCTTGGGCGCGTTCGGCCGGTCGCTCTGCCGCCCCAGGTGCATGTCGCTCATGCCGGTGAGCCGCTCGCCGTAGGCCAGCAGCACCTGCTCTTTCCACTGCGCGACATCGATCTTAGTGCCGATCTGGAACTGGAAAATATCGTTCTTTGGATCGTTCAGTGGGATGGCTAGGCCCGGCTCAATCTTGAACATTTCCGGATCGAAGCCGCTCGCCGGCCGGTACCCGATCGGCGGATTCATAGCCAACTGCCCGCCCTCCGTCGCCTGGTTGTGGTTCACCTTCAGATCGTCTTCGATGTCGCACAACAACTCCGGCAGGCCCGGGCTCCAGTACGTGCCGTCCGCCATCATGCTCGATTCCACGAACGGCCGCCGGTTCTTTTTGAGGGGATACAGTTCCGCCAGGTCCTGCACCCCGATCACTAGCCGCAGGTCCCACAGGAAGCGGACTACGAAATCGTGCTGGTGCATGTCGCGCTTGTCGAAGTCCCACTCGCTCGCCGAAGGCATGCCGCCGCGCGGCCCTTTCTTGAGCGGCCGCCAGCGCCCGTACCACTCCAGCACCATCACCCACTCGCCGCTGGAAAGCGGCCGTTGGTACATGATCCCCTCGGCCTGGTCCTTCTCCAGCTTGATTTCTTCGCCTTCGAACTCGCGCTGCGCGCCGTGCTGCGCCAGGTTGAGGATCGTCGCCCAGTTCTTCTTGATGTTCTGGTAGCGCCCCTCTTCCTCGCCCTTCAGTAGGTCCTCGGGCGTCACCCGGTACCGCCGGATGACGAAGCTGAACTCGTGAATCGTCCGCACCTCCTCCGCCGGCACGATCACGTCGTCGGGCCACAAGGGGTCGAAGTCCGGACCCTCGTAGTCCACCACTTTGAATCCCTCGCCGCCCTGATCTTCCAGATATCCGCGCTGTACCGCCTCCGCCGTATCCTCCGTCGACGGCACCACGAAGGTGTCTTTCTTCCAGGGGCTGTAGGCGATCGACCGCCCGAACAGGATCTTCCGGTTGACGAATTCGCAGAACGGCTTGATGAGCTTCATCGAGTTGAACACCCGCCAGCTCATGTACTTCGAAATCTTCTTGTCCCTCCGGTAGTTGCTCGGCCCCACCGGGACCGCCACGATTTCGGCGTCGTCGCCGAACAGCGAGTCCATCTCCTTGGCCCACTTCGTCATCACGTTCCAGCGGACATAGGGTACCGGCAGGTTGCTCGCCGTCTCCTCGCCCTGCGCCGGCGCGTCCACCAGGCCGCGCCAGCGCCGGTAGTAAGTCCGCCACCGGTTCATGCGGCGGTTGTGATCCGCCAGCGCGGCACGGTAATCCGTCTGCACCCGGTTCCCGATGCGGTCCAGCTCGGCCTGCGGCCATTTCAGCTGATAGTCGTTTTGTGTCATGCCGCCAGAGCCTTCCGTCCCTTGGTCACTTTGAAGGGCGCCATCAGGACGTCCATCAGCGATACGTACCTGACGCAGAGCGGGCAGAGCCCGTGCCGCTCTGTGCAGATGTCCGGGTTCAGCTGCGATCGCCGGTAGTGTTCCATCAGGAAGTCGAACTGCTCCTCCATCACTTCCTCGTTCCACCTCGGGGCGATATATTTAACGGATCCCGCCATTCCGGCCCGCCTACGCCCCGGGGAATTCCTTGCGGAACATCGCCAGGATCATGTTGTACATCACGGCCTGCTTGTCCGGCGTGGCAGCCCGGGCAGCCGCGATCTGGTCCATCAGGCTCGTCTGCGCGGCCGCGGTCGGCATGACCAGGTCGGCGAGAGGTGGATCGAAAGGCACGAAGGTAATCACGCCGGTGTCGCTGACCACCTGCATCGTGGGCTTCGCCGGCGCCAGCTCGGCGCCGCCCTTGCCGGCGTTCACGCTGATCTGTGCGTTCGCCAGGGCGGTTGTGTAGTTGGCGGCCGCCTGCGTGTTGGTCCGCACCGCTGCCAGTTGCTCGTCGCGGATGTTCAGCCAGTCGGTATAAGGCTGCCCCGCCATGAAGCTCTGCGTGACCTTGTTGCCGCTGGCGTCGGTGTAGAAAAGCGTTACGCCGTCTGTGTCGAAGTTGATCATAAAGCTCCTTTGTTTTCCCGATGCTCGATCCACCAGCGCACCAGCAGTGCGCGCCCGTTCAACTCTCTGGAGAATCCCAGTCGCTGGTAAATCTTTCCCATGTAGACCTTCACCGTCCCCTCCGTGAGCCCCAGCGCCGCCGCAATCTGTTTGTGGATCTTCCCTGCCGCTACCAGCTCCGCGATCTCTTCCTGCCGGGGACTTAGCTCCGGGCGGGGCCGGCACACCCTCGAAGCGTCCAGCGGGCAGGCACGCGCCGGCCTCACCGTCAGGTCGCGCATCGAAGTGTGGGCGTTGGCAATCACAATCGTTTTCCTCTCAGCGAATCCGTACGTTCCTGCCCCGGTCATCTGGTCTTTCGACAGGCCGCCCGTAGTGCGACACCTTGGGGAAGACTGGCGCGTCCGGCAGCCGCGGCCGCGGCATCTTCTCGATCACCACCAGCGCCAGGGCGAGCGCGATCACGCAGTCGTCATGGCACCCTTTCTCGTGCTCCGCCTTGCCGGTGGACTTAATCACGAAGGTCAGCAGCTCCCGCTGCGTTACCGCATCGTGAACCAGGATCGCCATCTGCCGCAGCGCCTCGTCCAGCGCCGAAATCAGGATCGGCCGGCTGACTCCCGAGGTGTCCCACCCGATGCGGTCGCCGCGCACTTGCGGATCCCGGTCCGGCGCCACCGGCCGGTGATAGATCATCGAGCTCGGATAGTCCGCGTTGAGCACGGCCTCCAGCATCGAGACGCCGCCGCCGCCCGGGTTCCGCTCGCCGCAGATTTGCGCCAGGTTGTAGTACCTTCCCAGCCTGGCGACATAGCGCCCGCTCTCTCCCGGCATCATGCGCGCGCGCAGCACCGCGCATTGCTCGCCGGTGTCGCGGTCGAGGATCTGCCCCACCGTCCAGTCGGGGTCTGTTTCCCCGTCGCCCTCGCCGATGTCGAGTCCTTGCGCGCAATCGACCCCCAGCGCGTAGACCCTGCCTTTCTCGGGTCGACGCCAGATTCGCAGTGCCCCGTTCTCCCCGGGCAGGAAGATCAGGCGTTGCTCACCGGCGCCGATATCGTTCATGGTCAGTTCGCCCACCGCCGGATCCCGCTGGATCGGCATGCGCTGAATGTGTGGGATGCTGAAGCGGTTCCGGGAGCTTGCCGAGAAAGCCTCTTCGGGCGTCGCCGGATGCTCCCGGCGGAAGCGCTGCAGGTCGCCGTGGAAGTCGTTGGCAATCGTCCACCGGCGCCACCCGAGCTGGGGCAGGTCCAGGTTGTACCGCGCCATCAGCTCGCGCTCGTCCGCGCTCAGCGATTCCTGAAAGCGTTCCGGCGAAATGGCCAGCGGCATGCGGTTTGCCGGATGCTCCCACCAGCCCATGAAGATGCCCACCCACTCGCTGTCCTGATTGGTGTCGATGGCCGCCTGCCACATCTTCTGGAAGTAATCGCCGATGGTCTTGGCCGTGCCTTCCACCACGGCCGTGGTCTCCGGCAACTTCGGCACCGCCGACATCACCGCCGCCAGCGTGGCGGCCGGATCCGGATAATAAGGGAACTCCGAATAATGCACGTTGGTGAAACGCGTGCCGCGTCCGAAGTTCACCGTCCCCGCGGTGTGGATCTGGATGTAACTGCTCTTCGGGTCTCCCCCATGCTCGAAGTAAATCCGGTCGCTCAAGACCTGCGTGGCCGGCAGCATGATGGCGTAGTCTTCCTCCCCGGGCGGGGGGGGAGTGTCGGCCAATCCGAAGGGCAGATACGTATCGTGGAAGCGCTTATAGACCTTGAAGATGTCCCGCACGCTATCATCGGAGTGCGCCATCACGATCGTGTGCACCCCCGGATCGAACGCCGTGCCGTGAAAAAACTCCGCCGCGGTGCCCGTGGTGGCCTGGATCCGCCGGCTCTTCAGGTAGATGATGCGCACCGGCCGGCCGTCTTTGCGCTGCTTGTCGATTGCTTCCCTGAGACGCACCTGGCCCGGAGAGAGCATCATCGCCACGTTGCGCCGCTGCTCGTTCTCGACTACCAGCGATTCCCGGCAGAACCGGGCATGGTCGGCAAACGCGCGCTGCAGCTCGGCGTATTTCACTGCCGTCCGTGCGGGCAGTTGTGCTTCTGGTGCCAGGCGCACAGCCCGCTCTTCCAGTCCGCGGCGACCTCATAGCAATGGGCCATGATGCAGAGCGGGTGCTGCGGTCTGTAGTTATCCCGCCACAGCAGGACGGTGAACGGCCCCAGATTCAGAGCCAGCCCCGGCGTCGGGTTTACCAGAACGCTGAAGCCGACCAGAAACCCCCAAGACACCAGCGCCTCGAAGACCCAGCGGCTGCCCAAATCGAAACGAACACACGGCGCTGTCATGCTGCTTTCCCCTGTACCGCCGCGGCCACCTTGTCGCGTGCAGCCGCCAACTTCGCCCGTACCCACGCCGGCGAGTGCCCGCGCGTTTGCCCTATCCTGCCGATAGCGGCGCCCGCCAGTGCGGCCCGGATCACGTCGCGTTCTTCGTCCGGCAGCCGCGCGATCGCCGCCGCGGCCAGCCGGTCCAACTGAGCCCGGTTGGTCAGCTCATCGGGCAGCGGCGCCCGGTCGCACAAATAGCGGGCGATGTAATTGCCGCTCTCCGTTTCGCCGCCCTGCTGTCCGTTGTCTTCTTCAAACCACTCATCGATCGAGGTGTGCTGCGTCTCCAGATACGCCTGCCTCCGGTGTCCGTCGATCACGGCGCCGCGCACTCGCAGATAGCAGTACTTCCCGAAATCTCCCCTCGAGGGTTCCCACCGTCCGGCCGCCTCCACTAAGCCCACGTGCGCGCAGGCCACCATGTCCTCCAGCTCGATCCGGCTGCCATAGCCTCCCTGCCCATTCCGCGTGAAGCGGTGCCAGACCTGGCGCGCGATCACTTCCGCCAGCGCCATGTGCGCCACAATCAGCGCTTCCCGCCGGCGCCGCAGCCGGTTCTCCGCGGCCCGCTTCGACGCCTTGACCTGGTTCTGGTGGAGATACTCCTTCCAGAGCTTCTTGGTAAGTCGGATCACCGCCATGTCAGGCAGCCTGGCGGATCCGGCGGAACGATCCGTCCGGCATCACGAAGTATTGGCGGCCGCGGCTCATCTCGATCACCTGGCCTGGCCGGCCCGAGTGTGTCACTCCGCGGGTTCTGTCTGCACGCCGGCGACACGCGGCCGGGGTAACTCCACATCCTGGCGCCGCAGGTAGACGCATCTGTTTCTCGATTTGTTCGTCGATCGTTGAGTTCATGCTGTCTCCGTGCGGCCCCGCCCGATGATGAGAAACTCTTCCCAGGTCACCAGGCGCCG
>PLDO01000476.1 GCA_003136215.1 Bryobacterales bacterium
CGTGCAGGTCCTTGGAGTCCAACAGGCGGGCATCGGCCGGCGCCAGGTCGCCCGCATTGAGCCGGATGACATCGCCGGGGACCAACTCCGCGACCGGCAATTCCAGTTCCTTCCCATCGCGCAACACCGCGGCAGTGGTCGCAACCTGTTTGCGGATATCCTCCACCGCATGCCGAGCCTGAAACTCCGTGTAGAAGTTGACGACCACGCTGAGCAGGACGATGGCGATGATGATGGAGCCGCCGACCGGATCGCCCAACACAATCGAAATGGCCGCTGCCGCTAAGAGGATCGCGACCAGTGGGTTGGCGAAGAAGCCGAAAAACCCGAGCAGGGCGGCGAAGTGAGACTCCCCGACCAGGCTGTTCGGGCCATGGAGACGCAAACGCTGGTTGGCCTCGGCGGAAGCTAGTCCGGCGGGAGTCGCCTGGAGCAGGGCTAGCAGATCCCGCAGGGGCATATCCCAGAAACGGTCCAGCGTCTTGTCCTTCTCCGGTTGGCTCATGCGCGGTCTCCCCTTTGAAGTTTACATGCCGGGTTGCTCACCTCGCGCCGCGATCGGGCAAGCGACGTGCGGAATGGCTCACTTGCGGGTGCAGTTGAGGGTGGACTGCTGGTTGGGGAGGATCTTGACCAGTTCGGTGCAGCCGGCGACGATGACCGTGTAATCGCCGGCGGTGAGGTGGAAACTGCGCGCCGTGTAGTAATCGAGACCGGTGTTCCGGCCAATCCTGATCTGCTGCCTGTCCGGTTGGGAGGTGACGATCAGCACGCCGACGGGCTGAGACGGCGTGAAACGCGCGAGGAGTTCGCCGATGTATTTGAGGAACGGGTTGGCGCGGACATCGGATGCATCGATGGAGACCGGCGGGGCGGCGGATTGCGGGGCAAAGGCTTGTGCAAGGCGCGGCAGGCGCGGCAATGGCAGCCGGCCAATGGTGGCGCGCCCCGGCGGCATCAACTTGCGGTCGCGCAGGTTAAAGCAGTAATGCCGGAGGAGGGAATCCAACAGCGAGGCCGGGTCGGCATGATAAGCCAGTTGCGCCACGAAGTACTCGTCCAGCGGGGCACGCGCGGCAACCACGCCAGAGGCGATCAGCGTGCGGGCTCCGGCCTCGACGGCGACATTGCTGCGGCGGGACCAGCGGTCGACGCTGAGCTCGACGAGTGGGTCCAGGGGGATTTGGCCGGAAGGCGGCGGCGTGACCGCGACTGCAATGGAGTATCCGCCGCCGCGCTCGCCGGTCAAAGTCCGGGTGAGTTGCCAGGCGCCATCGGGAGCTTCGCCGCCGGAGGGAATCGGGATTCTCTGCAACGCGCCGCCGGCGAGCGCGACGGTGGCGGGCGACTGGTTGGCGAGCACCAGCACGGCGGGCGAGAGAAGACCGCTTAATCCGGAAACGCGCACCGTCATCGTGGTGGTTTGTCCAGGCAGCAGATCGTTTTGGCCGGCGGAAACCTGCACTGCGAGGACGCGGAAAGGCCCCGTCACCGCGGCCGCGCCGCCAAAACTGACCTCCAGAGTGGACGCGCCCACCGCATCCGGCGGGCTCACGAAGACAATTCTCCGGGGTGACTGGGCGATCACCAGAGCCGCGAATCCACCCACCCGGATCGCCGGAACCACGTCTTCCGGGAACGAGCCCCACAGGGAGACCGGGGCTCCGGCGGTTCCGCCCAGCGGGAGGACGAAACTGGCGGCGCCCGCCGGCTGGAGAACATCCGCGCCCCGCGGACTCACCGGCACATCGCACTGCGCGACGACCTTGCCCTTACGGTCATGAAGGCGGACGGTGGAGAATCCCGAGGGGACGCGCGGGGGGATTGTCCAGCGCAGGCGTCCGCCCGCAACCATCCTGGCACCCTCCAACTCCAGCGCGTAAGCGGACAGCGACGCGGAGTTGCGATCGCGCTCATTGGGAGTCCTGCCGGAGGGCTCCGGATATACCATCGCGAGGATGGTGTCGCCGGCCGTTACATCGTTGGGGAAGTTGATGTTGATTCTGCCCTCGGGAACGTGGAAGACCGCCTTGTACAAGCCCCACGCGGCGGCGAGTTCAGCGGACGCCGGGACGGGAGGTTGCGCACGGAGCCAGAGCGAGCACAAGGCGAGAGCGGCCAGGATGCGGCGGGAGTGCGGAATCATCCGTCCTCCCGCGGCTGATTTCCCGATTGTCTGCGAGTGTGAGTCGACCCGTAAACCAGGTCCGCAAAGAGAACCACCGAGAAAATAAAGGTCCAGAACTGGGCGCGCGTGGGCCACCACAGGCGGGGGCTGTTGGAATTGAATGTCCCGAGGCTCAGCATCAGTGTCGCTTCGTGATAGGACAGATAGCCGAAGTAGAGCGACAGGGCGCAGAAGATCCACCCGGCGGCGGCGCGGCGCGCTTGCCGTGCGGGAAGGGGCGCCGCCGGATTCCCTTTCAGCAGGAAGCCGCCGATGGCGCCGATCGCCAGGGTGGCCAGAGCGATGAGCAGTTTGTTCATCTCCGCCCAGATATCGATTTGTTTCTTGCGGTACTCGTTGGCCACGTCCTGAGGAGGGTCGGGCTCTACGATGGGAATGTAGCTGACGACGGTGCCGATGAAGTGGAGCGCGACGGCGACCAGGATGAGGACGATGTAGAAGCGGACGGAGCCGAAACCGATTCGCGCGCGAGATTTCGATTTAGCCCCGGCGGAGGCTGGCGCCGCTGCTCCCCTCACTGCCATGCACAAGCTCGTGGGTCGATTCTATACAAAAAGCCGGGCGCGAAGCAAACTTATTCCGAGGGTTCGACTTGGAAGCTTCGCGCGGCGCGCTCACCGGCCTGGACTCGCCGCTTTTCCCCAAAACTGATCGGAGGAGTGGAAGGTACCCGCCCAAGCGCACGGGTGCGGTCTGGCTATTCCCAGGGTTTGACTTCGCCGCCGAGTCCTTTATAGCCGTTCTTCATACGCTCTTCGATGACGGCCCAGACCTTCGGGTCGCAACCCTTCCATTCGGCCACGGCCCTGTTGCCGAGGTAGGGCAAGTCCGCGACGCCCATCCGGCTGGAGAAGAAGCCGCTGACCGTGAGATCGCGGAAGTGGGTGAAAAAGACGGCCCAGCGGCGGTCCGCGCCGGCGGCGCGGGCGGGCCAGGCGATGCGGTCCAGAATCTGCTTCTGTTCGGCCGGCGCGGCGGCGGCGAAATCCTTCTGAAAAAGGCGCGTCGCTTCCAGGTCCAGCCAGGCAAGTCCGCCGAGGATTCCGGCGCTGAGGTTCTCGTTGCCATCCTCGCGCGCGCGGAAATCCAGCCAGTCGTCAATGAACTCCGGGACACCGGCGGCCGTGGCGCTGCCGGAGTGCTCATCGGCGGGGATGATGAGATCGCATAGCACCTGCACGGAGAGCCACTGGCGGTCGTTGAAAACTTTCCGCTGGTACGCTTTCTTCGCTGGCGCGGGCGGCGCGGCGTGCGTGTGCCCGGCTTGCGTCTGCGCGGCGGCCGCGGCGGGCGCGATTCCCAGGATGTGGATGAGATTGCGGCGGGTGACGTCCATGTCTTCCTCCTAGAGATTGCGCTTCTTAATCTGGTCGGCGATGTAGTCGCTGGTGCGCCAGCCCAGCGCGGTAATGGAGAGCGTCGGGTTCTTATCGGCGTTGCTGGCGAAGGGCGCGGCGTCGGTGATGAACAGGTTCTTGCAGTCCCATGCCTGGCACCACTGGTTGAGCACGCTGGTCTTCGGATCGTCGCCCATTTTGGTGGCGCCCACCTCGTGGATGATTTCGCCGCCGCGGGAGATGCCGCCCACCGAGGTGACTCGGCCGCCGGCGGCGCTGATGATCTCCTGGAACGTGTCCTGCATGTGTTTGGCTTGCAGAATCTCGTCCTGGCTCCATTTGAAGTGGAAGCGGAGCACGGGGATGCCCCACTGATCCACTACGTCGGGGTCGATCTCGCAGTAGCTCTGCTCGTTGGGAATCATTTCGCCGCGGCCGGAGAAATGGACATTGGCGCCATACATTTTGCGCACGTCGCGCTTGAAGTCCTTGCCGTATCCGCCGCCGAGGATATTGTGCGACCCGCCGAAAATGCCCGCGCCGGGCATGCCGCGTCCGCCGCCAAGTTCGATGTGGTAGCCGCGCGAGAAGGGCATCTTGCCGGCCTTCTGCTGCTGGTAGAGCCACCACGGCATGTACATGTGCATGCCGCCGACCCCATCGTCATTGGCCGGCGGAAGATCTTCCAGAATCGGCAGGTAGCCGCTGACCGCCGCGCCGACCGTATCCATGATGTACTTGCCCACCATGCCGGTGGAGTTGGCGATGCCGTTGGGGAACAGGCTACTCCTGGAGTTGAGCATGATGCGCGCGGTTTCACAGCAACTGGCGGCCAGCACCACGACGCGCGCCTTCACGGTGACCTCGCGCCGCGTTTTGGTATCGATGTAGGAGACGCCGCTGGCGCGGCCATCGGGCCCGACCGTCACTTCGCGGCACATGGCGCCGGTGCGGACCTCCAGGTTGCCGGTCGCCAGGGCAGGTTTGATGTGGACACCGGGGGAAGCGAAGTTGGCGTTGACCGCGCAGGCGCGCCCGCACTCGGCGCAATAGTGGCAGGCGGGCCGGCCATTGAGCGGCCGGGTGAGGATGGCAAGGCGCGAGGGGATGCAGGGGATCTTGAGCTTGTCGGAGATTTTCTTGATGATGCGTTCGTGGGCGCGCGGCGCGGGCGCCGGTTGGAAACGCCCGTCGGGCGTATTCTCCAGGCCTTCCCGGGTGCCGAAGACGCCGATCAACTCTTCGGCCTTGTCGTAGTAGGGCGCGAGGTCGTCGTAGGTGATGGGCCAGTCGAAGCCCTTGCCATCGCGGCTGTAGGGCTTGAAATCGTAGGGCCCCATGCGGAGGGAGATGCGGCCGTAGTGGTTGGTGCGCCCGCCCAGCATGCGCGCGCGGTACCACATGAATTCGCTGCCGGGGCCGGTAGTGTAGGGTTCGCCGGGAACCTGCCAGCCGCCCACCAGCGTGGCGTCATAGTAGCCGAAGGGCTTCTCCCTGGTGCCGGCGGCACGGTGCGGAGCGTCGTAGTTCCACTTGAACATGTCGCTCTGCTTCGCCGTGTTGTAATCGCCGCCGGCTTCCAACATGCACACTTTGGCGCCGGCGAGCGTCAGCACGTGGGCTGCAATACCCCCGCCCGCTCCGGAGCCGACCACGATCGCATCATAGGTTTTCGGACTGGCTTTGACCTGCGGCAAGGAATCCCCCCTGGTACGAACTCAACCATTCTACAAGGTCGAAAGCGAACGCGGCGCTTCTCCTTCCTTCGCAGCCTCCGGCGTTCCATAATTGTAGTGAGCCCTACGATAGCTGTCTCGGGAAGGCCGTCTATGAAACCTCTGCTGCTCCTGCCGCTGTGCGCGATCGCCGTTTCCGCGCAGTCCCAATCGATTCCGTGCGGATCCCCGCCGGCAATCGCGGCGAACCCGGTTTCGTCCGGCGGGACATCGGCTTTCGCGGCACAGATCCGGCGGCGCCCGCCCGCCATCCAGCCTTCATTCTCGTGCCGCTGCGGAATGGTTGGCGCGAGCTCTCTGACGGCGCAATCGAACTCACAGGAAGTCCCTATGCTTACCGGCCTCGCGGGCAGTTTCCGCTTTGATCATGTGCTGCTGCGGGAGACCGCACGGTTCTCATCGGACAGCGCCGGCAGCCTCGTGGTGGGCGTGGGAAGACCGACCTTGGGCCCCGATGTTGTTCCGCCATTTCCCCTCAAGAGCGACTCTGCCCCGGATAGCTTCTGGTATGTACGGCCGACCTCGCCACAGCTCACAGGCGCTTACGACCTGGTGCTGAACTTCAGGGCATCCGCGCCTTTGGGAAATGGCGCCGTTTCCAACTTCAGTTCGGGCGCCGTAACTTGGGAAGTCTGCGGATACAACGCCCCTGCCGCCCCGTGAGATGAATATGATTCCACTCCTAGACCTCAAGGCCCAGTATCAGACCATCAAGAGCGAGTTGGACGCTGCCGTCATTCGCGTTCTGGAGAACGCCCAGTTCATCCTCGGGCCTGAGGTTGCGGCGTTCGAAAAAGAGTTCGCCGGGTATTGCGGCGCCGCCGAAGCGGTCGGCGTGAATTCGGGCACCAGCGCGTTGCATCTGGCATTGCTCGCCGCCGGTATCGGCCCCGGGGACGAAGTAATCACGACGCCATTCACCTTCGTAGCCTCGGCGGCCACCATCGTCTATACCGGCGCCCGGCCGGTCTTCGTGGATATCGATCCGGCGTCGCTCAATATCGACGTCACGCGGATCGAGGCCGCCATTACGCCGCGCACCAGGGCGATCATGCCGGTTCACCTCTTCGGACAGCCGGCCGACATGGACCCCATCATGGATATCGCGCGCCGGCACGGGTTGGTGGTGATCGAGGACGCGGCACAGGCGCACGGCGCGGAGTATAAGGGCCGCCGCGCGGGCAGCATCGGCGAGATGGGCTGCTTCAGCTTCTACCCGGGCAAGAACCTGGGAGCCTGCGGAGAAGGCGGAGCGGTGACCACCAACAGCACCGAGTACGCGCACAAGATTCGCATGCTGCGGGACTGGGGCACGGAGAAGAAGTACGTTCACGAACTCAAGGGCTATAACTATCGAATGGAGGGAATCCAAGGGGCCATTCTGCGCGTCAAACTGCGCCATCTGGAAGCGTGGACCGAAGGGCGGCGCGCGCACGCCGCCCGGTACGGTGAGCTTCTGGACGATTGCGGCGTGCGGCTGCCCGAAGTCATGCCCTACTCCCGCCACGTCTACACCGTCTACACCATCCGCTCGGCGGACCGCGACGCGCTGCGCGCCGCCTTGCAGGATCGCGAAATCCAGACCGGCATACACTATCCCCTGCCCGTCCATCTGCAACCCGCCTACGCCGACCTGGGTTATGGTCGCGGCGCCTTCCCGGTAGCCGAGGAGGCCGCCGCCCAGGTACTGGCGTTGCCGATCTATCCGGAAATGAGCGACTCGCAGCTCCAGGAAGTCGCCGCCGCGGTGCGTTTGGCAAGTGGGGCAGACGATCGTCTTGTGTCGTCTGTCAACCTGCGTTAGTTCAGCGAAGCATGACAGGCCACGAAAGGCGATGGCCTGTCCCACCTTCACAGCAGCAGGAAGATCGCCCCGTCTTCCACCGTGAGCTCGATGCCCGCGGAGCGCGCCGCCTCCTGCAAGGCGGCATCCAGCATGACCACCGGGTCCGGCCCCGTGTCCAACCGCCGCAACAGTCCCTCGCCCTTTTTCCCGCCCGCCGAAAAGACGATCTTCAACCCCTTCCGTTTGCATTTGACCGGCGTGCCATCCGGCAGTTTCAGATTCATCGGCTTGATGTAGGCATCCACGTAGTGAACGCCCACGCCGCTCTTATCGCCGGTGTGCTCGGGCAATTTCTCCCGCGCGGCTGGATTCACGCCACACAGTTTGGTTTTCATGTTGGACACTGGTCCTCAGGAACTCGTCCATCGCGCCTCGAAATGCACGGATATGATCCGGCGAACTGCCGCAGCAGGCGCCCAAAATGTTTACGCCCGCCTCCAGCAGCGGCGCCACGCCGCGCACCATCTGTAGGGGAGTCTCGTCATAAGTCACCTTCATCTCCACCAGCTTGGGCTGCCCGGCGTTGGGCTGCGCCATCACCGGCAGACCGGTGACGCGCTTATACCGCACCACCGCCTGCCGCGCCCTCTCCATATCCATTCCAGTGCCGCAATTCAGCGCCACGATGTCCGCGCCGAGCTGCTCCATGCATTCGGCGGCGCGCTCCGGGTCGACGCCCATCATGGTGCGGAAGGTGGAGCCATCGAGCGTGACATCGTAGGCCATGGAACCGATGACGCACGCCGCGCCTGCCTGTTCTGCCGCCAGGATTCCCAGGGTCAGTTCCTCCAGCGAGGTCTGGGTCTCGATGAGAATCGCGTCGGCCCCGGCATCCACCAGGGCGCGCGCCTGTTGCTGGAAAGCCTCGCGCACCTGCGCTTGCGTAAAATCGCCGTAGGGCTCCATCAGGCCGCCGAACGGGCCGATATCGCCGAGCACGTAGCCCGCGCGGCCGCCGAACGCCTGCCGAGCAATCGCCACGCCGGCGCGATTGATCTCCGCCACCTTGTCCGCGTGCCCATGGCGGTGCAACATGATGCGCGATCCGCCAAAGGTGTTCGTCAGAATGCAGTCCGAACCCGCTTCGGCATAGCGCCGCTGGATGGCCAACACCTTCTCGGGGTGCGTCAGGTTCCACGCCTCGCCGCAGTTCCCCTGTTCAAGGCCGGCCAGCATCAGTTGCGTGCCCATGGCTCCATCGCCCAGCAGCGGGCGCCGCCGGATTACGTCCTGCAATCTCTCTGTCATGGTTCTTCCGTCATCCGGCGGTACTGGCAGGCCGGCAGCGAACAACTCTCGCACGCCACCAGTTCCGTGAGCCGCCGTACACCATCAGTTTGCCGGGTCAGGCCGAATACCGCCAGCAGCGATTTCTTGGGAAGCAGGGCGCCGCTCTCCAAGGCTTGCAGATTTCCGGGGAGGCTTCGGGCCGTCTTTAACAACCCGAGGAGCCACGATTGTTGCGCCACATCCCACCCCGGGTACCCGGGGCTGTAGTGCGGCAGCACCGCCATCCCGCGGCTTTCCGCCCACGCGCACAAGCGTTCGCCAGCGATCTCCGTCAATCGTTCGACCACCGCGGAGCCCAGCACCTCCAGGAAATAATATTCGTCGGGCTTTTCCTCGCGCCAGAGCTTCTGCGCTTGGCGCTCGATTTCGGCTCCCGCGCTGACCGCGGCCAAAACAGCGCCATCCGCTGCCGCCTGTTCGAATCGTTTGCGCAGCGCGCCGCTCGGAAACCGCACTCCTTCGATGAGTACCGACGGGCCGTCCGTAGCGACGCTTCCCGCCTCGCGCGCATAGACCCACGGGCGCCCGTGTTCGGCGTACCACTCGCGCGCCCAACCGGCGAGGTCCGCGGAGCGGGCGTCCATCACGTGTTCGGGCGGATAGCCCAGCAGCCGCTGATACTCGGCAGCCCGCACTTCCACCTCGGGACGAACCTCGATCCACTCCATTAGAAGCCGCCCTTGCCCCAAAAAAACATTGGGCCACAGATGAACACAGATGAACACGGATGGCACAAAAACGTTTTATCTGTGTTCATCTGTGTTCATCCGTGGCCATTCTGTTTTCTTGTTCAATTGCCTTGAACTGGCACCCGTCCACAAAATAATCGAAGAACTTCGGGTGCGTTTCCAGCCGGCAGTGCTCCACCCGCGTCACCAGTTCCTCCAGTTCCCGGCGCCGGGATTGCGAAAGCAGCGCGATGCATGCGCCTTCGATGGCGGCGTTGCCCACCTGCACAATCCGCGAGTCGGGAAGATCGGGGATCAGTCCGATGCGGCGCGACGCATCCACCTTCAGGTGGCGTCCGAACCCGCCGGCGAGGTAGAACACGTCGATGTCGTCGAAGTCGATGCCGTACGTGCTGCACACCACCTGCAAGCCCGCCGCGTTGGCGCCCTTGGCTTGCGCCAGTTCGTTGACGTCGCCTTCGAGGAGGTAAATATCGTTGGCCGCATCCAGCGTGATCCGGTGCCCGTCTTCCTCGAAGCGGCCCATCGAATTCATCCGGCCGGCGCAGAGCAATTCGCTCAGCGCATCCACCAGGCCGGACCCGCAGATGCCTTGCGGCGCCGTGCCGCCAATCACGCCGAGGCGGAACACGCCGCCCCCGGACAGCTTACGTTTCTGGCCAATCCCAAGTACGCACCTAAGGTCAAACACACCAAAGCCAG
>PLDO01000246.1 GCA_003136215.1 Bryobacterales bacterium
CAAACGGCGCGCGTATTGTTCCGTTCGCTGGGCCGGATAGAACTCGTCGTGGCTGCGCGCGATGTGCAGCACGGCGGGGCGCATGGGGGTGGGGTGCAGGTCGTCCCAATCGCCGGGCAGCGCGCCGCAGATGGCGACGACGCCGCGGACGGAATCGGGATGAGCTTCCGCAAAGCGATAGTTGAGCGAGACGGACTGGGAGAAACCGAGCAGCACGCGGCGTTCGGCGGGGATGGCCGACTCGCCGCCCGCCGCTTCCAGAACGTGGTTCACCATCTCGTGGTGCAGGCGAATGGAATCGGCCGGGCGGCGGTTGGTGATCCAGCCGTAGCCCACCTTGTCCGTCCCGGTGCCGAGAAAGAATCCGTAGGGTCCTTCGATGGCGGCGATGGCGTGGCGCGGGCCCACCATGTGGCGGGCGAGGCGGATCATGTCTTCGGGATTCTGGCCGAAGCCGTGAAGCGCGGCCACCAGCATGGTCCGCGCGTCGGCGTTTTCGGGCACATGGAGCACGTAGCGGCAGCCCAACCGCGCCGTAAAGGTACGTTCCATCATAGGCGCTCTAGCCGAGTCCGAGGCGGTGGAGTTTCATGAGGTTGGTCGTGCCCGGCCGTCCCACAGGCTGGCCGGCGACGAAGACGACGAGTTCGCCCTTTTGCAGAAAGCCGCCTTCGATCAGCACCCGGTCCATCTGGTTGAGCATTTCGTCGGTGCTGGAAACATCGGGCGCGAGCAACGGGATCACGCCGTAGCTGACGGAAAGCTGGCGGGCGGTGGTGTCGTGCGGCGTGATGGCGAACACGCCGACCGGCGGGCGGTAGCGCGAAATCAGGCGTGCGCTGGAGCCGCGCGAGGTAAAGACGACGATAGCTTTGGCGCCGGAATCGCGCGCCGCATGGTGGGCGGCATCGGCCAGGATCTCCGCGCTCTGCGGTTCGGGCTGATGCGGCGGATCCAGAAAGCCCTTCTTGCGGATGGAATCCTCGCTCTCCGCGGCGATCCGCGCCATGAAGCGCACGGCCTCGATGGGATATTTGCCGACGGAGGTTTCGGCGGAGAGCATGACGGCGTCGGTGCCGTCGTAGATGGCGTTGGCGACGTCGGAGACCTCGGCGCGGGTAGGGGTGGCATTGCCGATCATGGACTCCAGCATCTGAGTGGCGGTGATGACGAATCTGCCCTTGCGGCGCGCGCGCCGGATGATGGACTTCTGAATGCGGGGCACGCGCTCGAGAGAGATCTCCACGCCGAGATCGCCGCGCGCCACCATGACGCCGTCGGTGACGTCGAGGATGGTTTCGATGTTCTCCCAACCTTCCGGTTTTTCGATCTTGGCCACGATGGTGATGGGCCGCCCGCCCAGGCGGTCGCGCAAGCCGCGCACGTCGTCGGCGGTGCGCACGAAGGAGAGGGCGATCATGTCGACGCCGGCGGTGAGGCCGAAATGCAGGTCGGCGAGATCTTTCTCGGTGAGCGAAGGAATGCTCACCTGCACGCCGGGCAGGTTGATGCCCTTGTGGTCGCCGATGGGGCCGCCGGAGACCACGCGGGTGCGCACGCTGGTGCCGTCCGTGTCCAGCGCGACGAGTTCGATGGAGCCATCGGCCAGGAGGATGCGGTCGCCGGGTTGCACGTCGCGGGCGAAGCGGGAGTAGCCGGTGGAGGCGCGCTCCGCGGTGCCCATCACGGATTCGGTGGTGATGGTGAAGGTGGCGCCGGTCTCGAGATTGGCGTGCCCCTCTTCGAAGCGGCCGAGACGAATCTTGGGGCCCTGCAAATCGAGCAGAATGCCGGCGTGTATGCGCGCCTCACGGGCGGCTTTGCGGACGGCATCGATGCGCGCCGCGTGATCGTCCTGCTCGCCGTGCGAGGCGTTGAGACGGAAGACATCGACGCCGGCGGCGAGCAGTTGGCGCAGAACGCCCGGCGGGTCGGTGGCCGGTCCGAGAGTCGCTACAATTTTTGTGTTGGGCATCCGTTAGAACTATCTTGCCAGACGGGGCGGGGTCTTCGCGGGGCGGGCGGTCAATCGAGTGACATCCTGATGAATGGCGTCGAGCCCGGGATGGGGGGAATATGTGGCGGGCGGGAGTAGCCGGATAGCGGCCTGAAGCGCCGCGAGACGCTGCTCCTTGCCGGGATAAGGAGCCTTGGCGTTAGGCTGGGGAGGGTCGGCGGGCTGCACGCGTTCGATGTAACGGGCGAGCGCCTGGGGATCGTAGCCGGCGGTCGAGAGGATGCGTACCGCAAGCTGGTCGGACTCGAGTTCCTTTTTACGCTGCGCTTCCCGAAACGCGATAGGCACCGCGTTGTCCTGGGCGGCATCGCCGCTCCAGCCGCCCATCATGATGAGGGGCACGACGGAACTATTGGCAGTCTGGTCGCGAGCATTCTGGCGTGTCAGCGGGCGGATGGCGATATGGGCGATGGCGTGGGCCAGCATGGCGGCGAGTTCGTCCTCGCCGGCGGCAGCCATAATCAGGCTGGCGGGGACGAATACGTAGCCGCCGGGAAAGGTCGCGGGCTCGTGAAGCCAGGTCCGCTCGTCTTCGGACAGTTCGAACGTGTAGGTAAAGCCTGTGGCGGGCGCCTGGACGGCGAGTCGCTGCCCGAGTTCGTCAAGGAAAGCGTTGACCGTGGGGGCATCGGGCACGTGCGAGTGGCGGCGATACTCGACGGCAAGGTGCGCGCCGAGGGATCTTTCTTTCTCGACGCTGTAGATGTTGGCGCCGCTCTGGGCGCTAAGGGTGGCGCACGCCAGCAGGAGAGCGAACAACCTCATAATTCATGGTGGCATAAGGCTCTGCCTTGTGCATCCGGGCGCAGCCCGGACACGGGCAAGCTGCGCTCGCCTGCACAAGGCGGAGCCTTATGCCAC
>PLDO01000170.1:0-159 GCA_003136215.1 Bryobacterales bacterium
CAAGTTCATCCCGTACTATCTGTTTCCGACATCGACCTACACGGTATCGGTGAGCCCGTCGAGTTTTCGCACGAAGATTTCGGTAGGTTCGAACCCGTGGACGCCGGTGGAGCCGAAGCACAATCTGGCATCGATCTGCGAACGCTACGGCGGCGGCGG
>PLDO01000170.1:214-2514 GCA_003136215.1 Bryobacterales bacterium
GCGAATGGCCAATCTCCAGGAGGCCCGTCCTACTTTCAATACCCCTGTTCGCGGAGCTTGTCCACGGTCAGGGGCTGTTTCAGATCCAGCCGCCGCAGCAGTTTTTCCACGTGCTTGGCGAGGATATCGCACTCCAGATTGACGCGCGCGCCGGGACGGTAACCGCCCAGCGTGGTATTGCGGAAGGTGTGCGGAATGATGGTCGCGCTGAGCACGCCGCTGGCGATGGAGGCAATGGTGAGGCTGATGCCGTCGACGGCGATGGAGCCTTTGTATACCAGGTAAGGGTCGAGCTCGTCCGGGATGCGAATGCGCAGCCACCAGTTGTCCTCGCCGAGCGAATCCAGGGCGAGGAATTCGCCGGTGCCATCGACGTGGCCCTGGACGATGTGGCCGTTGAGCCGGCCGCCGGGGGAGAGCGGGCGTTCCAGGTTGACGCGCGAGCCGGGGCGCAGATCGCCCAGGTTGCTGCGCTTCAGCGTCTCCGGGGCAAGGTCGGCGGAAAACCCATCCGGGCGCAGTTCGGCGGCGGTGAGACAGACGCCGTTGACGGCGATGCTGGCGCCCACGGCGGCATCGCCGAGGACCGTGGCACAACGGATGGAGAGGCGCGCCCCGGCCGTGATTACGGCGCCCAATTCCTCAATAATTCCGGTGAACATCGAGATATCCTTCGACGGCGAATTCGTCGGGCGGAATCGAATGAATGGTGATGTTGTGGATGCGAATGGCGTCCGAGCGGCGACGCCGTCCGATGCCGCCTGCGAGGGGCAGCGCTTCCATGCCGCCCAGAATCTTGGGGCCGTAGTAGAAGAAAATGCGATCCACCACGCCGCTTTCCAGAGCGCTCCAGTTGAGCTTGCTGCCGGCCTCGATGAGGAGCGAGAGATAGCGCTGCCTGCCCAGCCAATCGACCAGGCTGCGCAGGTCGGCGCGCCCGCCGGGGCCGTCGAACACCAGCACCTGGACTCCGCGCGATTCCAGCTGCCTGCGCCGTTCGGCGGGCGCCGCGCTGGTGGTTACGACAAGCACGTCGCCACAGGAGGAGCGCACCATTTTCGAGTCCAGCGGCAGGCGCAGCAGGGAATCCATGACGATGCGCAGGAGCGGGCGGCAGCGGGGATAACCGGTGCGGTCGCTGAGCAGGCAATCGTCGGCCAGCACGGTGCCGATGCCGGTGAGGATGGCGTCGCTATCGTGGCGGACTTCCTGCACGTGGGCGCGCGCCCGCTCGCTGGTGATCCAGCCGCGATTGTCGTCGGGGGCGGAGATCTTGCCGTCCAGCGTGATGGCGGTCTTCAGCGTGACCAGCGGACGGGCGGTACGCATGAAATGCAGGAACGGCTCGTTGAGCTTCTCGGCTTCAGCGGCGAACTCCTCGGGCATCTCGACCACGATACCGGCATCGCGGAGCCTGGCAAACCCTTGTCCAGCGACCAAGGGGTTTGGGTCGGCGACGGGCGCGACGACACGCGCCACGCCGGCCTGGATCACGGCGTCGACGCAGGGCGGGGTGCGGCCGAAGTGCGAGCAGGGTTCCAGATTGAGATAGAGGGTGGCGCCGCGCGCCTTCTCGCCGGCCTGCGCGAGGGCGATGATTTCGGCGTGGTGCAGCCCGGCGTAGGTATGAAAGCCGCGGCCCACCACCTCGCCTTCACGCACCAGGATGGCCCCCACGAGGGGGTTCGGGCTGGCCAGCGAACGGCCTTTGCGCGCCAGGTCGAGCGCTTCGCGCATGTAGGAAGAGGTCATTTTTCGAAAAGCGATTCGATGAATTTTTCGGAGTCGAAGGGCAGCAGGTCTTCCACCTTTTCGCCGACGCCGATATAGCGAATGGGCAGATTCAGCTCGCGCGCGATGGCGACTACGATACCGCCCTTGGCAGTGCCGTCGAGCTTGGTGAGCACGATGCCGGTGACGCCGGAGCTCTCGGTGAACTTGCGCGCCTGCTCCAGGCCGTTCTGTCCCGTGGTGGCGTCGAGCACGAGCAGAACTTCGTGGGGCGCGTCGGGGATCACCTTGCGGGCGGTGCGGCTCATCTTCTGCAGCTCCAGCATGAGGTTTTCCTTGGTCTGTAGGCGGCCCGCGGTATCGACGATGACGTAATCCACCTTGCGGGCCTTGGCGGCGGAGACCGCGTCGAAGAGGACGGCGCTGGGGTCGCTGCCGGCGCTTTGCCGAATCACCTGGGTATCGGTGCGCTGTCCCCAGATCTCCAACTGCTCGATGGCGGCGGCGCGGAAGGTGTCGGCGGCGCAGAGCAGGACGGAGCGTTGTTCGTGCTTGAAGCGGCTGGCGAG
>PLDO01000170.1:2520-10682 GCA_003136215.1 Bryobacterales bacterium
TCGAGCAGGTGTTCGCGGATGAGGTTTTTCAACTCGGCGGCGTCGGCCAGTTGATGGCGGTCGACGCGCTGCCGGATGCTTTCCAGAATCTCGCCGGTGGTGCGCACGCCGATATCGGCGGAGATGAGGGTGGCCTCCAGCTCATCCAGCAGGTCGGCATCGATCTCCTTCTTGCCTTGCAGAGCGTCTTCCAGGGCGGTGACCAGCCCGGCGCGCGTCTTCTGCACGCCGCTCTTGAGCTTTTCCAGAAGGCTGGGTTCCTGCTCGACACTGCCGAATAACGTTTGAATCATGGGATCACTTCAGTTTAGCAGTGGCATACGCGGCCCGGCTTCCGCGCCCGCGGCGCGGATTGGCAGGCTGAAGCCCGCCCCACCAACCTTGGTGGCGCAGGCGGTTCCGCCTGCGATTTGGCAGGCTGAAAGCCCACCCCACCGACCTTGGTGGCGCAGGCGGTTCCGCCTGCGATTGGCAGGCTGAAAGCCCACCCCACCGACCTTGGTGGCGCAGGCGGTTCCGCCTGCGATTTGGCAGGCTGAAGCCCACCCCACCGACCTTGGTGGCGCAGGCGGTTCCGCCTGCGATTTGGCAGGCTGAAAGCCCACCCCACCGACCTTGGTGGCGCAGGCGGTTCCGCCTGCGATTTGGCAGGCTGAAAGCGTGCGCCACCAGGCGCTACGCTGGTAGATATGGAGAACGTGGCGATCTTCGGCGCGGCGGGCGCCATCGGCAGAGCGGTGGGGGCGGAGTTGGAACGGCGCGGCATCCCCTTCCGCGCGGTGGGCCGTTCGCGGCCGAAGTTGGAGCAGGCCTTCGGCAAGATGGCGAACGCGGAGGTCTTTCCGGCCGATTTGAGCGAGGCGCGCGCGGCGGGCGCGGCGGCGCGCGGGGTAGACACCATCATTTACTGTGTCGGCCTGCCCTATCCTTCGCACCAACTGCATCCCGCGCTGATGCGGACCACGCTGGAGGCGGCGAAGCTGGTGAAGGTTTCGCACCTGGTGCTGCCATCGAGCGTCTATAGCTACGGTGTGCCGCGCACCTCAAGCGTGGCGGAAACACACCCGCGCGAGCCGCACACCCGCAAAGGGAAGTATCGCAAGGAACAGGAGGACCTGTTGATGGCGGCGCACGCCGCTGGTGGGCCGCAGGGGATGATCGTGCGGCTGCCCGATTTCTACGGGCCGCATGCCGACCTGGGCCTGGCGAACCCGATATTTCGCGCCGCCCTGGCCGGCAAGACGGCCAACTGGGTGGGTCCGGATAACACGCCGCACGAGTTCGTCTACGTGCCCGACACGGGTGCGGTGATCGTGGACCTGGCGTCGCGCGCGGAGTGCTACGGCGAAGCGTGGAATTTCGGTGGCGCGGGGACCATCAACACGATGGATTTCATCACGCGCATCTATCGCGCCGTGGGACGCGCGCCCAAATACCGCGCCGCCGGCGCGGGCCTGCTGAAGATGCTCGGATGGTTCAATCCCACCATCCGCGAAGTGGTGGAGATGCTCTACCTGCAGGAGACGCCGGTGATTCTGGACGACCGCAAGCTGCTGGCGAAGCTGCCGGTGCACAAGACGCCCTACGACGACGGCATTCGCCAAACGCTGGAGTGGATGCGTGGGAAATAGCGCCTACTTCTTCCGCAGCGTCACCGGCGTAGTGTCGGAATCGTGGATCCACTGCCCGGCAAGTTCGGTGCCTTCCTGGTTCAGAGTTCCCCGAAAGCTGCTGTTGGCAATCTTAAGTCCGAACTCCACTTTCTGACCGGCCTGTTTCACGTCGTTGATCGGCATGTCCTTGGCGCCATTGTTGAGGATGTCGATGGTGGCGGCCACAGTCTTGTCCGCCTGATTCCGAAAATGGACTACCATCTGGAATCCGCCGCCGTTGGGTGCCGGCAGGGTGCCTGCCCAGTCTCCTTCCAATTCCTTCGAGACCGCCGGGCTGCCTGGGGGCAACACCACCTTGGCTTCGCCCGTACGCTTAAATTCGATCGGCATCGGGCCCTGCCGGCCGGTGATCGTGCCAGCCAACTTCCCGTCCGGGCTGAGCGTAAGATCGGCGGTTGCCATCTGAAGCATGACCGCCATGAACTTTACGGACTGGCCGCTGACCGCGACATCCTTCACGAATAGGCCCGTCGCGTTTTCGGAGGGCACGCCCATACTGGCGATCCACTCCGATTTTTCGTTCTTGGCGAGGTCGAGCGAAAGCCCGATGTCGCGATTACCCACTTTCAAGGAGCCTTCCCAATGACCAGCCGGGCCTGCTTGCGCCCATCCTAGCGAGGCAAAAAGAACTGCCGCGCCGGCGACAAGGTGAATTCGAGTCAACATGATGTTACCTCCGTCCGCACTCCAGTTACGGAGTTCCAGACCTGTTTAGATTAATGTATGCCCGGCAGCCATCGTCGGGGCCTGCGGGGTTGCCTGTGTCCTAACTTCGGTGTTGTAAGCGAAAGGACAGGCGAAGCTTCAGTTGATATCGAGCAGCTCCAGCCGCCCCGCCTTCTTGAGTGCCAGGCGGATCGGCCGTGGCGGCCCCTTGCGCGGGATCGTGACTTCCGCCCACAGTTCCGGCGCACCAGTTCCGCCCCGCAGGGTCTCGAACGGGAGGGTGTGCTCCGGAACGAAGAACAACACCATCTGACCGTAAGTCTCCCCATACCACGGCGCACCCAACTCCGGCGTCAGGCGCAACGCAAGGTAGCGGCCGCGGATGGGCAGGTTGGGATCCCACTGCGCGGTTTTCACCCAGACGCGCGGGCAGGTCGAGCGATCGTAAAGCAACTTGCCGCTTAAGCTCAGCACCAGCAGGCACTGAAACGCGGCCAGAATCAAACCTTTCCGAGTGAGTGTCATTGTATGCCTCCGGAGACTAGCCGAGCTACCAGTTGTCGGCGTAGCTTTTCCCAATACCATCCGCCCCCGACGAACAGAATCCCCAGTGCCATCAGGCTGGCCGAGCGGCCCAGCTTGTCCATCACGCTGGAGAAGAAAAAGAAGACGATCGTGAGGGCGAAACCAGCCATGCCGAGGTTGATGCGCTCGGCGCGGAATTCGTAGATGCCCCAGACGACCATGGCGGCCGCGCCGAGAGCGCACCAGGCGTAGAGCTCCATCTCCAGGCGTGCCTCCGCCAGGAAACTCAAGCCGGCCACCCAGAGCGCCGCCACCAGATTCATCCAGGCCGCGCGGCGGCGGAAAGCGTATGCCACCGCCAGCGGGACAAGGATGGCGCACGCCCAGCCGATCGCCAGCAGTCCGGATTCGATCGTGGCCTTAGGGCCGACAGCATGACGCTCTAACGCCACCGCCAGCGCAGCCGGCAGCAACGCCAGTCCGCCGAGCCAGGTCAGCGCCTTCCGCGCGTGATCCTGGCGCCTATCGGCGCCCGGCATGCGGACGCTGAAGTAGCAGATGGCGAGCAGCAGCATGCCGCAGCTGACCACCTGCCAGGCGCTTCGTGCCTGAGGGACGGCCTCCACCCACTCTCCGGCCAGCCACCAGGGCGCCAGGATTGCCGCCAACGCCAGATGCGGCCAATCGCCCAGCAGCAGCCATCCGGCAATGGCGCCCAACGCCCACAACAGCACCGCCGCCGGCCAGTGCTCCNNCCAGTGCTCCTGCATATTGAAGATCTGCCCGGCCATGGCGATGGCTCCGCCAAGCGCCACGGTGCCCACCGCGTGCAGCGTGATACTCACCGCGCGAAACCGGTTCGCCGTGAATGCGCCGCCGAGATGGAATCCGCCTACGGCCAGCACCAGAAGCGCCATGCGTTGAAAAGCCGGGAGTTCATCCCAGTGCGCGCTCACGAACAGCAGCATGCCGGCCGCGAGCATGATGCCGCCGAATGCGACGGCCATAATCACCGGCCAGCGAGCCCGGCGCCGCGGAGCCTGCGCCAATTCAAATTGCCGAATGCGATCGGCCTGCTGGCGTTCGAGGATCTGCGCCTCCACCCAGCGGTCCAGCGATGGTTCGAGTTCAATTCTCATGACTCACCGGTATTCATTGCAGCGGAGTCGCCAAATGCGCAGCCGTGCGAAATCAATCGCTTACGAGCATACGCGGTCTGATAGGACACGAAACCTGTACATTGAATGCCGAATGGCATGCAGAATATGTACATGATCAACGCCGCAGCACCCGGAAGTGGGGTGTGTGTAGAATGGATTCGGTGCCACTCGTCCCTCCTTACATCGAATCCCTGCGGCCTTACGAAGCCGGGCGCACGATTGAAAGCGTCCGCAAACAGTACGGCCTGACCCACGTCGCCAAGTTGGGGTCGAACGAAAACCCCCTGGGCGCTTCCCCCAAGGCGATGGAGGCGATTGCGCGCGCCTCGACTGGGCTGAATCGCTATCCCAACGGGGGCCTCGATTTGCGCGAGGTGCTGGCGCGCGAGTACGACGTCAAGGTGGAAAACGTGATCGCCGGCAGCGGCAGCGAAGGCATCATGAGCAACATCATCCGCGCGTTCCTCTGCGATGACGACGAGGTGCTCACCACCGACGCCGCGTTTATCGGGTTCCAGGTGCTGGCGAAATCGCGCGGCGTGAAATACCGCACGGTGCCGTATGACAACTGGCATTACGATCTGCCGGCGCTGGCGGAGCAGATCAACCAGCACACCAAAATCGTCTATCTGGCGAACCCGAACAACCCCACCGGGACCATTTTCACCAGGCACGAGTTCGATGAGTTCTACCAGCACGTGCCGGAGCGCGTGCTGATTATCCTCGACGAGGCCTACTTCGAGTACGCCAAGGACAATCCGCGGTATCCCGATTCCATGCACTACCGCTACGACAACGTGATCACGCTGCGCACGTTTTCCAAAATCTACGGCCTGGCGGGCGTGCGCATCGGTTACGGGTTCGCGCACGAGGAGCTGATTGGCAATCTGCTGAAGGTGAAACTGCCGTTCGAGCCTTCGACTCTGGCGCAGGCGGCCGGAATCGGGGCTTTGGCCGACAAGGAGTTTCTGCACCGCTCGCTGGAACTCAACGCGCGCGGTCTGCGCGATTTGACGCAAGGGTTGGAGAGTCTGGGACTGACGGTGGTTCCGTCACAGGCAAATTTCGTGATGAGTGTGCTGCCCACGGAACAGGACGCGAGCCGCATCTTCGAATACTTGCTGTCGCAGGGGGTGGTGGTGCGCCCGTTGAAAGCCTTCGGGCTGGCGAACTGCCTTCGGGTTTCCACCGGCACGGACGAGGACAACCGCCTGTGTATCGAGGCATGGGGGAGGAGCGCCTGACTCGGACAGGCCAGTGTGTTCCTGTGGCGCGTGACGATTCACCCGGGCGAGGCGCAGACCGGACACGTGGCGGACCTGTATAAGGACTACGCCGCCACCAGACGTTGAAGGTGGTGGGACAGACGATCGGTTTCCGTCGTCTGTCAACTTTACCGTGCTCTAGCGGGCGTTGACAGGCCACGAAAGGCGATGGCCTGTCCCACGCGTCCCATTATCGGACAGTTGGGGCGGTGCTAGTGTAGTAGTAACAGCTTGCAGAACAGGCACATAGCAGTTGGCATCGCAAGTGCGTCTCGAATTCGGTTATGGCACTACCGAGCGACCAATGAAATCTTCCGAAACCCGCACGCCGTGCATCCTGGTGGCCGACGACCAGCCGGATGTCCTCGAAGCGCTNNGGAATCGCGCGATTTCGATGCGGTCCTGATGGACCTCAATTACACCCGCGATACCACCAGCGGGCAGGAAGGGCTGGAACTGCTCAACCGCATACAGTCGCTGGACACCACACTGCCGGTGATCGTCATGACGGCGTGGGGCAGCGTGGAACTGGCGGTGGAGGCGATGCGCCGCGGGGCGCGCGATTTCATCCAGAAGCCGTGGGACAACGCGCGGCTCTCGGCGATTCTGAAGACGCAGATCGAACTGGGGCGCGCGCTGCGCCGCGGCCAGCGCCTGGAAGACGAGAACCGCGCGCTGCGCGCCGAGCGCTTTCCGCAACTGATCGCGCAATCGGCGGCCATGCGTCCCGTGCTGGACGTGATCTCTCGGGTAGGCCCTTCGGATGCCAACGTGTTCATCACCGGCGAGAACGGCACCGGCAAGGGACTGGTAGCGCAGACCCTGCACTCGGTCTCGCTGCGCTCCACCCGCCCGCTGGTACAGGTGAACACCGGCGGCCTGGCGGAGGGCGTCTTCGAGAGCGAGCTTTTCGGCCACGTCAAAGGGGCGTTCACCGACGCCAAAAGCGATCGCGTGGGCCGCTTCGAAATGGCCGAAGGCGGCACGCTGTTTCTGGACGAAATCGCCAACATCTCACAGGGACTGCAATCCAAACTGCTCCGCACGCTGGAAACCGGCGAGTTCGAGCGCGTGGGTTCGTCGAAGACCCGGCGGGTGGATGTGCGGGTATTCTCGGCGACCAATGCCGATATCGCGAAAGAAGTGGCCGAGGGCAGGTTCCGTCAGGATCTGCTGTTCCGCCTGAACACCATCGAACTGCGCCTGCCGCCGCTGCGCGACCGGCGCGAAGATATACCCATTCTGGCCGGCCACTTCCTGCGGCAGCACGCCGAGCACTACCGCAAGCCGCTGACCGGGTTTGACGAATCCGCCATCAAGGCGCTGCTGGCCCACGCCTGGCCGGGCAACGTGCGCGAACTGGATCACGCCGTGGAGCGGGCCGTGCTGATGGCGCAGGGTGAGGTGGTGCGCGCCGTCGACCTGGGACTGCGCTCCGGGAGAGAGGGCCCGCCGCGGCTGGAAGAGATGAGCCTGGAAGACGTGGAGGCGCTGCTAATTAAGAAGGCGCTGGCCCGTTTCAGCGGCAACGTCAGCCATGCCGCTAACGCGCTCGGTTTGAGCCGGAGCGCACTCTACCGGCGGCTGCAACGTTACGGCCTGTAGGGGCTGGCTATGAGCGCGAGCGAAAAACCCGCCTGGTTCAGCCATGAAGGCCGCGTGGTGCTGCTGGCGCTGCTTGCCGGGCTGCCCGGTTCCGGGGTCGCACTGTGGATGTTGTGGACCGCCGACAATCCCTCCGCCAAAGTGCAGTGGACCCTGTCCGTGCTGATTCTCGGCGCCTGGCTGGGGTTTGCCCTGGCGGTGCGGGAGCGCGTGGTCTTCCCGCTGCAGACGCTCTCCAACCTGCTGGGGGCGTTGCGCGAGGGGGATTTTTCGGTGCGCGGCCGGTCGCCCCGGCCCGACGACGCCCTCGGCGAAGTCATGCGCGAGGTCAATACGCTGGGCAGCACGCTGCGCGAACAGCGCCTCGGCGCCATGGAGGCCACCACGCTGCTGCGCACGGTGATGCGCGAAATCGCGGTGGCTATTTTTGCCTTCGATGAGAACCAGCGTCTGCGGCTGGTGAATCGCGCGGGCGAGCGGTTGCTGGCGGCCCCCGCCGAGCGACTGCTCGGTCAGACCGCCGGCGACCTGCACCTGGAAGTATGCCTGGACGGTCCCGCGGAGACCACGTTGCAGACCATATTCCCGGGGGGTGCGGGCCGCTGGGGGGTTCGCCGCACGCGCATTCGCGAACACGGGCTGCCGCTGGAACTGCTGGTGATTTCCGATCTCACGCAGGCTTTGAGCGAGCAGGAATTGCATGCCTGGCAGCGCTTGGTGCGGGTGCTGGGCCACGAACTGAACAACTCGCTGACGCCCATCAAATCGATTGCCGGCAGCCTGGAGACGATCGTGGCGCGCGACCCGCTGCCCGACGATTGGCGGGACGATATGCGCCGCGGCTTGAGCGTGATCATGTCGCGCTCCGACAGCCTGAGCCGCTTCATCGGAGCCTATGCCAGGCTGGCCAAACTGCCGCGGCCTCAATTGCAACCGCTCTCCGTGGCGGATTGCGTGGGCCGCGCCGTGAGCTTCGAGACGCGGCTGCCGGTGCAGGTGGAAAGCGGGCTCAACTTCACCATCCAAGGCGACCCGGATCAGCTCGAACAGGTGTTGATCAACCTTCTGCGCAACGCGGCCGACGCCTCGTTGACCACCAACGGCCCGGTTTCCGTGGGCTGGCAGGGCGACACCATGCTGGAAATCTGGGTCAAAGACGAGGGCCCCGGTCTCTCCAGCACGGCCAACCGGTTTGTTCCGTTCTTTACTACCAAGCCGGGCGGCAGCGGCATCGGGCTAGTCCTGAGCCGTCAGATCGCCGAAGGCCA
>PLDO01000548.1 GCA_003136215.1 Bryobacterales bacterium
GGGAGAAGAGACTGATCTCGATTTCCGCTTGGTTCAGCCAGCTACCGTGCTTGGGCGTGTAGTGAACCGTGAATCGGTTCCAAAGGTGGGCACCCGGAATCTCCCCATAGTAGTCGGTAAGTGACTTCCGGCAATGGATGTTCAGGTTGTGCTGCACCCCGCTCCGGAGCAATTGCACGAGGGACCGCTCATCGGGCTTCGATAGACGTACTTCCAGCCGCTTGTAGGCTCGCATGTCTTACCTTCACCGTGCCCCAGTCGGGGGTCGGCGCTCGGAAGAACTGCCCTCCAAAGTCTGGATTAACCGGCCCCTTCGGAGGGAAATATTCCTTAAACTTTTACGCCCGGTGTCTCATTGTTGATCATTGTTGTTGACACACAGCGAACCCGCTCTTCTGACAGGCGCCGCATGTGTTGCGCAGCCGGCATCGAGAGCATAGGTCAGCCGGCCCTCTACCAGGGAGGCGTATGCGATCCTCGCGCGTTCCTTGCCGGTCCCTTCTATGGTCCACCCTTCGCCGTTGGGCACGAGACGCATCTGCGCTCGTTGTCTCCACCAATCGTTCACTTCTTTTGGCAGCGCAATCCAGAGCTTACCTTCAGATCGCAGATTCGAAAGATAAGCCAGGAGTTCCGCATACACCTGTTGTGCCTGCGAGGAAAGCAGGTAGTCAGGGTGAACAATGAAACTGATCAAGCCGTGCTCCGCGGAGATCATGGCAATCTCACGTTTCCAAAGCTCGCAGGTATGCTGGCGGACAACATTAATCAGCGCGAAATCCTGCGTGGTTGTGAGGGGCAACTCAAGGACGTCACCGACAAAATATGGCATGACGGTACAACACCCGCCCCGCTGCGGCTCCATGTGAGCTGCATTGGGAATAGACATGTCATAGGCTACGTCGAGAGCGCCGTACCAGGCGGCATTTCTGTACATTGCGCCAGCCCGAAAGCCGGAAGCGCCAAAGCGGCGGACATACTGATTGATCTTCTCGGCGCGAGCGAGGAACGTCTCGCGGTCCCGAAACAGAAAGCCGTCATGGTTGAGATCGTGTACATTGATTTCGAATCCCCGGCTGCGGATGGAGTCGAGGAATGCGTCCGAGACAGGGTAGCGGCGCTCCGGAACCACCTGAAACGCGGCTTTGATGCCGGCAGTGTCGTCCAAGTCCATCAAACGTCCACAAAAATCCCTGCCATCGATGGCCTCGACGTCGTGCGTCATCATGGCGCAGCTAGGTAATCCATCGGGCCAGAACCAGATAAAGGGAATGGGGTCAGGCTGTTGCTGCCGTAGAAGCAGAGTTAACACGCCCTGGAGGAGCCGGTCAACGGAAAAGTCGACCGGCCACTGCGGGAAGGGGATCTCGCGCCAGCGACTATAGTACATTCTTTGAACCCTGGTACGTACGAAGTCGGGCGAGATCGGGCGCAAGAAGTAATAGATACTCTTGAGATTATTTCGCGCCTTCGTTCCCCAGGACGTGGCGTTTTCCAGATACCGCTCCAGACGAAGGTTGTCGACCACCTCTGTCGGGTCAAAGGGCAGGCTTAAACCGTCGCGGGCCGGGACCGCCACGGGCCAGACGTCATTGAGGCGGTCGGTTACCCTCTTGCCGGGGCCGGGGCCAGCGAGGCGTCCATAGCATGTCGCATCCGAGCCGAACCGGAAGAAGCCGGGTTCCTCCGACAGGCGGGGTTGTGTGACAAGGCGGCCGCACTCTTGCGGACATCGATAATAGTCTAGGATCGAGCGCATGATGAATCAGGCCAGCATTCTATCGCAATCGGTGCACTGCAGGTGGGGCAGATTGTTGCACGCCAGGCCGCGGGCGACGCATAGCAGCATCTAAGCCTTCTAACCCTTAATAGTGCTGCGGTTGGCGGTTTCGTTTCGCAAAGGGTGTTCTTTCTCAGCGGCTTGTCGACCCGAGACTGCGCCGTAGCAGCGGTTCCGGTTCCATAACGGACCAGATACCGAGGTTTCGGGCGATCCGACGATTCCCTTAGGCAGCCCGATCGGCCATGGTCCGAGTCACCTACTCTACCCGGTCGAACCAATTCAACGATAACTCATTAGAAATACGACCAGTTACGGGCGATGGCGCGGGCTGCTTCCAAACTGCACTACCGACAGCTTTGGTCCGGCCACAACAGTTCCGGTGGTTAACTACGCTTCCTAACCATCAGCCACATTGTGCCCGTACCCAAGGTCCCGTTATAATAAATCAATATTTATGAGACGAGTGCATCTACTTCTCGCTTTTCTGGTTTCGTTTTGCCTCACTGCGATCCATTCCAGCGCGCAACCGTGGGCTGGCATCGTCGATCCCAGCCGCGCCGTCGATTGGAGTCAGGCCGGCATACCAGGCGGCGTTCCGACGCGCAGCATCCGGTGCGGATCAGTCATTGCGGCATACAATGGGGCAGCAACTACGATCAACAATGCTATTGCGGCCTGCGCGGCAGGGCAGTATGTAGAGCTCGGCGCCGGGACCTTCAACTTGACATCGGGCATCACCTTCGGCGGTCATAATAACGTGACTCTCAGGGGTCAGGGAGCCGATACCACATTGCTTGTGTTTACCGGAGGAGGCGCAGGGTTTTACAATTCCCTGGTTAGCATGGAGAGCACGCAACTAAACGAGAACGACGTGCCTGCCAATGTCTGCGATGTGACAGGCGGATACTCCCAAGGGTCTGTGGTTCTTACCTTGGCCAATTGCGGCTCTACTACTCCTGCGAAAGGCAGCCTCTCCAATCTGCATGTTGGCGGAATTCTGATGATGGATCAACTCGACGAGGCCAACGACACGGGGACGTTGTGGAACTGCCTGGCTGGCGTGGCGGAAGGCGGGACGCAGTGCGCCAACAATCCAACCGGCAGCAGCGGGTTTTCGCGCAACAACGGCACGTGTAACAGCCCCCTATGCTACCGTTCCCAGATCCAGACTTTCGTGGTGACGGCGATCAACGGAGCAAGCATTACAGTCACTCCGCCGGTTTACGTGCCGAACTGGAGGAGCAGCCAGAAGCCCCAGGCGTGGTTCGTCAACTCGGCTTCCGAAGCTGTTGGCATGGGATTGGAAAACCTGACCGTCAACAACTGCAGCTCGATGGCCGGCACGACTTGCAATACCAGCTCCGGGAGCGGGCAGAACATCACAATTGGCAACTGCGATCAGTGCTACGTCAAGGGGGTCCGCTCTGTTTTCGCGAACCGTTCGCATGTACGCACCCTTTACTCCACGCGTTCCCAAATCCAGGACAACTACACCTTTGAGAACATCAGTCATGCAACCGTATCCTACGGAATTGAGATCGTGGGCAGCAACAACCTTGTCGTGAACAACATACTCCAGCAGAATACTGACAGCGAGCCCAGTTGCAGTGGACCGTGTGAAGGGAACGTCATAGCCTACAACTTCAATATTGACAATGTTTATGGAGCCGCAGGATGGATGCAGGCCGGGTTTTACGAGCACTCTTCTGGCAGCGCATTCAACCTATGGGAAGGGAATATCGGCCCCGGCTACAATGCCGATGATGTCCACGGGACCCACCTCTTCGATACGGTGCTTCGCAATCGTCTGATTGGCAACCAGACGGCAGGATGCGGGGGGCCTGGGGCCAATACCTGCACGGCCCAGACAACTCCAGTGATCATTCAGGCTGGCGCCAGATATTTCAACGTCATTGGCAACGTGCTGGGTCAATCTGGCCTTCACAACAACTACTGGTGCAACGCGACGTCCACGGCAACATGTTCCTCCGTCCAGACCACCATCTACTCGACAGGTTACACGGGGAATGGGGGCCAGCAGCAGAGTGCGGTCAACGGCTTCTGTGGTCAACCGGCCTGCACCTCTCATGGAGCTTTCGATCCGCAAGTGGGCGCGTCGCTGATGCGATGGGGAAACTATGACACGGCAACCAATACCGTGCGGTGGGTTTCTTCCGAAGTTCCGTCCGCGCTTAGCCCGTACGGAAATGCCGTCCCGGCCAGCCAGACACTTCCGGCGTCGTTCTACCTCTCCGTCAAGCCGTCATGGTTTGGCAGTATCGCATGGCCAGCGATCGGCCCGGAGGTCACGGGTGGAAATATTTCAGGCGCCGGCGGGCACGCAAATATGAATCCGGCAATGGCCTGTTATGTAAACGTAATGGGCGGGTCGGCAAATGGCACCGGCAACGTATTGACATTCAACGCGAGCTCGTGTTACGCATCATCGAGCGGCATCACGGTGACGGTGGCAGCGCCGACGAATCTTACGTACGTCATTCAGTAGGCGTTGCGGATGGTTTCGCATGCCACTGTGGTTAGCGAATCTTCAAAGAGCGCTTGCTCGACGATTTCGCAAATGATGTGGCCTATCAGGATATGGCATTCCTGTATCCTCGGGGTTTCGTCCGACGGGACGGGGATGGTGCAATCCGCGACGTTTCTCATGCCGACCCCGGAAGCTCCGGTTAACGCAACGGCAAACAGACCCTTGGATTTGGCGACGCCCAGGGCGCGAATCACGTTAACGGAGTTGCCACTGGTCGAAATGCCGATTGCCACGTCACCTTCCGCGCCCAGAGCTTCGAGTTGACGGGCAAACACAAGGTCAAACCCATAATCATTTCCGATGGCTGTGACAGACGAAGAATTCGCCGTCAGGGCCAATGCGGGAAGAGCACGGCGCTCCCTGAGGTATCGTCCGGTAAATTCAGCGGCAAGGTGCTGGGCGTCCGCGGCACTTCCACCATTTCCAAAGAAGAAGACCTTTCCGCCCGCCTCCAGAGATTCGACGATGCGCGCGGCCACTCGTGTGGTGGCTTCACAAACGCCAGCATCGTGAAGCAACGCCAGCTTGACATCGATGCTGCGTTGGATCCGGTCTTGGATAAGAGCTCTTACTTCACCGTCCTGCTTCACCGGCATGGTTTATTCTCCCTGGGCATGCAAGTCACGACTCCCATCTGACGCTCGTGGCGGGCCGCCCGGCATAGATCTCGCCACGCTCTTTGGAAAGAGCCTCGTCGTACAACTCCTCAGGCTCGTATACGACTACTTCGCTGCCGCGTTTTGAAAACGCGAACGGAACGCACAACAAGTTGCTGAGCCGGGCCCGCAGCGCTGCCCGACGCTCTGGCGGCACATAGAACAACATGAATCCGCCGCCCCCGGCACCCAGAAGTTTGCCCCCAAGGGCACCGGCGCTGAGACCGGCTTCATATATCTCATCGATGCTGCTGTTCGTGATCTTCCCGGTGAGGGTCTTCTTGATCTTCCAGCTTTCATGCAGCAAACGGCCGAAATCATCCAGTGAACGATGGGAGCAGCCGATAATCGCCTGCGCCTCGGTGACCATCTCGAGCATCAGATTCAGCTCTTTATGGCGCTGCGGAGTCTGCTTGAGTTGTTCCTGGGCGATTTGCGAAGCGGTTCGCGCGAAACCGGTGAAGTAGAGCGCTAAGTGACTCTCCAATTCCGTTATCCGGTCCTGCGAGGCGATCACCGGTTTCACATCGATGCTGCCATCGGGATGGAAGTCAATTCGATTGAAACCGCCATGTGCGGCGCTGACCTGGTCCTGGGCGCCGACGGCCTCACATAGTAAGGTCTGCTCTACGTGAATTGCGTCGGCGGCAAGCGCATGCTTGTCACGCATCCTGCCTTTGAGCGCATACAGGCCGAGAAGCATGCCGACCGTAAAGGCCGAACTCGTGCCTAGACCTGTTCGCGCAGGTAAATCCGCAATGTGATGTACCTCAACGCCCTCCTCGATACCCAGAAACTCCAGACAGCCGCGAACAGAAGGATGCCGGATCTCATGATTGTTCAAGACGTTCTCGACGTTCGTATAGGAGATCCTGCTGTGATAGTCGAAAAACGGCGGCAGCCATCGGCAGGTGATATAGCACGACTTATCGATGGTTGTTGCCAGTACAGATCCGCCGAACTGACGGTACCAGACGGGATAATCGGTACCGCCTCCGAAGAACGAGATTCGAAGCGGCGTGCGCGTGGTAATCACTTGGTCGTATTAACTCCAGAGGTAAGTTAGTAACCGACGTGCCATAGCTGACAAGGCTGCGGATCACTTATGCTCGGCGGCGGGGACGAAACACCACGACAGTTGGGCCACCGTTGCCATCGCTCCGGTTCTCCACCACCTCGAATTCCTGCACAATGATATCTACCATCGATTTCAGCCGCCGGTTATCGGTTCCGTTGCTGCGCGACGTAACCATCCTGACGATGAACACCCCGCCGTCGGTCAGGTAGTTCGAATAGCGGAGCAACATCGCCTTGACCTGCTTCAAGGGCACGTGATACATGGACTCCCGGAAGAGAATGACGTCGAACGGCTGGGACGGCGCGTAAGAGATAAAATCGCCAAGTTCAAAGCGATTCTTGTCGCCTCGGCCATTCGTCTCGCTGCGCTTCCGGCCCTTCTGCAGGGCGGCTTCGGAGATGTCGATTCCAACGTAAGATTGGTATGCGCTCGCGGCTAGTTCGTTGGCGGTGTTTCCCGGGCCGCAGCCGAGGTCCAAAAGCCGCCCGTTCCTGGAATACCTTTCCAGGTACGGGTAGACGCAATCGCCCATCGTATTATCGATGAAGTCCCAGTGACCTGTGGTGAATTCCTGGTCCCAGAGGCGCATCTTGGTGCGTGATGGCCCGAACCTCTTAATAAGGCCACGCAAAACGGATAGAGGACGTTGTGCAATCATATGGTTAGTCCGTCGTCAAAGGAAAGGTTCCACCCAGCGGGCCGGAACGGTGTGTGTGAGTTGTATCTGCGAATGTCAGGCATTCGCGAATGCTGAGACACCATCACTTGCCCTTCCCGGCAGTCACACGGTTCTGTAGGAGGGCCGCATCATAGAGGCGGTCGCTGATGTTCCTGGCGCGAGCGTAGTCTTGCGGAGTACCAATGTCGATGAACTCTCCGGTCCGGTCATAAGCATAGACTCCGCGGTCCAGGAATCTGGGAAAGAGGTCCCGCTCCAGGCTTGCCGGGCGCTCGTCGATGTGGTCGAAGGTGGCGGCGTTGAAGACATATACGCCCGCGTTTATGAGGCCTGGACCTTCGATGGCAGTCTTTTCGAGAAAGTTGACGACGCGGCTATCGGCGCCTAGCTGAACCGTGCCGTAGCGGGATGAATTCTCGACGAACCGGACGGCCATGGTTGCCAGGGCGCGTCGCTGACGATGAAAGTCGAGGACGCGGCCGAAGTCGATTTCGACGAACGAGTCGCCGTTCATGACGAGAAAGTCCGCGCCGGGATCCAAACACCGCTGTGCGAGCTTTATGGCGCCTCCAGTCCCCATCGGTATGGTTTCTGCGGAGTACTTGATGTCAACCCCGAAGCAGGCCCCATTGCCAATCTCCCGCTCGATGCAATCGCCAAGATATCCCGTGCACATCACAAGGCGGCGTATGCCTTGACGCTGTAGATGCCGGATCAGCAATTC
>PLDO01000641.1 GCA_003136215.1 Bryobacterales bacterium
TGGTGGATATCGGCGGCGGCACCACGGATTTCACGCTGATTGCGGTGACGGAGGCGAACGGCGAGCTCGCGTTGAGCCGCGTGGCGGTAGGCGAGCACATTCTGCTGGGCGGGGACAACGTGGACCTGGCGTTGGCCGGCGTGGTGGCCCATCGCCTGGCGGAGAAGGGCACGAAGATCGACAGCCGGCAGCACCTGGCTCTTTGGGCCAACTGCCGCGTGGCCAAGGAAAAGCTGCTGGAGGCGGGAGCCAAGGCGAAAGAGCAGCCAGTCACGATTCTGGGCAAAGGCACGGGGCTGGTGGGCGGCACCATCAAGGCGATGCTGCTGGCGAGCGATATCGAGCAGGTGCTGGGGGAAGGCTTCCTGCCGGCGGTGGCGAGTACGGAGATGCCCGCGCAGCAGCGGCGCGCCGGCTTGCAGGAACTAGGCCTGCCGTACGCCGCCGACCCGGCGATCACGCGCCACATGGCGCGCTTCCTGCGGCAGCAGGCGGCCACCGCGGAGCACGGCGCGGTGCGCCGGGGGCCGAGCGGCCTGGCGTGCCCGACCCACGTGCTGTTCAACGGCGGCGTACTCAACGCCGGGCTGGTGCACGAACGCCTTCTCGCCACACTGAACGCGTGGCTGGGCGAAGAAGGGATGCCGCCGGTGAAAGCGCTCAGCGGCGAAGATTTGATGCACGCGGTGGCGCGCGGCGCGGCGTATTACGGCCTCGCGCGGACGGGCCGCGGCGTGCGCATCCGCGGCGGCGTGCCACGCACGTACTATGTGGCGGTGGAATCGGCGATGCCCGCCGTCCCCGGCTTCCCCGCCCCCATCAAGGCGCTGGCGGTGGTGCCATTCGGCATGGAAGAGGGCACGGAGACGCGCATCCCTGGGCGCGAATTCGGCCTGGTGGTGGGACAGCCCGCCGAGTTCCGCTTCTTCACCAGCGCGAGCCGCAAGAACGACGAGCCGGGCGATCTGATCGAAGATTTCGGCGACGCTCTGGAAGAGCTCGCGCCCATGGAAGTCAGCTTCGACGCGGGCGAGACGTCGGAAGTGGTGCCGGTGGCTTTCGAGAGCATCGTGACGGAGACGGGCATGCTGCAACTGTGGTGCGTGGCGCGCGACGGGCGGCGGTGGAAGCTGGAGTTTAATGTGCGGGAGCGGGTGCAATGAAAATCGGCATCGACCTGGGCACCACCAATTCCGCCCTGGCATACATCGACGAACGGGAAGCGGAAGATCGCGACTTTCCGCCGCTGCACATTTTCGAGACGCCCCAACTGGTGGCAGCGGGACGGGTGGAAGCGCGACGCACCTTGCCCTCCTTCCTTTATCTGGAAGAGGGACAACCCGTCGGCGTGTACGCGCGCGAGCAGGGAGCGCTGGTGCCCACACGGCTGGTGCACTCGGCGAAATCGTGGCTCTCCAATCCCGATGTCGATCGCACCGCCAAAATTCTCCCCTGGGATTCGCAGGAGACGGGGCGCGTGCTCTCGCCGGTGGAGGTCTCGTCGCGCATCATCGCCAAGTTCCGCGAGGAGTGGGACAAGGCCATGGGCGCGCCGCTCGCCGAACAGGAGATCGTGCTCACCGTCCCGGCATCGTTCGACGAGGAAGCGCGCGAACTCACGGTGATGGCGGCGCGCGATGCCGGTCTGGAAAAACTCACGCTGCTGGAAGAGCCGGCGGCGGCGTTCTATTCCTGGATTGCCAATAATCTCGCGGCATCGCGCAAGAAGCTGTTCGACGGTCAGATCGTGTTGATCTGCGACGTAGGCGGCGGCACCAGCGATTTCAGCTTGATCAGGGTGTCGCGCGAGGGTGACCTGGTCAACTTCACGCGCACGGCGGTAGGCAAGCACCTGCTGCTCGGCGGCGACAACCTGGATCTCACGCTTGCCTGGCTGGTGGAAAGCAAGCTCGGCGTGCCGCTCTCCATACGGCAGCGCAGCGGACTACGCCGCCAATGCTCGGCCGCCAAGGAGAAGCTGCTCAACGACGCGCATCTGAAGAGCGTGGAAATCACCGTGCTGGGCAGCGGCTCGTCGCTGATCGGCAAATCGCTGAAGACGGAGATTCTGCGCGAGGAGGCGTTGGAACTGGCGCTCGAAGGCTTCCTGCCGGTGAGCGAGCGCGGCGAACTGCCCAAAGAGGAAAAGCGCAGCCTGTTCCGCGAGCTCGGCCTGCCCTACGTCGCCGACCCGGCAGTGACGCGCCACCTCAACGAATTCCTGGAGCCCACGGGACAGACACCGGACGCCATTCTGTTCAACGGCGGCTTCTTCATCCCGGAGATTCTGCGCGAGCGCGTCGCGGATGTGGTGGGCCACTGGTACGGACGGCGACCGGAGATCTTCGAGAACACGGACCTCGATCTGGCAGTGGCGCGCGGCGCGGCATACTATTCCTACGCGCGCTCCACCGGCAGCGGTGTGCTGGTGCGCGGCGGACTGCCGCGGACGTACTACATCGGGCTGGGCGAACCACGCGAGGGCAAGTTCCCCGCGGTGTGCCTGGTGCCGCGCGGCGCCGAGGAAGGGGCGGCGCTGGAAATCGACAACGACGCCCTGCAGCTGGTGGCCAACCGCCCGGTCTCCTTCCGCCTGTACAGCTCTCTGACGCGCACCGACGACGCGCTCGGGCAGGTGCTGGAATTCGACGCCGGCGATGCCGGCCTGCACATGCACGCGCCGCTGCATGCGGTGATCCGCTTCGGCAAGAAGGCGGAAGAGCGCCTGATTCCGGTGAAGCTGGGGGCGCGCCTGACGGAGATCGGCACGCTGGAAAGCTGGTGCGAATCCAAGATCAGCGACAACCGCTGGCGTCTGCAATTCGAACTGCGCAAGCAGGCGAAGGCGGCGCCCGCGGAGCGCAAGGCCGCGGCGGTGGTGAGCGAGCAGGCGCTGAAGGGGTCGCTGGATCTGATCGAAGCGGTGTTCTCGCCCTCGGCGAAATCGCCGGTCGCGCCCGAGGAGGTCCCGGCCAAGCTCGAACAGACCATGGGGCTGGGCAAGAATAGTTGGCCGCTGGCGGCGATCCGGCAGATGGCCGACGCGTTCCTGGCGGTGGCCGACGGGCGCAAGAAAAGCCCGGCGTACGAGATCCGCTGGCTCAATCTCGCGGGCTTCTGCCTGCGCCCCGGCTTCGGTTACCCGGGCGACGATTTCCGTATCGAACAGGCGCGCCGGGTTTACGCCGCCGGGCTGACGTACGGAAATCAGGTGCAGTGCGAAATCGACTGGTGGATCTTCTGGGGGCGCGTGGCGGGCGGCCTCAATCGCAACCAGCAGACCGATGTATACCAGCGGCTCTCCGCCTTTCTTCTGCCGCGCGGCGTCAAGAAGCCGCAGCGCATCAACCCCTCGCTGTTGCGCGAAATGTGGCGCTCGGCGTGCAGCCTGGAATTGCTGCCGCTGGGCACCAAGACGGAGCTCGGCGAAGCGCTGGTCAAACGCGTCAGGGCAGGCGATTTCAAGGAGAGCGAACTGTGGTGCCTGGGCCGGTTGGGCGCCCGAAAGCTGTTCTACGGGCCGATCAACCTGGTGATCCCGCCGGCCACGGTTTCGCGCTGGGTGGAAGCGCTGCTCCGCATCCCCGCCGCCGGCGACGCGCTGGCGGGGATGGCTCGCCGGACCGAAGACCCCACGCGCGACCTTCCCGCCGCCACGCGCGACGCGGTGAGGAGCAAACTCCAAACGCTGCCGCATGCCGATCGCCTCCTGGGGGTGCTCGATGGCGAGGAAGAGGACGACGGGACATTGGGCCGCATCTTCGGAGAAGAACTCCCCTCGGGGTTGGTGCTGGCGGAGCCCGTAACGCCGGAATAGGCGGCTTTCGCACCGGCGGCGTTGGCACGCGGAAGCCTGCCCCTGGAGTTTGCACATTTTCAGGGTAGGTGGGACCCTCAGATGTGGGGCAGGTTGTCAACCTGCGGCAGGTTGGAGACCCGCCCTGGAGTTTGGCCATTTCCAGGTGCTGCGGAGCATTGGTGGGGCATGCTTCAGCTTGCCAGGCGAGCGAAGCTCGCCCATGCGAGCTTCGCTCGGATGGACAAGGCAGAGCCTTATCCCACTATTCCACGATTTCGAAGGGGATGGCGGGCAGCGTGCCGAACGGGACGCGCCGGCCCGGATTGGCGGGACGCTCCACGAAGGCATCGACAATCAGGTTTCCCATCAGGCCCGCTTTGA
>PLDO01000717.1 GCA_003136215.1 Bryobacterales bacterium
CAGGACGTGCTCTCGGCGCTCCTGAACCTAGGCTGCGGGCGCCCGCAGGCGGAGGCGGCGGTGCGCAAGGCCAAGGCCAGCGGCGGGGTACCCTCTGGGTCCGCCTGCCAATTCCGTTTCCGGCGAAGGTTCCCTACGCGCAGTAATCGATCGCGGCTTCCGCCAGAATCTCCGCCAGCTGGATCACCGATTCCACGTCCACCCACTCCACGCTGGAGTGCGCTCCGGCGCCGCCCGCACCGCACACCACCGTCTCCACGCCGGCGGCCTGCAGCAGCGCTGCGTCCATCCACGGCGTTTCGCCGATGTGGGCCGCCGGGCGGCCGCGCACACCGGCGACGGCGCGATCCACCGCCATGACAATGCGCGCGCTGGCCGGCACTTCGAACGGGTCGCGCGCGAAGAATGGCCGGACCGTCGCGTGGAAATCCGCGTCCGCGCCAGCCAGCCGGTCCACGATGGCCTGAATCTCCGCCGTGGCTAGGGCCTCCGTCTCCCCCGGCACGGTGCGGCGCTCGATCTGCACCGTGCTGGAAGGCGCGTACGTGCTGAGGCCGGCGCCGCCCTTCAACAGGGCGGCGTGCAGCGAAGGCGGCCCCACCAGCGGGTGCGGCGGACGCGAGCGCAGGTCGCGCTCCAGTTCGCCGAGCCTGGCCAGGAATTGGCCCATCTTCATGTTGGCGTCGATGCCCAGTTCGAACCTGCTGCCGTGGGCCGCGCGCCCGGCCGTCTCCACCTCGATCCACAGGTAGCCCTTGTGCGCCAGGCAGACATCCAGCGCCGTGGGTTCGGTCACGATGGCGCCATCCACCTTGACGCGCTTGAGCATGTCGGTGGTGCCCAGGCTGCCATACTCCTCGTCGGCCACCGCCGCCACCAGCACGTCGCCGCGCAGCCGCGTTCCCGAGTCCTTGAGCGCCTTGGCGGCAGCCATGCACGCCGCCAGCGAGCCTTTCATATCGTAGGCGCCGCGTCCGTAGAGCTTGCCGTCGCGCGTCGCCCCGCTGAACGGTTCGGCCATCCCTTGGACGTCCACCGTGTCGCAGTGCGCGTTGAGCATCAGGCTGCGCCCGCCCCCCGTGCCCGCCAGCCGTGCCAGCACGCTCGTCCGCGCGGGCACGGGTTCCAGGATCTCCACCGCGAGGCCGCAGGCGCGAAGCGAGCCGGCGATGAACGTGGCGATCTCTTTTTCTCCCGGCGCGCCGGGCACGAGCGTGGGGTTAATCGAATTGATGCGGACGAGGCGGGCCAGGGTTTCGAGGGTGTAGTCGCGGTCAATCCGCATGGTGTTATCTGCGATGGTACTAAACCGCGACCGTGCCGGCTGCGCGCTTCCCCTCAGCCGCGAGGGCAAGGACCACGCGATACTGCCGGCATCAGCGAATCAATTCAATTGGGCACATGCCGGTCGCAAGAACAGGCTCGAATTCGTGCCGATCGGCGGAAACGGCCGGCTCCCAGCCTGTTGGCCAACGTCAACGCACAACAGTCAGCCAGCGACACTCCGCGGTGGACAGCTTTGAGGCGCCATGCACGTAGCACCTTTGACTGAGGAGATTCCGGACTGCCCCGGCGCCGGGTTCACCGCGGAGAAGTTCTGGAGGGTGGCCACCCAGTTCGGTGAGGCGGCGACGTTACGGACGGGTGGATTGCCCCCGGATGGCGACTCGCTCGGAATCACCAACCTACGGCAAGAGTATTGAGGGGCCAAGCGTGTTACATGTGGATCGTGTCCACCCATTTCTCTAACCCCGGCGATAAAAATGCAGACTGCTGCTAGTGCGCTCGGCCGCCTACTAAACGAGATCTCTTGGGAGGGCAACGCCCGCAAGTACCGGCATGGCGGGCCTGGCCTAGAGAACGTGCTCACCGTAGAGGTATTCCAGGCGCTTGATTTCCTTCCGCGCGCAGAATTCCTCGGCCGCATCATTCGGTCGGCGGAAGGCGGAAGCCCAGCCACACTGAGGATTCTCGCCGAACAAGTCGAGGATCTCACCTTTAGCCTTCTCCCCGGCGACATCAATTTGGCCGAAGATCCACCGAAAGGTAAGGGACGTTTTCATCTTCAGCCAGATGGGATTCTTCAGTCTCCAATTGTTTATTGCATGCTGGAGGCGAAGCGAATCAAACGCGGAACGTTCATGCCCGACCAACTAGCTCGGGAGTTCCTTTCCGTTGTCCGAGAGGCAGGAGATCGGAACGGCTTGCTTCTTTTGGTACTCCCAGCACCACCGCCAGTTCACGTGAGGGGCCACGGCCGACTTGCTCTGCACGATGCGGTCGCCCTTTGCCTTCCGCGAGTACTGGAACGAGCTGACGGTCAGTTCCAGCCTATTGACGAGCTCAGGTCAATCATCGATTCGACCCTCGCTTACACGACATGGCCACGGATCGAAGAGGAAGTCAAAGGTGCCCTCAAAGAGTTCACCTCGAACAGTCCATCAATCCAGCGCAGCGTTAGCCGCCTTGGCGAGGCAGTCATCAGTGCAATCCGATGGCATGGTCACCAGAAACGCGC
>PLDO01000179.1 GCA_003136215.1 Bryobacterales bacterium
TCAACATGGGCCCGCAGCACCCCTCCACGCACGGGGTGCTGCGCATCATTCTCAAACTGGATGGCGAGAAGGTCCTGGGAACCGAGTGTGTCATCGGCTATCTGCACCGCGGCGTGGAGAAGATCGCCGAGAACCGCACCTACGCGCAGTTCAACCCCTACGTGGACCGCATGGACTATGTGGCGGCCATCTCCAACGGTCTGGGCTACTGCCTGGCCGTGGAAAAGATGCTCAACGTGGAAGCGCCGCCGCGGGCTCAGTGCATCCGCGTGATCCTCACGGAGCTGAATCGCATCGCCAGCCACCTGTTGTGGCTGGGCACGCACGCTCTCGATATCGGCGCCATCACGCCGGTGTTTTACTGCCTCCGCGAGCGCGAAGAGGCCCTGAAGATCTTCGAGAAGTACTGCGGAGCGCGGCTCACCACGCACGCCTTCCGGATCGGCGGCCTGCTCTACGAGACCTACGACGGCTTCGAACAGGAGATTCGCGATTTTTGCGCCATGTTCGTGCCCAAAGTGGATGAGTACGAGGAACTGCTCACCAACAATCGCATCTGGGTCGGGCGATTGAAGGACGTCGGCATCCTGAACGCCGACGAGTGCAAGGAATACGGCGTGACCGGCCCGGTGCTGCGCGCCGCCGGCGTGAAGTGGGATCTGCGTAAGGCGCAGCCTTACTCGGGCTACGAGAAGTACGATTTCGAGATCCCCATCCGCCAGAACGGCGACACCTACGACCGGTACATCGTGCGCATGCAGGAGATGCGCCAATCGGTGCGGATCATGCAGCAGGCGGTGGAAGCCATTCCCGAAGGCCCCATCATGGGCAAGGTCGGCAAGGTCATCAAGCCCCCGGTGGGCGAAGCCTACGTATCCATCGAAGCGCCCAAGGGCGAGTTGGGATACTACGTGGTGAGCGACGGGAGCACCCAGCCGTATCGCGTGCGGGTGAGGCCGCCCTGCTTCGTGAATTTGCAGGCGTTGGACCGGATGATCCGCGGCGGGCTGGTGGCGGACGTGGTGGCGGTAGTCGGAACGCTGGACATTGTGTTGGGTGAGATCGATCGTTGATTGATAGTGGGATGGTGGTTGGGACGATGGTTGGTATTTATGCGTGGTTTACTGAATAAAATCTTTCTGGTGGACCTGTTCCAGGGCTTGTGGGTGACTTTCCGGAACCAGAATCCGAAGTACATCTACACGGAGCGGTACCCCGAGGAGCGCCCGAAAGTGGCGGAGCGCTATCGCGGAGCCCCGCGGCTCAACATCAATCCCGACAACGGCGAGACCTTGTGCATCTCCTGCAACCTGTGCGCCCTGGCCTGTCCGGAGGCGTTGATCGTGGTGACCAGCGAGCGCAACGAGGTCACCAAACGCAAGGATCTCACTACCTTCACCTACGACACCTCGCGCTGCATGTTCTGCGGCCTGTGCGAGGACGCCTGCCCGGTGGACGCGCTGGAGCTGACGCAGGATTTCGAAATGGCGACCTACACCCGGGAAGGCCAGATCTGGGACCGGCAGATGCTGGAAGAGGGGCCCAAGCCCACTCAATACAAATGCTGACCGACACGATTCTGTTCTACATTTTTGCGCTGCTGGTGCTGGGCGGCGGCGTTCTCACCATCACGCGGCACAGTGCGATGCACGCGGCGATCTCGCTGATTGTCACCCTGCTCGGGGTAGCCGGGCTTTACCTCTTGCAACAGGCGGAGTTCCTGTTCGCGGNNTTTTGTACGTGGGCGGCATCATGCTGCTGTTCATCTTCGTCATCATGCTGGTGAATCTGGACCAGGCGGCCAAGGAGCGGCAGTTCAACAGGCATTGGCTGGTCGGCCTGGTGGCGGTGGCCGCGGTGGGCGCCCAGGTGGCCTGGTTCATCCACCGGGGCATCGACTCGTTCCATTTCCCGGCGCCCCTGGTGGCCGGAACGCCGGCCGGGTTGGGCAACACGGAACAGATCGCCGACTCGTTGTTCGGGGAATACCTGCTGCCGTTTGAAGTTGCCTCGCTCCTGCTGCTGGTGGCGGTGGTGGGTTCGGTGGTGATGGCGAAGAAGAGGATCTGACGATGCACCCGATAACCACGGTTCATTATCTGGCCCTAAGCGCGGCCCTGCTGCTCATCGGCACGGTGGGCGTGTTGACGCGGCGCAATGTGGTGATCATTCTGATGTCGATCGAGCTGATCCTCAACGCGGTGAACATCAATCTGATCGCGTTTTCGCACGCGCTGCAAAATATCAACGGGCAGGTGTTCGCCATCTTCGTGATTGTCGACGCGGTGGCCGAAGCGGCTGTGGGGCTGGGCATCCTGATCGCGCTGTTCCGCAATAAGGAAACGGTGCAGGCGGATGAAATCGACTTGCTGAAGTGGTAGGAACAACGTGAATTTTCTCGAAACCATCTGGCTGATTCCCCTGTTCCCGCTCTTCGGAGCGGCGCTGATGCTGGCCTTCGGCAAGATGCTCGATCCGCAGCCCAAGAGCGACGTTGCGGTGGCCCCCGGCGTGGAGCCCATCTTCGAGCACGGACATGGGCACGATCACACGCACGATCATGGGCATGATCAAGGGCATTCGCACGATCATGGGCACGAGCATGGGGACAGGCCAGGAGGCCTGTCCTACCGGTTCCTCGTCGATCTGATCTGTCCCGGAATGATCCTGCTCTCCTTCCTGTTCTCCGCCGGCGCGGTGTGGCAGCTTTCGCGGCAGGCGCACAAGGTGCAGGAAGTGATCAACTTCACCTGGATCGCGGGACTGCCGTTCCACATGTCCAACGGGCAACTGGCCTCGTTCCAGATGGACTGGGGCTTTCTGCTGGACCCGCTGAGCGCGGTAATGATCCTGGTGGTGACGGGCGTCGGTTTCCTGATTCACGTGTACTCCACCGGCTACATGGCCCACGACGGCGGCTACTACCGCTTCTTCGGCTACCTCAATCTGTTCGTCTTCTTCATGCTGATGCTGGTGCTGGCGAACAACTATGTGCTGCTGTTCGTCGGTTGGGAAGGCGTGGGGTTGTGCAGCTACCTGCTGATCGGTTTCTATTTTCACAAGAAGTCGGCGGGCGACGCGGGCAAGAAGGCTTTCATCGTCAATCGCGTGGGCGATGCGGGCTTCATTATCGGCATGCTGTTGCTGTTGAGCACGCTGGGCACGCTGCGCTTCACGGACGTCAATACCGTGTTGCGCGGCGGGGCTTTCCTGCCGGAGACGGCCGGCATCGGCACGCTGACCATCATCGCGCTGTGCATGTTCTTCGGCGCTACCGGCAAATCGGCGCAGTTCCCGCTCTACATCTGGCTACCGGACGCCATGGAAGGTCCCACACCGGTGTCCGCTCTGATCCACGCGGCCACCATGGTGACCGCGGGGGTGTACATGGTGGCGCGCTCCTCGGCGTTGTTTTCCCTCACTCCGATCGCGCTCACGGTGGTGGCCACTATCGGCGCGTTCACGGCGATTCTGGCGGCCTCCATCGCTCTCGTGCAGAACGATATCAAGCGCGTGCTGGCGTACTCCACGGTCAGCCAGTTGGGCTACATGTTCCTGGCGCTCGGCGTGGGCGCCTACTGGGTGGCCGTGTTCCACCTCTTCACGCATGCCTTCTTCAAGGCTCTGCTCTTCCTTGGTTCGGGTTCGGTGATCCATGCCATGAGCGGCGAGCAGGATATGCGCCACATGGGCGCACTGAAGGACAAGATCCCGTTGACATATCGCACCATGTGGATCGGCAGCATCGCCATCGCCGGAATTCCGGGCCTGGCGGGTTTCTTCTCCAAGGACGAAATTTTGTGGCAGGCGTTCAGTTCGCCGCATGGCTCCAAGATTCTGTGGGCCGTTGGCATTACCACCGCCGCCATGACCGCCTTCTACATGTGGCGGATGATGTACCTGACGTTCTACGGCAAATCGCGCGTGGCGCCCGAGGTTGCCAGGCACGTTCACGAATCGCCGGTGTCGATGACCGGCGTGTTGAGCGTGCTGGCCCTGGGCAGCGTGCTCGCCGGGTGGTTGGGCGTGCCCAAACTCTGGACCATGTTCGGCGAGGGGTTCCGCACTTTCGAAAACTGGCTGGCGCCGGTGTTCCCTTCGGCCGCCGAGGGGGAACATGCCGCCTCCACCGAATGGACGCTGATGCTGCTGTCGATTGGGGTTGCCGTGGCGGGCATCCTGGTGGCGCGATATTTCTACGTCGATAAGCCGGAGATTCCGGAGAACATCGCCGCCGCGGCGCCCGGTCTCTATCGCACCCTCTACAACAAGTGGTACGTGGACGAGATCTACGATTTTGTGTTCGTCAACGGGCTGTGCAAGGGCGGCGGTCTGCTGATGGGCGCGTTCGACCGCGACGTGGTGGATGGCGGCGTCAACGGCGCCGGATGGTTCACCCGCATGGCGGCGACACTTTCGGGCTGGTGGGACACATGGGTCATCGACGGCGCCGTGCGGTTGGGGTCCTTTATCGTGAAGATGCTCTCCTACCCGGTGTGCATTCTGCAAACCGGGCGGGTGCAGGGGTACGCCTTCTTCGTGGTGATAGGGGTCCTGGTGTTCTTCGGCTATTACATTGTGCGGTAACCATATGGACCAGCACTTACTCAGCATCATTCTACTGACGCCGCTGGCCGGGCTGGCGGTCCTGCTCTTCATCCCGGGCAAGAACAAGGACCTGATCCGCCTGTGGGCGAACCTGGTGGGCTTCGCCGGGTTTCTGATTTCGCTGCCGCTGGTTTCGCGCTTCCAGGTAGGCCATCCCGGATATCAGTTTGAAGAGCGCGCGGAGTGGATTCCCACGCTGGGCGCGAACTACCACATCGGCATCGACGGCATCAGCCTGTTGCTGATCATGCTCACCACGGTGATGGGCTTCATCGCGATTCTGTGCAGCTGGAACGCCATCCAGGACCGCGTCAAGGAATACTACGCCATGTTCCTGCTCTTGCAGACGGGCATGATCGGCGTATTTCTTTCGCTGGATTTTTTCCTCTTCTACGTTTTCTGGGAACTGGTGCTGGTGCCGATGTACTTCATCATCGGCGTATGGGGCGGACCTCGAAAACTCTACGCGGCCATCAAGTTTTTCCTGTACACCCTGGCGGGCTCTGTGCTCATGCTGCTGGGCATCCTGACGCTCTATTTCGCGCACTTCCACCAATTCGGGTTCTACACATTTGAGATCGCCGAGCTGATGAAGCTCAACCTGCCCCTGGGCACGCAGCAGTGGGTCTTCTGGGCGTTCTTCATCGGCTTCGCCATCAAGGTCCCGATGTTCCCGT
>PLDO01000594.1 GCA_003136215.1 Bryobacterales bacterium
CGGCCAGCCGCCGATGCGCGATATTCGGACCCTTCGCTCGCCAGGCGCTCCGTCGATGGAGTCGGTCAACAATGGGTGAAATCGCTTCCCTTCACCCTCCTCCCTGGCCCCCAAACACGCCACCTGCACCTATGCTGCTTGGATGCCGATTCGGCCCAGTATCTGACTCGTAATCGTAGATAGACGTTTCGCGTTGGCCGCGATCTCCCCTTGCATTCCATCGCCCGCCGCGCCATAATCGCCTAACGCCGCCTGTGGCGCAAAGGAAGGCAACGCCCGCAAATGTCAATGCCTTACGCGCCATCGTCCCATCTTAGCGTCTGCCGCTTCTCCGGTAGCTTACGACTTAGCCATTCCTTTCGGAACGCTTTGCGCCGTTGACGACCTTCCGCTGGTCAGGAACGATGTGTGGCGTTCTCGTTTATTAGCCCGCCATTGCGGGCCGCGCCGGGCAAGTTTCCGCCAACCCCGTATTTTGCCCGCTTGAGTCCGCATCTGTTTTCGCCGCTTCGCCTTGGAAGGTGCTGCGACGGCGGTTCGCCTTATTCAAAGACGTGATCTCAAGGTTCCGAATATCGTAAACGTTCTCCTCGTGACGATACCAGCGTCCCTCTTGGGCTTCGCGGTGGGGTTCGGAGAACCCGTCTTCGTCTCCGACAGCCTCAATCTAGGGATCGCGCTGTTTCTCGCGGTCGCTGACATCGTACTCGGCATGATTGGTGTAGTCCTGTCGAACAGGCTTCGGCCGTTGCGCGCGCTGGTCTTGTTCGCCGCGTCAGCGATGCTCTTTGGCGACCTGACGGGTTGGATTTTGCGCTCTGCGGCACCGAGCAAATACACGTCGCCCGCAGGTTCTATTTATCCAGTGGTGGGCACTTCGGGAGCGATGTGGGTGTTTCTGGAAATTGGCCCGGCAAATAAGGAACCGTCGTGGCGCAGTTTCCGGCATCGCCGGCTTTCAATGATTATCCGACCCAGTGGTCGTCGTCTTGGCTCATGAATGCTAACGTGAGATCGTGGTTTCGATCAGAATCACCAGAGCGTGGCTCTTCCTAGCGGCAATTCACTATGCTTACGGCCAATCCATAGATTGTTCCAACGTGGCAGACACAGAGACCCGCAGTAAGACCGGACCGGGTGGCGTCGCCGCCGTGCTTAAGGTCCAAACTCATGACGACCACATGAAAAATTCACACCAGTGCATGGCGGAGTATCACCTTCACATCACACTTCCCGATGGCCACGAAGAACCACCTGATACAGGCTACGGTTTCACCAACAGTATCGCCGAGGGGGGGCGAAGGGTCTCGGTTCATCTAGACGGTTTTTCGAACGACGGCCAACACATTTTGGGCGTGATCTCCGAAGGCGGCAAGTACTCGTTCGTTCAAGTGTTCGACTTCAAGAGAGGCGGCCCCCATGTGGAAATTGCCGTCCAGCAGGGCTTGTCGCACTTGAAGGCGGTCAAGTGCGGTACGTCGTTCGCGGTGGCCGGTACGACCAATGCTGGTGAGATTGTCTTGGAACCTAATACGGCAAACCAATGCCGGATCGACCACCGTTGGGTTTTGGACAGAGCGGGCAGGCTTCGAGTTGCGATCAAGAACGACTCCTTTCTGCCCCTCTATTCGCCGCCGAAGTCGGTACGCGGTACACATTCCCGTTAATTGGTCTTGAAGTGTCCGTGAATGCCATCTTCGACGTTGCCGCATGAGCTCTTGGCCTTCGGCGAAGGCGCAGCACGGCGCGAATTCGTCCCTCTCCCTCCCTCCTGGTCCTCGGCGTCTTGCTCCGCGCCTCCGCGTCTTCGCGTCAAACCACATCCTCCTTCGCCACGCCCCCTTGCGCAACCCGTTGACTCTTCGTCAAGCCTTGGTGGGACAGGCTTCAGCCTGTCAATCCGAGCGCAGCTCGGACCCTCCGCTGTCTCCGCCGCACCACGGCGCGAATTCGTCCTTCTCCCTCCCTCCTGGTCCTCGGCGTCTTGCTCCGCGCCTCCGCGTCTCCGCGTCAAACCACATCCTCCTTCGCCACGCCCGCCCTCCCGTTCGCCCTTTCTGTGCCAAACTAATAGGAAATCTGCACGTCTGAGGCTAGATCCATGAACACTTTCCCGAAGCTACTGTTCGCCGCCGCGTTTGCAGCGATACTCTCCGCTCAAACCGCCGAAGAGCTCGTCAACCGCAATCTGCAAGCCAAGGGAGGCCTCGACAAGATCAAGGCCATCCACAGCCTGCGCGCCACCGGAAAAGTGCAGCAGGGCGGTGGCTTCACCCTACAAGTGGGCTCCCTCTCCATGGCGCCGAACCTGCTCCGCCAGAGCTTCACCATACAGGGCATGACGCAGATTGCGGCCTACGACGGAACCAGCGGCTGGAAAATCTCTCCCTTCGAGGGCCGCAGGGACCCCGAACTCCTCGGCGACGACGAACTCCGCACCCTCGTGGAGGAGGCCAATTTCTTCGGCCCCCTGGTGGATTACCAGGCGCAAGGCAACCGCGTCGAGTACATCGGCAAGGACACGCTCGATGGCGACGACGTTTACCGTCTCAAGGTCACTCTCAAGAACGGCGACATCTATTACTACTACCTGGACCCCGAAACGTTCCTCGAGGTACGCATGGAAAAAGTGCAGTTTATACACGGCGCGGTGCGCGAAACCGTCGTCGAGTGCGGGTCGTACAAACTGGTGGGCGGCGTCTACATGCCGTTTACCTATGAGGTCGGCAGCCGGCAGAACCCGGAAAGCCGGTCTAAGATCACTTACGACAGGATTGAGCCCAACGTAACTCTCGATCCCGCCGAGTTCAGGATGCCCGCCGCACCCGGCAGGGAGTTATAAGATGAGCACCCTCCGATTCGCCCTCCTGCTCGCCGTCCCCGCTCTCTTCGCCCAGGCTCCGGTGCGCTTCGACGCCGGCACAATCTCCGGTCTGCCGGCGCGCAACATCGGCTCGGCGCAGATGAGCGGCCGCATCGCCGCCGTCACCGCCGTCAATGACGGCGGACGCCTCACCGTGTTCGCCGCTTCCGCCAGCGGCGGCGTCTGGAAATCGGTCAACGCCGGCACCAGTTTCAAACCGGTGTTCGATAACCCCGCGGTGCAATCCATCGGCGCCGTCGCCATCGACCCCGCCAATCCCAAAATTGTCTGGGTGGGCAGCGGCGAAAGCTGGGTTCGCAACAGCGTCTCCATCGGGGACGGCATCTATAAATCCACCGATGGCGGCGAGAACTGGACCAACCTGGGGCTCAAGGATTCCGAGCACATCCCCAAAATCCTCATCGACCCCACCGACGGCAACACCGTCTTCGCCTGCGCCACCGGACATCTCTGGGACGATAACGACGAGCGCGGCGTCTACAAAACCAGCGACGGCGGCAAGTCGTGGCGCAAAGTCCTGGCCGGCGCCAACGCTTCCACCGGATGCGCCATGCTGGCCATGAATCCGCGGGCGCCCAAGACCCTCTATGCGTCGCTCTGGGACTTCCGCCGCCAGGGCTGGACCTTCCGCTCCGGCGGCCCCGGCAGCGGGCTGTTCCAGTCCACCGACGGCGGCGAGCATTGGACCCTGGCGGCGAGCCGGGGCCGTTCGCCCGATCCACGCCCGCTGGCCCGCATCGGCGGCGGCGACCTGC
>PLDO01000332.1 GCA_003136215.1 Bryobacterales bacterium
ATCCACGAGAACTACATGAAGACATGGCGTCAGATGGAGAAACTGGTGGAACTGGGGCTGGTGCGCCACATCGGCACCAGCAACATGACCATCCCCAAGCTCAAGCTGCTGCTCCCCGACGCACGCATCCAACCGGCCGTCAATGAAATGGAGATGCACCCGCACTTGCAGCAGACCGAACTGTTCGAGTTCGTGCGCGCCGCCGGCATCGAGCCCATCGCCTATAGCCCCATCGGTTCCCCCGGACGGCCCCAGCGCGACCGCACGCCGCTGGACACGGTGGACGTCGAAGACCCGGTGATCGTCTCCATCGCCCGGCGCCTCGGCGTGCACCCGGCCGTGGTCTGCGTGAAGTGGGCCGAACAGCGCGGCGCCACGCCGATCCCGTTCTCCGTCAACCCTCGCAACTACCTGGCGAATCTTCAGGGCGTGGTCGGCCCGCCGCTCACCGGTGCGGACATGACGGTCATCGCCGGCATCGATAAAAATTGCCGCCTCATCAAAGGGCAGGTCTTTTTGTGGAAACAGGACCAGACCTGGGAAGATCTCTGGGATCTGGACGGAGTAATCGGACAATGAAAAGCGCAATGAAGGGCGCATTCCTCCCCGGTAACAGCACCACCGTTTTGCAGGAGGTGCCGGTCCCATCGCCCGGCCACGGCGAAGTGCTGCTTCGCATGAAGGCGTCCACCATCTGCGGTTCCGACATCCGCTGCATCTATCACGAGCATCTGGGCAAAGGTCCCGAAGGCTACCAGGGCGTGGTGGCCGGGCATGAACCGTCCGGGCAGATCGTGCAGGCGGGTCCCGGCTGCCGCCGCTTCGGCGTGGGCGACCGCGTGATCGTCTACCACATCTCCGGCTGCGGGCTGTGCAACGATTGCCGCCGCGGCTACATGATCTCCTGCACCAGCGCCCAATATCGCCGCGCCTACGGTTGGCAGCGCGACGGCGGCATGGCGGAATACCTGCTCGCCGAGGAGAAAGACCTCATCCATCTCCCCGCCGAATTGACCTACGCCGATGGCGCGCAGGTCGCCTGCGGCTTCGGCACCGTCTATGAAGGCCTGGAGAAAATCGGCATCTCCGGCAACCATGCCGTGCTGATCACCGGCCTCGGTCCGGTGGGCCTCGCCACCGGCGCGCTCTGCCGCAAGTTGGGCGCCCAGAAGATCATCGGCATCGACGTGGTCAAGGAGCGTATGCAACTGGCGCTCGACCTCAAGCTCTGCGACGAAGTCCTGGAGAGCGGCCCCGATAACGTCGCCGAAGTCCGCCGGCTTACCGGCGGCATGGGCGTGGAGCGCGCCGTGGATTGCTCCGCCAACGACCAGGCCCGCGCCACCGCCATACGCGCCACCCGCAGGTGGGGCCGCATCGTCTTCCTCGGCGAAGGCGGACGCGTCGAGTTCAACCCGTCGCCCGACATCATCCACGATCAGAAGACCATCTACGGCAGTTGGGTGACGTCTACCTGGCTGATGGAAGAGTTAGTGGAGCGCCTGGTGCGCTGGAACCTCCATCCCGCCGACCTGGTGACCCACCGCTTTTCGCTCGATAACGTGGACCAGGCCTACACCCTGATGGCCTCCGGCAAGTGCGGCAAAGTCGCCGTCTGCTTCGACGAAGAGCTGTAGGACAGGCCTCCTGGCCTGTCCACCGCAATTCCCGATTTCCCCACCAACTCCGCCGCCTGTCCTACCCCAACGCGTTGATGGCCGCCGGGTGCGTGCCTTCGTAGGCGGCAATCTCCGGGACCTGCTCCAAAATGTAGCCGAGTTCGTCCACCCCCTTGACCAGGCAGTGCTTCGAAAAGGCGTCCACCGGGAACTTCACCACCCGTCCGCTGGGAGTGGTCAGCGTCTGGTTGGGCAGGTCGATCTTCACCGTGGCGCCGGGGCCGGCGGCGAATAATTCCGCGTGCACGTCCGGCGGCACGATGATGGGTAGCAGCGAATTCTTCAGCGAGTTCTGCTGGAAAATGTCGGCAAAGCTGGTCGAGATCACGGCGCGAAAACCCCACTGCGTGAGCGCCCATGGAGCATGCTCGCGCGAGCTGCCGCACCCGAAGTTGTCGCCCGCCAGCAGCACCTGCACCCCCTGCGACTCGGGCCGGTTGAGCACGAAATCCGGGTTCGGATTGCCCGCCGCGTCGTAGCGCCAATCGTTGAAAAGCTGCCGGTCGAGACCCTGCTTGGAGGTGGTCTTCAGGAAGCGCGCCGGGATGATCTGGTCGGTGTCCACGTTGTTCAACGGCAGTTTGACCATGCGGCTCTCGAAGTTGGTGAATGGCGTCATAGCAGTGTCCTCACGTCGGTGACTACGCCGGTGATGGCGCTGGCGGCGGCGGTCAGCGGGCTGGCCAGGAAGGTGCGCCCGCCCTTGCCTTGCCGTCCTTCAAAATTGCGATTGCTGGTGGAAACGCTGTACTGGCCGGGCGAAAGCTGGTCGCCGTTCATGGCGATGCACATGGAGCAGCCGGGCTCGCGCCACTCGCAGCCGGCGGCGCGGAAGATCTCGGGCAGCCCCTCGGCGATGGCCTGCCGTTTGACTTCCTGCGACCCGGGCACCACCATCACGCGCACTTTGTCGCTCACCTTGCGGCCCTTCAAAAGGCCCGCGGCGGTGCGCAGATCGCTGATCCGCGAATTCGTGCAGCTGCCGATGAAGACCACGTCGATGGGGTGTCCCACCAGCGGCTTGCCGCCTTCCAGTCCCATGTAGGCCAGCGCCTTGGTGATGGAATCGCGCGCCATGGGGTCGGCCACCTGCGACGGTTCCGGCAGCGGCGCGTTGATAGAGACACCCATGCCGGGGTTGGTGCCGTAGGTGATCATCGGCTCTAGCGCGTCGGCGTCGATGCTCACCGTGCGGTCATAAGTCGCGCCTGCGTCGGTGGGAAGTTGCTTCCAGCGGGCGATGGCCGCGTCCCACTCCGCGCCCTTGGGGGCGTGCGGGCGGCCGGCCAGGTATTCGAAAGTGGCGTCGTCGGGCGCCACCAGGCCGGCGCGTGAGCCGCCTTCAATCGACATGTTGCACACCGTCATGCGCTCTTCCATGCCCAGCGTGCGTATGGCGCTGCCGGTGTATTCGAAGACGCTGCCGGTGCCCCCGCCAATGCCGATGCGCGCGATCAGCGCGAGGATGATGTCCTTGGCGGAGACGCCCGCGCCCAGCCGGCCCTCCACCTGCACCTGGAAGGTCTTCGACTGGCGTTGCAGCAGGCACTGCGTGGCCAGCACCTGCTCCACTTCGCTGGTGCCGATGCCGAACGCCAGCGCGCCGAACGCGCCGTGCGTGGCCGTGTGACTGTCGCCGCAGACCACCGTCATGCCGGGCTGCGTCAGTCCCAACTCGGGGCCGATCACATGCACGATGCCCTGCTGGCTGCTGTGCACCCCAAGGCAGCGGATGCCGAACTCGGCGCAGTTGGTTTCCAGCTGGTCGAGCTGTTTGAGCGCGATCTTGTCGACGATGGGCAGCGAGCGGTCCGACGTGGGAATGCTGTGGTCCGCCGTGGCGATGGTCAGATCGGGACGCCGCACCTTGAGGCCGCGCTCGCGCAGCCCCTGGAACGCCTGCGGCGACGTCACCTCGTGGACCAGGTGCAGGTCGATGAACAACAGGGTGGGAGCGCCGGGGCGCTCGTGGACTATGTGAGAGTCCCAGAGTTTTTCGATGATGGTGCGTGGCATAAGGGAATCGCTGGACGGGCCAGCTTCTATTATGGCTGAGCGCGGGGACCGGTAGGTTCCGCGCTCAGCCGATTGCGGCGCATACTGCCAGGCCAACCTGTTCGGTGGTGGCAGGCGCGCCGGAAGGCCTCAAGTCCGCAGTAACGTGGCGGCTTTCGAGGACCGCTTCGATGGCTGTTTCCACCGCCGCGGCTTCTTCCTTCAAACCAAAACTGTAGGCCATCATGGCCGCCACCGAACCGATGGCGCCCAGCGGATTGGCTTTATTCTGCCCGGCGATGTCGGGGGCGGATCCGTGTACCGGCTCGTACAGCCCCACCGAAGCCCCACTCGGGCGCCGGTCGCCGAGGGAGGCCGAGGGCAACATGCCGATGGAGCCCGCCAGCACCGCGCCTTCGTCGCTCAGGATATCGCCGAACATGTTCTCGGTCAGCACGATATCGAAGCGCTTCGGGTTGAGGATGAGCTGCATGGCGCAGTTGTCCACCAGCATGTGATCCAGTTCCACATCGGGATAGTCCTTGCCCATCTCGGTGACCACACGGCGCCAGAGCTGCGAATTCTCCAGCACGTTGGATTTGTCCACCGAGGTCACTTTCTTGCGGCGCGCGCGCGCCAGGTGGAAGGCCATGCGGGCTACGCGCTCGATTTCCGCGCGCGTGTAAGTCATGGTATTGACCGCCCGCATCTCCGCTCCGTTTCCAGTAATTCCACGCGGAGTTCCGTAATAGATCCCGCCCGTCAGTTCGCGGACGATGATCATGTCGGTGCCTTCCACCAGGTGGTTCTTCAGCGGTGAAGACTCCAGTTGCGATGCGTACGCGCGGACCGGGCGTAGATTGGCATATACGCCCAGAGCCTGGCGCAGCCCGAGCAGGCCCTTTTCCGGCCGCTTCTCGGGAGGTGCATTATCGAATTCCGGGAGGCCCACCGCGCCCATCAGGGTGGCGTCGGCGGCGGCGGCGAGTCGCGCCGTTTCCTCGGGGAGCGGCGTGCCGGTTTGGTGAATCGCGATGCCGCCCAGCAGCCCTTCCGTGATGTTCAGCGTATGATTCCATTTGGCCGCGACGTGGCGCAGCACGCGCACCGCCTCGCGGGTTACTTCCGTGCCGATGCCATCACCGGGGAGAACCAGAACGTTGAGATTCATTAGTCTGCCGCCACCGCGTTCATAGCTTTCCGTCCCTCCAGGATGAGGCGGACGATTTCTTCGTCCATCAGCCCCTTCTTGCGATGGTCCGCTACCGCCGTGAAGCGATGGTACAACTCGTCGAGTTCCTGCTTGGAAAGGTCGAAGCCCGCGCGCTGCGCGCGCTCGTTGAGCGCGTGGCGTCCGCTATGCTTGCCGAGCACCAGTCTGCCCTCGGGCACGCCCACCATTCGCGGGTCGATGATCTCGTAGGTGGTCTTTTCTTTCAGGTAGCCATCCTGGTGAATCCCGGCCTCGTGCGCGAAGGCGTTGCGCCCCACAATCGCCTTGTTGGGTTGCGGCCCGAAGGTGATGATGGAGGTCAACAGTTCGCTGGCCGAGAAAAGGTGCTCCGTGTGGATGCCGGTGTGGTAAGGGTAGCTGTCGGCGCGCATCTTGAGGATCATCACGATCTCTTCCAGCGAGCAGTTGCCCGCGCGCTCGCCGATGCCGT
>PLDO01000119.1 GCA_003136215.1 Bryobacterales bacterium
AGGAACCACTGCCAGTAATTGCGCGAGTAGTTCCAGCGGAAATCGTTGGTAATGGTGGGCGTGATGGCGCTGGTCAGGCCGACCACCCAGAAGGAGGGTTTCTGGACGCGCGGCGCGGTGGCCACCGGGGTCCCCAGCGGGGCGCCGCCCACCAGGCCGCCGATGTCCACCTGGTTGGTGGTCAGGCTGGTCAGCGTGAAGTAGCGGTAGGTAGCGTAGAAGCGGTTCTTCTCGTTGAAATCGTGATCGATGCGCGCCACGTAGGAGTTGGTATTGAGAGGCGCGCGGACGGGGGCGATGTATCCGCCCACGTTGACACCGTCGCCGGCCGCTCCCGTGAAATCGGTCGGCATCGGCATATACTGCCATATTTTCTGCACCACCGGGTTGAGGCCAAGCCCACGCGGATCGCACAGGCTGCTTCCGCACTGCGCCGGCTGATAGGTAACGCCGTTCACCGTCACCGGATTCGGGTTCAGGTTATATGCCTGGAATTTCCCGCTGGCATCGGCCACCTGAATGACGCCGGCCCGGAGCAGCGCGGAGGGCGAGTTCTTCTCGATGGTGCTGACGTTGGGGAAGCGGCTGCCTTCGTAGTTCACGAAGAAGTACGTCTTGCCGCCCAGAAGTTTGGGAAGCAGTACGCCGCCCAGCGAACCGCCGAAGCGGTCGCGGTGATTGGAGGGCAGCGCGGTGTAAGTCAGGCCTCCCGACGGGGTGTGATTGTTGGACCAGCTATTGGCCGCGCCCACATTGGTGGCGAAATAGAATCCGTAGGCGGAGCCGTGATAGCTGTTGGTGCCGCGCTTGGTCACCATTTGAATTTGCGATCCGATGGAACCCGAGAAATCGGCCGATTGATTGAAGCTCCCCACCTTGAACTCTTCGATGCTTTCCACCGGAGTGGGCACGATGCCGGACGGACTGCCGTTGGTCTGTGTCCCGCCCGTGCCGGTGAAGTTCGTGACGTAGCTGGTGTTGTTGCCGGCCATGTCGTCGGAGTTGTTGCCGCCATCGAGCGTGAACACGTTCTGGTCCGAAAACGCCCCGGCCGTCATGCCGCCCGGCGTGGTGCCGGGCTGCAGCACCGCCAGTGTGGACACGTCGCGTCCCATGTTGGGCAGCAGCATCAACGACGCGCTGGTCAGCGTGTTGCCCACCGTCGCGTTCGTGGTCTGCAAGTCCGCCCCCACCGTCGCCGTCACTTCCACGGTGGTGGTGGTAGCGCCGACTTTCAGCGTCGCGTTGACCGTCATCGTGGTGCCCACGTCCACTTTCTGCGCGTTGATCTTATGGATCGTGAAGCCCTGTTTGCTGACGTAGATTGCATACGTCCCGGGCGATACGTTGACAATCACGTAGCGGCCCGTATCGTTGGTGAGAGTTGTCTGGCTCGCGCCCGTGCCCGAATCCACGACGCGCACTTCCGCTCCCGCTACCGGGGCGTTTTGCTCATCCGTCACCAGGCCCACCAGCGAGGCGGACGAAGTTGCCTGGGACCAGGCAGCGGTGCTTCCGAAGCCTAGAAAAATCACCAGGCTTAGCACTAACAGCCCGGGGGCAAAGCGAGAAAAACCACAACGCAAACTCATATCCCCTTTTCTCCTCTGAGTTACCTAGATTGAGACAGGTGTCTCTTGCTCCCACCGAGTGCGGTGAGTATTGGAGTGAGTCTAGAACCGCCGGCCTTGTCTCGTCAAGCAATATTTTTGTATGGGGCTGAGAAGCTAAACGATTGAATTAAATCGTGTAGAAAGGCAACAGCGCTATATGATTTTACGTAGATTTTGCGCCAAAACGATGCCCTGTGGGAGGAACTCAAGCGATCGGACTAAACGTACTGGGAGCGTTGTGGGGGTGGCGCTTTGTCACTTCACTGCCAGCCACGCCAGGAACAGCCCGTCCGGCTCGACGTCTTCCCAGTAAGACACGAAGCGGCTGGAAACCTCCCGGCAATCGCGCCGCAACAGCCGCTCCAGTTCCTTGCGGGTGAACCATTTCTCCCATTCGGGAGTGTGCAGGCGGCCCCAATGTTCGGCATTCTTATCGATGATGGCGATGCGGCCGCCGGGCTTCACCACGCGGCAGATTTCGCTCACCGCCTTCTCGATCTCCACGGCATGTTCCAGGCTCTCGGTGGCGTAGGCGCCATCGAAGAAGGCGTCCTCGAAGGGTAAGTCGGTCATAGCGCCGGCGCGGGTGCGAATCCCGGCGGGCACATAGCGCAGCATTTCCTCGGAGATATCCAGACCCCACAATTCGGCGCGCGGCTCCTGCTCCTGGAAGACTCGGGCGAAGCGTCCCTTGCCGCAACCCACGTCGAGCACGCGCCGGCCGGCCAGATTCCCCAGATGTTCGTGGATGAGCTTGACGTGATAGATGCGTGGATCGATGGTGGACGGGAAGTGCTCCTCGTCGCGCGCGGCTTCGTCGAAGGAGGTCTGTATGCGGGCGCGCAGCTCAGGGGTGAGCCGCGCGCCGGGCTTTCTGGAAAACAACCGCCTCCAGTTCAATTGAAGCCGTCCTCGAGAATAGTGCCCGTCCGAGGAAACCGCTCCCTGACGGTCGCGGCTCCGATGAAAGTCGCGATTTGCTTCAAGCACACCAACCTATGCCCGCGTCAGGAAGATCGGCAGGCCGACTTTCTGGTCGTACGTGGGGCGGTAGCGGTCGGTGTTGTACATGGTGGCGAGTTCCACGCGGCGGGGTCCCAGCTTGGGATCGGGAATCCCGACCATGCTGAAGCAGCCGTTGGAGATAGCCGTCATGAGGCCGCGCTGGCCTTTGGCGATGGCGTCGAGCGCCATTCCGGCGAAGGTGGAGGCCACCATGCGGTCCACGAAATCGGCGCTGCCGGAGCGCAGATCGTAGGTCAGGTCGCTGACGATGGTTTCCTCCCCGGTGGCGTTCTTGATCTCGTTGCTCAGGTCTTCGGCCACGGACATCTTCTTGCGATGGCCGAAGGCGTCGGCTTCGCCGTATTCCTTCACCGTGTAGCCTACCCACTCGGCGCCCTCGCTCAATACCGCCAGCGAGTAGTTGCTCGGGTTGTTCTTCTTATCCGTCACCAGTAGCTCGATCAGCTTCTGCAAATCCACCTTGTACTCCGGGATGCAGCACCGTACGCTGGTGACGTACGCCGTGTAAAGCGCGGTGTACCCGGCGTCGCGTCCGAAAACGCGGAACAGGCCGATGCGTTCGTGCGAGCCCACCGTGGTGCGCTGCCGCTCGATGGCATCCATGGCGCGCGTGATGGCGGTGGAGAAGCCGATGCAATACTCCGTGTTTTGCACGTCGTTATCCATCGTTTTGGGAACCGCGATCACGTTGAAGCCCCGGCGGTCCAGCTCCGCGGCATAACTCAGCGTGTCGTCGCCGCCGATGGCGATCAGGTAATCCAGGTTGAGCGTCTCGATGTTCTTGAGCACCGCCTTGGTCACGTCGATGACCTTGGAGGTGACGCCCTTCTTGGTAGACTCGTTCACCGGGAAGTCCTGCCCTTCCAGCACGGGAGGCAGTTTCTTCATTTTTGACGGGTTGGTGCGCGAACTGTGCAGGTAGGTGCCGCCCGTGCGGTCGATGGTGCGCGTGTTCTCGCGATTGAGCGGCAGCACGTAGCGGGCGCGGCTCGCCGGATCCTGCAGGTTGACGTGCGTCAAGCCTTCCCAGCCGCGGCGAATACCGATCACCTCGCAGCCGATCTCACTTCCGCGGTATACCACCGTCTTGATCACGGAATTCAGTCCCGGGACGTCGCCGCCACCGGTCAGAATGCCGATACGCTTCGCAGCCATGATTGCTCCTCTTCTCGGATAAGGTTGTTGCAGATTGGAAAGACTCATTATAGAGGATGGCGCCTGCGTGCGGAGCGAGCGTACGCGCCGGTGGCAACCGCCGGCCGCTCATTTTCCGATATCGCCGCGTTTGGTCCACAACGCCGAATCGGTTGCCACTTTCCGGTTAGCCGAAGATCTTCCTGAAGATCCCGGGCGTGTCAGTATGGCCGGTTGCAGGACCGGGTTTGCGCTACTATCAAGAATTGACAAGACTCCACGAGCAGGCGCTGGGCCGGAGTGCCCGAGCAGCAAGACGTTCACTTTGAGATCCGGCAGCGCACCGTAGGGCAAGAGATCGACGAAAACTGCAAGCAGCCGGAGGACTCATGAGCGACCGCCTGGAGTTTGATACTGACTGTCCGAATAATCACAACCAGACCGTTAAATTTAACCGGGATGAATTCGAAGCAGCGTTGAAGTCCGACGCGTTGGTGTTCCACTGTAATACCTGCGGCGCGGACTGGACTCCATCCAGCGAAGAAATCGCCAGACTTCGAACGCAATTCTCGAAGAATGCAAGCTAGCTCTGGCAGGGAAATGACCTCCACGCCCGCCGCAGGACCATCCAGCCTTGTTTCCTACGTCTTCGTAGATTCTGGCGGCCGGATACGCACGGCGATCAATCCGCGAAGCCCCGGCCGCCGCAACGCTCTCCGTTTTCCAGCCCGAAGTGTTCTCTCGCCAAAACCCACATCCCCGTTTGGTCCTGCCCCTCCATCGCGTTACCCTGAAACTACATGCCCACCGTACCTGTCGACCAACTGACGCATTTTTGCGAAGCCATTCTGCAAGGCGCCGGAGTGCCACGCCATAAAGCCGAAGTCGCCGCCGCGTGCCTGATTGCCGCCAACCTGCGTGGCGTGGATTCCCACGGCATCCAGCTTCTGCCCTTTTACGTCGACCAGTTGCTCGCCGGCGAGATGGACCCGATTACCGATGGCCGGGTGATTTCCGAATCCGGCTGCTGCCTCCATTTCGACGCGCAGAATGGGCTCGGCCAGTGGGTGGCGGAAACCTGCTGCGCCCACGCCGTGCGCATCGCGCGCCAGCAAGGTCTCGCCCTGGTCATCGCCAAGGAGTCCAACCACTTCGGCGCCGCCGCCTGGTGGGCGCAGAAAATGCGCGCCGCCGGACAGATCGGCATCGTCATGTGCAACGCTTCCCCCATCGTGCCGCCGTGGCAGGGCATGAAAGGGCAGTTGGGCACCAACCCGATCTGCATGTCCGTCCCCGGCCCATGGCTGCTCGATATGGCCACCACCACTGTGGCGGCGGGCAAAGTCTTCAAGGCGTTCCTCAACGGCCAGCCGGAGATCCCCGCCGGCTGGGCCTTCGATTCCAAAGGCGTGCCCACTACCGATACCAAAGCCGCCTACCAGGGCATGCTGATGCCGCTGGGTGGTTACAAGGGCAGCGGCCTCGCCATGATGGTGGAGATCCTCTGCTCCGTGCTGGGTGGCGGCGCCATGTGCAACGAAGTCGGCGGCATACGTTTCCGCGGCAAAACCGTGCGCGTCAGCCAGATGTTCCTGGCCATCGACGTGGCGCGCTTCATGCCCGTGGAAGAGTTCACCGCGCGCGTGGAGCAGCTCGTCCACATCATGAAATCCACCCCCGCCGCCCCCGGCTTCCACGAGGTGATGGTGGCGGGCGACCCGGAATGGCGCATGGAGGCGGAGCGCCGCGTCAACGGCCTGCCCATCGCTTCCGGTAACTGGGACCTGCTGTTGAAAGCCGCGGCCAAAGTCAACGTCCCCGCGATCCCGGTACAATAGAGCCAGTGCTGGTTTCCATTGCCCCCACGCTGGATCGTCCCAAGTGGCTGCGCGCCCCCGCGCCCACCGGCCAGAACTATCGCGATCTCAAGGGCCTCATCGACCGCCTGCGCCTGCACACCGTGTGCGAAAGCGCGGCCTGCCCCAACGTCGGCGAGTGTTGGAATCGCCGCACCGCCACCTTCATGATGCTGGGCAACGTGTGCACCCGCCGCTGCGGGTTCTGCGCCGTGCAAAAGGGCGCCCCCCTGCCGGTGGACTACGACGAACCCGCGCGCATCGCCGAGGCGGTCTCGCTGATGGGGCTCAAATTCGCCGTCATCACCAGCGTCAACCGCGACGATCGCCCGGATGGCGGCGCCGAGTTGTTCGCCATGGTGATCCGCGCCATTCGCCAGCGCGTTCCAGGGTGTGGCGTCGAGGTGCTGATCCCCGATTTCCAGGGCAATCTCGCCGCCGTGGAGACCGTCATGGAGGCGCGCCCCGACGTGCTCAACCACAACACCGAAACCGTGCCGCGGCTCTACCGCCAGGTGCGTCTGGGGGCGCGCTACGAGCGGTCGCTCGACGTGCTGGCGTATGCCGGCCAACTGGCGCCGCACATTCCCACCAAGAGCGGGCTGATGCTCGGACTGGGCGAAACCACGGGGGAAGCGCTCGAAACGCTGCGCGACCTGCGCGCGCGCCACGTCGGGATTCTAACGATTGGGCAGTACCTGCGGCCTTCGCCCAAGCACTTGCCCGTGGTGCGCTACGTACCGCCGGGGGAGTTCGAGGAGCTGCGCCGGGCCGGTTATGAGATGGGTTTCGCTCACGTGGAATCGGGTCCGCTGGTGCGCAGTTCCTACCACGCGGAGCGCGCGGTCACGTGACGCCGCCGGAGCGGCAGGCCGTGGGCCGGGGCGCCCACGGGGTCTGTGCATAGGCGTTAAGATAAGCCCGA
>PLDO01000639.1 GCA_003136215.1 Bryobacterales bacterium
GCCACACCAGATGGCTGTTGAGACGAGTGAGTTCGGTGAGCATCACGCGCATCCACTGGGCCTGCGGCGGGATCTCCAGTTGGAGCAGCTTTTCCACCGCCAGGCACCAGCCCAGGTTCATGGAGAGCGGCGCGAGGTAATCCACGCGGTCGGTCAGGGTGACCGCCTGCTGGTATGTCTTGACTTCGAATTCCTTCTCGATGCCGGTGTGCAGAAAACCGATATCCGGCCGGCAGGAAACAATCGTCTCGCCGTCCAGTTCCAGCAACAGACGCAGCACGCCATGGGTGGACGGGTGCTGCGGCCCCATGTTCAGGACCATGCGGCGGCCGCCGCCCGGCGACTGCTCCTCCTCCACCTCGGCGCCTGCCACTACCGGAACGCCCGATTCGCTCATGACTAAACCCTCTGCCCCGTGATGGGGTAATCCTTGCGCAGCGGATGCCCTTCCCAGTCGTCCGGCATCAGGATGCGGCGCAAATCGGGATGGTTAAGGAAGCGCACACCGAAGAGGTCGAACACTTCGCGCTCGTACCAGTTGGCCCCCCGCCAGACTCCGGTGACGGAATCGATCGCGGCGTCCGCGCCCGCCAGGCGGCACTTCAGGCGCAGTCGCTCATTGCGTTCCATGCAATGCAGGTGGTAGACAATTTCGAAGCGCGGTTCGGCGGGGTAGCGGTCCACCGCGGTCACCGAACTCACGCGGATGAATTTCTGATCGTACTTGAGAAATCCGCAAACGCTGGCGATTTTGGCCGGAGCGATCTCCAGCGTCAACTCGCCGTAGGCGAACTTGCCGGCCTGCACGGCATCGGCATCGAATGCGTCTATAGCGACGGCCGCGGAATGTTCTTTCAAGTGATCGGGTAGCATGGTGCTCGTTCTACTTCCGCCCGGAGCGTCCGGTTTCGGCCCAATCGAGAGCGCCTTTCTTCCAGATGTAGAAGAATCCCGAGAGAATCAAGACCACGAAGACCAGCATCTCGAAAAAGCCGAACATCTTGAGGTCGCGATAAACCACCACCCAGGGATACAGGAAAATGGCTTCAATATCGAACAGGATGAAGAGCATTCCAACCAGGTAAAACTTCACGCTGAAGCGGTGCCGCGCATCGCCCGTGGGCACGATGCCGGATTCGTAGGGCATATCCTTGAAGCGGTTGCGCACCTTCTTGCCGAGCAGGTACGAAGCGGTCAGCAGGCCGGCGGCCAGCCCCATCGCGATGATGGCCTGGAGCAAGATAGGGAAATACAACTCAGTGTACGACTTAGGCATGAGTGTTCTGCGTTGGGACTTGAGTCAAATCTGACTATAATGGTTTGAAAACAGGGGTGTCAACCAAACATGATTGAGATTACGGTCAACGGAGAGCCTCAAACAACCCCTGAAGGGCAGACGATTCAGGGTCTGATCCGGCAACTGGAACTGGACCCGGCGCGCGTGGCAGTGGAGTTGGAGCGCCGGATTGTCAAGCATCCGCTCTGGCCGGAGACGGTTTTGCACACCGGTGCACAGCTGGAAATCGTTCAGTTTGTGGGTGGAGGATAGAAAGCAACCGCTCCCTCACGGTCGCGGCTCAGATCGCCGCGTCGCGACTCCAGTCCGAGCCGCGACCGTGAGGGAGCGGTTGTGCTTCTTACGCGAAGCTGCGGATGGCGCCCGCCTCGTCTTCGTGAACATCGAAAACGGTGTAGAGCTTCGTGATCTGTAGCAGATCCTTGACCCGCTTGTTGAGGTTGAGCAGCTTTAACGCGCCGCCGCCATTGGTTACCGTCGTGAATCCGGACACGAGTTCGCCGATCCCCGAGCTGTCGATGTAGGACACCTCGCCGAGATTGAGCAGGATCTTTTTCTGGCCCTTGCTCACCAAATCTCGCATCGCGTCGCGGAGCACGCTGGAACCTTCGCCCAGCGTGATTCGCCCCGCCACGTCGATTACTGTTACGTCACCCACCTGCCGAGTCGTCAATTTTACGCTCACTGAATATGCCTCCCTGTCTGAAACCGCAAAGTCTATTTAGACACCAAATTCTTGACCAAAGTTACTTCCGTCCCCCCGGACTCCAGGCGCCGCACCTGGAAGTCGTCCATGAAAGACCGGATAAGGAAAATGCCCCTGCCTGAGGTGCGCAGCAGGTTTTCCGGGGCCAGCGGGTCGGGGATGGAACTGAAATCGAAGCCTTCGCCCTCATCGCCGATCCGGATGGTGAACTGCCGCCCGTCGGACGCCACCGCAAAACGCACCTTCTTATGGGCGTTGTACCGGTTGCCGTGGACCACGGCATTAACGACGGACTCGCGAATTGCCATGCCGATCTTCATCAGGTCGTCCTCGTCCATGCCGGCACGCTGGGCCATGCCGACCGCCAACTCTTCGGCGGAGTCGACACTTTCCAGAGTCGAATCCAGAAACCGCTCGACGGCTTCCGGCGTGTGGCTGGCATTTTCCTGCATACCTGGAACGTCCTTGACGCAAGGCCAAAGCGAATCGACAGAATAAATTACCGAAGACGCCAAAGTCAAGGCGCGCTCCGGACTCTGCCGTCCTTCGTGATAGTACCAAACAATTTTCGCCAAGGCTCACGGCGCTACAATCGGGGTGTGGATAAGCTGGGTGAAACTGAACTGGCGCGAGCGCTGCTGGCCGGAGAGACGAACGCGTTCGAGAAGTTCGTCGAACATTTCCGCTCCAAGGTGTTCCACTACAGCTGGCTGATGTGCGGCAGCCCGGAAGACGCCGAAGAAGTCGCCCAGGAGACGCTGCTGAAGGTATTCGAGAGCTTCGACCAGTTGCGCGAGCCGGAGCGCGTCCGCGCCTGGGTGTTCCGCATCGCCCGGAATGTCTGCCTGATGCAGCGCCGCAAGAGCGTCTTCGCGCCGGCCCACGAAGTCTCGCTCCACGAGCTGCCGCCGGCGGATGAGGTCCCCGATGCCGGGCGCGCTCCCGAGGGCGAACTGCTGCGCAGCGAGCTGCGCGCCGTAATCGACCGGGTGATCGTCGAACTGCCGCCCTCCTATCGCTCCGTGGTGCTGCTGCGCGATCTGGAGGAGTTGACTACGGAAGAGACCGCCCAGATTCTGGATCTTGGCATCGATGTGGTCAAGACCCGCCTCCATCGCGGGCGGGCGGCGATGCGCCAGAAGTTGGACTGCTACCTCAATAATCACTGCCTGGAAGACCAGCCCACCCCCAATCCTTCGCCCCTCACGGCGGCGGAGCGCGGAGACCTCTATGCCACCTGGGAAAAGCGCATCGTTGTGACTTAACCGGTGACTTGAGTCACAGCGCCGCATTTTTCGACAGGTTAGTCTTTAAGTAGAGGTAGATAGAGATGGCTCCCGTGGCGGCTCCGCCCCCGAAACCGATCCGCAAGAAACTGGTCCGGCGCGCCGGAACGGACCGTTCCCAAACCCTGCGCCGGGCGGTGCAACTGGCATTCTTCGCTCTGAATGCGTGGATCGGCATCGAGTTCTACCTGTTTGTCCGCTATTACGAGACCGGCGGGCGAAGTCTATGGGCCGGGCGGCCCCCGGGGGTCGAGGGCTGGCTGCCGATCGCCTCGCTGATGAATCTGAAGGTGCTTCTCCTCAGCGGGCAGATGCCGCGCCTCCACCCCGCCGGGATGTTCCTGCTGATCGCCTTTCTGGCCGCCTCCTGGATCTTTCGCAAGAGTTTCTGCGGTTGGTTGTGCCCGGTGGGGACCGCCTCGGAGTACCTGTGGCGGCTGGGACGCCGGACCTTTGGACGCAACTTCCGCCTGCCGCGCAAGCTGGACGTGGGCTTGCGCAGCCTGAAGTACCTGCTGCTCGCGTTGTTCCTGTACGCCGTCGGCTCCATGTCCGTGCCGGCGATCCGCGCGTTTCTGGAAGGCCCTTACGGCATCGTGGACGATGTCAAGATGCTCAACTTCTTCCGCTTCCTGGGCCTCGCCGGCGGCATCGTAGTGGCCCTGCTGGTGCTGGCTTCGGTGTTCGTGCAGAATTTCTGGTGCCGCTACCTGTGCCCGTACGGCGCCTTGATGGGAATGGTGTCTCTCGCTAGCCCGCTGCGCATCCGCCGCGAGGTGTCGCTGTGCATCGACTGCGGCAAGTGCGCCAAAGCCTGCCCGGCGGCGCTCCCGGTGGACAAGTTGATCGCCATCCGATCGGCGGAGTGTACCGGCTGCCTGGAATGCGTGGCGGAATGCCCCGCGGCGGGAGCCTTAATGATGGCGGCCCCCGGCCGGCGCCGCGTGCCCGCCTGGGCGATGGCGACGGGCGTGGCGGTCCTCTTCCTGGGCATCTGCGGCGCCGCGCAGTGGGCGGGCTACTGGCGCACCGATCTCCCGAGCGACCTCTACTTCCGCCTGATCCCCCACGCCAACGAATTCACCCACCCACGGTAGGGCCCGGACTTACCTCTGCTGGCGGTTGGTGGGGCAGACCCCCAGGTCCGCGGGCGACCCCCCGGTCGCCCATCCGGCGCTCGACCATCGCTACTCGCTGGCTGCCTTCACCAACCCCGCCCGCAGAGGAGTCACCAAGAGATGAACGTGATTCGGCATGACTACAAAGGAGTGCATTTGGTAGCGATGGAACCGCTGCTCGCCATCGTGCAAGCACGCAACGACCAGAGCGGCGATCCCCGGCATGCGCAGATACAAAGGCCCGGAAGTGGACGTGTCGAGGATTCGATCAATCGCCACAAATGCCTTTCCGCTGGTCAATCGTTGAGGAGGAAATACGCGGCTGGCGGGCAGGCTGCCATGCAATCGGAAGGTAACAAACACCGGATGGTCCACCAGGTCCCAATGGGGCAGTCGCCTTTCGTAGTGCATCATCTTGAACTTGGTGCAACGAGGGGAGAGGAGTTCTCACGAGAATGGTGCGGGCCGCCTGAAAGGCGGCGGCAGCCAGGATTGGCTGCCCCACTACAATGAAGTCAGTGGCAAAACATTTGCTCCTGTTCGCGGCGACGACGGGGTATCAGATCCGCGTGTTTGCCGATGCGGCCCGCCGGCTGGGGGTGGACGTCACTCTGGCGACGGATCGCTGTCACATCCTCGACGACCCTTGGGGCGACCGCGCCATCGCCGTGAAGTTCGATCAGATCGAGGAATCGCTGAAGGCGCTGCGCGGCTTGCGGGTGGATGGCGTGGCAGCGGTGGGAGACCGGCCGGCGGTGCTCGCGGCGGCGGCGGCGGAGATGCTCGGCGTGGCGTTCCACCCGCTCGCGGCGGCGCTCGCCTGCCACGATAAGCACCTCTCGCGCCAGCTATTTCAGGCGGCGGGAATGCGCGTGCCTGCTTTCTTTCGCGCCGGCCTGGCGGACGACCCGGCGGCGCTCGCGGCGCGTGCGCCGTACCCTTGCGTGTTGAAGCCGCTGGGACTTTCGGGTAGCCGGGGAGTGATCCGCGCCAACAGTCCAGACGAGTTCGTGGCGGCGTTCCGGCGAATTGCCCGGATCGGCGAGCGCGATTTGCAGGTGGAGAGCTATATTCCGGGGCGCGAGTTTGCCGTCGAGGGTTTGATCACTGACGGGAAACTCCAGCCCATCGCCATCTTCGATAAACCGGATCCGCTGGAAGGGCCGTTCTTCGAGGAGACCATCTACGTCACGCCCTCGCGCGAAACGGCGACGGTGCAGGCGGCGTTGATCGAGACCACAGAGCAGGCGGCGGCGGCGCTTGGCCTGCGGCACGGCCCGGTGCATGCGGAGTTGCGCTACAACGACCAAGGTGCGTGGATCCTGGAAGTGCACGCGCGGCCCATCGGCGGGTTGTGCGCGCGCGCCATCCGGATGGCGGACGGGATTCCGCTGGAGGAAGTCATTCTGGTGCACGCGCTGGGCGGCAATGTGGGGATGGCGCGGGTGGACGGGCCGGCGTCCGGCGTGATGATGATTCCCATCCCGCGCAAGGGCGGAATCTACCAGGGGGTCGAGGGAGTCGAGCACGCGCTGGCAGTGGCCGGCATCGAGGACGTGACCATCACGGCGACGGAGGGGCAGTTACTGGTTCCGTTGCCGGAGGGGTCTAGTTACCTGGGGTTCATTTTCGCCCGCGGGGAAACCGCGGACGGTGTCGAACTTGCGTTGCGGCGGTCGCATGCGGAACTGAAGTTCCACATTGCAACCGCGCTCCAAACGTTCAGCCCTTCGATTTAGGCGCGACGAAATCCGGCGGCAACTGCGCGCCCTCTCCGAAGAAATACTTGTCCATCTGTTCGAGGAGGAATTCCTGGGCTTGGGCGGTGCCGAGGTTGAGCCGGTACTCGTTCATCAGCATCTTCATGTGCTCGACCCACATCTTCCACGCTTCCTTGGAGACGTTGTCGTAGATCTTCTGCCCCAACGGATGGCCTTCGAACGGGATTTCGTCCAGCCCCTCCATTTCCTTCTGGAACTTCACGCAAAAGATCTTGCGCGCGCCCGGCCGGATCGAGTTGTTGATTTGATTCAGACTGCTTCCACCGCTTCCACATCCCATGCACTCAGGATAGCCCATTCAACACCGAGGCGCACATCGCGCTCGGCCTGTATTGAGCCGCCTGGGAACTTATCGCCGGGCGCGGGCGTAATCTAATGCTATGGGTTTCGAAAGTATTGTGGAAGAAGTTCATGTCCTGGCCGGCGACCTGGTCGATAAGGTCCGCGACTTGATTCACGAGGGCAATGTCCAGCGTATCGTGGTAAAGGACGAGCACGGCAACACGTTCGTCGAGATTCCCGTGGCCGTCGCTGCCGTCGGCGCCATTCTGGCTCCGCTCCTCGCCGCCGTCGGCGCCATCTCCGCGCTGGTGGCGAAGTTCACCATCGTGGTGGTGCGCAGCGAGCCAAAGCCACCGGCCGGCGGCCAGCCCGTGCCCTGACATACCCGCTAGTTCAGCGTCGCCGTGGCCGGACTCGATTGTCCGATCTTGTTGACCAGGGTCACGGTCACCGAGACAATCGCCTGTGTGCTGCCGGTCACCGTGAACGGCTGGGTGTAAGTGAACTGGCTGCCGAAGGGTATGGCGCTCGATCCGCTGAAGTACTGCGCGAACAGCGCGTCCAGCGGCACCGTCAGGGTGGTGGTCTGCAAAGTGCTCCCGGACGCCGCCGTGAACTGGAAGAGTGCCTGCGTCAGTTCCCGGTCGGTAGCGTAGCCGGTGAGGGTTACCGTGAACCCCGTACTGTTGCGCACGGCCGTGATGGTGCCCGGCACGATCACCGGCGCAGCGGCGGCAATGCGGATGGTCTGGCGCGGCGCCGGCGAAGGCGTAACATCCTGTCCCGCGGCCTGCATTTGGGACGTCACCGTGATCACTCCGGCGACGCTGCCGGTTTGCACCCCCACATCGGTGGCGCCGCTGGTGGCGCCCGCCGGCACGGTGATACGGGCCGTGCGGCCGCCGCTGGAGAATTGAATGGTCGGGTCATCCCCGCCGCTGTCGGGTGTGAAGATCAGCGTCAGCGTGACCACTACATCCACCGGGTAAGGGCTGCCCAGGGAAACCTGGAGGCGGGGCTGTGTGAGAGGGGGAACCGTACCCGAAACGCCCGCGAAAGTGAGGCTCAGGGGCGGCGCCGGGGGTAGCCCGATGGTCACGGGGAAGCTCTTGGAGGTGCTGGCGCCGCCGGCATCCTTCACGGTCACTACCATGGTCGCCGGGCCCCCCGCCGTGGGGGTGCCCGAAATAATGCCCGCCGCGGACATGCTCAGGCCGGCCGGCAGCCCGCTTGCGCTAAACGTCAGCGGCGCGGTGCCGCCCGTGGCGGCGAAGCTTGCCGTGTATGCCGTGCCCACTGTCCCGTTGGGCGCCGACGCGGTTGTGATTACCAGCGGCGGCGGCGCGATGGTCACGCTGTAGGACACCCTTCGCGACCCCGTGCTGGCGCCCGTGGCGTCCGTCACAACGACATTCACCGTGAACTTACCCGCCGTCTTCGGCGTGCCGCCGATCGCGCCCGCGGCGGTGGCCGTCAAGCCGTCCGGCAGGCCGGTTACCGTCCAAACGTACGGCGGCGCTCCACCGGAAGCGCTCAGGCTGGCCGTGTAGGCGACGCCCACCACGCCATCCGGAAGCGACGCCGTGACGATCGCGAGGTCGGCGGGTGCGATGGTAATCGGGAACGCGCCGCTCGCCGCGGCTCCTTTGGAATCGGTCACGGTCGCCGTGATGGAGAACTGGCCCGCGGTGCCGGGTGTGCCGCTGATGCTGCCGGAGGCGGAGAGACTGAGACCGTCGGGGAGCCCCGAACCCGCATAGCTGTAAGGACTGATACCGCCGGTTGCCGATATCTGCCCGGAGTACGGCACACCCACCTTGCCATTGCCCAGGGATCCGCTGAGGCTCAGCGGGGCCAGCGTTACGGTGAGCGTGACATCTTTGGCGGCGACGGCCCCGGTGCTGTCGGCAACCGTCACGCGGAAAGTGAAACTGCCCGCGGTAGTCGGCGTGCCGGAGAGCGTGCCGTTGCTGAAAGTGGTCCCCGGCGGCAGGGCGCCGCTGGTGCTGAAGCTGTACGGCGGCGCTCCGCCCGTGCCGGCGAAAGTGATTCGGATCGCGGTGCCGGCGGCAACCGGGCCGGTGGGTCCGCCGGTGATGCTCAGCGGCGCCGCTTGGATGGTGATGCTGAAGTCGCGGGATCCGGATGCGCCGGTGGAGTCCGTGGCCACCGCCGAGAATGGAAACAGGCCGGGGGTTTTCGGCGTGCCGTAAACTGCTCCCCCAGGGGCCAGACTCAGTCCGTCCGGCAGGCGTCCGCTTCCGATGGAGAAGGTGTAAGAGCCGTTGCCGCCGTCGGCGTATACAATGCCTGTATAGGCCACGCCCACCACGCCTGAGGGCAGGATGCTGTTAGCGGAGACGGTCACCGGCGGCGTGCCTGCCGTTAGCTGGTACTGGGCGGTCGCCGTGGCGTTCGCCGCATCTCGCAGCCCTACCGTGACGCCAAAGGTTCCGCTCGCCTGAATGGTGCCCGAAATCACTCCGCTCGCCGGATTGACGGAAAGCGAGGCTGGAAGCCCGCTGGCCGACCACGTGTATGGCGGTGTCCCGCCCGTGCCCGTCAAGGTGTACGAGTAGCCGTTCCCCGTGATGCCGGGCGGCAGCGAAATGGAGGTGATCGCCAGCGTGCCGAACACGGTGAACGACGCCGCCGGGGACACGCTGCCACCCGGGTTCGTGACCACTATTTTAGCCACCTTGGGGCCTGCCATCAGAGTTGCCGGCACCGTGGCGTTGAGCAAGGTGGAGCTCACGTAGGTGGTGGCCAACGCGGTTCCATCGAACGAGACTCCCGATCCGACCAAGAAATTGGCGCCAATGACCGCGAGGCTCAAAGTTGCCGAACCGGCGCCGGCGGAAGAGGGTTTGAGCGAAGCGATGCTGGGCGCAAATACCGAGAAGGTTGCCGCATTGGAGAGCGGACCGCTTGGATTGGCCACCGCCACGCTGTACTGGGTAGGTGAAATCAGCAGGCCGACGGGCACGACGGCGGTCAACGTACTGCTGTTGACGAACGTGGTGGGCAAGACGATGCCATTCAGAAGGATCGTTGACGTGGCGAAGGGCTCGCCGATGAACACGAAGTTCGCGCCGCTCACCGTGAGCAAAGTGGCGCCGGAGCCGGCCGGTACCGATAGCGGCAAACTGGAGGAGATGACGGGCGCCAGCACACGGAAGGGCAATGCGTTGGAACTGACGAGGCTGGGCTGCACTACGGTAATGAGGGCGGTGGCAGGCGCCGCCAGCAACGCACTGGGGACAAACGCCAATAGCTGGGTCGGACTGACGTACGTCGTAGACAGGGACGTCAACAGATTGCCGACGCTCCATTGCACATAACTGCCCGGAATCCCTCCCGCCGCGGCATTGACGAAGTTGGTCCCATTCACGGTGATCGTCAAGCCGCCTGCGCCCGTGCCGGAGGTGTTCGGCAAAACGGGGGATGTCAACGTGGGAACATCCACGATTTCAAGATTGGCGTAGGCGCTGACTGAATTGCCCCAGAAGTCCGTGGCACTGGGCGTGAGAGGGAAAAGGCCGGTTTGCGTGGGGGTGCCGGTGAGCGTGGCACTCGGGACTTGTACACTGATGCCGGAGGGCAGAGTTCCACCGGCGCTCGCCAAGGAGAAGGGAGGGGTTCCGCCGGTGGTGAGGTTGGCGTTGTAGGGCCGGTTGATGGTCCCGCTGGGCAGGCTCGGCGAAATCGACTGCAAAGGAGGATTGATGGTGAAAGTGGCTGTGTTGGAGGTGTTTCCGCCGGAGTGGACCACGATGCTGACCGCCACCGGACCGCTAACCAAGGTGGCGAACAGAGCCTGCGGGATATTTACGACGAGTTGAAAGTTGGTCGATACTCTCGGGACCAACCCGAGCAGGGTCGGGGTGTTGGTGGAGGTGTCCAGCCAGGTCACGTCTTGGAAGTTGCCGACACCGAGATCGCCGTTCGTGCTGTTGATGAAGAGGTAGAAGCCGCCCTCCAGCGGAGTTCCGCTGGTAATGGCGGTGACATCATACGGTATACCGGGCGAGATTGAGGATTGCAGAGACGAGATCGTCGGTGGTTGACCCCAACCGAGCGACGCCGCGGCCATGGCCAACAGCAGGATCCGTTTTGCCGGTGCACCACGCATGAGTCGCCCCTCCGGAGCTTTCCCATTATGGCCTGAAATCGGAGCGAAATAAATAACTTGGGGTACTCGATGTGCGTTTTGTTCCGTCAACGGAGTGTCACGATGGTGGCGCCCCAGCCTCCGGCTTCCGCCGGCGCGTCCTGAAACTCCGTCACAAACGGTGTCCGCGAAAGCACGGAGCGGACCATCTCGCGCTGCGCTCCGATGCCGCGCCCGTGAATGATCCGCAGCGCGCGGTAGCCCAACCGGTGCGCTTCGATGAGGTATTCTTCTACAACCGCCCGCACGTCCCGTGACGGGATGCTGTGCAGGTCGAACACGTCGGTAATCGGAATGCGGATGGGTTCGTCGTCCTCTGTCTGCATAAGCCCACACAACGAAAAACCCGGCCCCGCGAACGGGACCGGGCTGGAAAAACTACACAATTGCCGTGACGGCGCGCACCTGACGTTAAGCGACCTGGCGAGACCTGGACTGGCTCACGATCGCTTCCATCTGATCTTTCAAGCGGAGTTTCAATTTCTTCAGCCGCACTTCCTCCAACTGCTCCTGGTCGGTCAGATGGGGAAGCGCTTCCAATTCGTCCAATTTGTGGGCGAACTCCGAGTGCTGGCTGGCGAGGCCGCGATACTCCTGGTTTGTAGCCATCAGATGCGCTTTCAATTCTTCCAGTTCGATCCGTTCCATATTGGGCAATTCCTCCCAGTGAGGTTGCCGCGCCGAGTCGGTTGCAGCGGAAGGGCTCGGTGGGTAATCTCTCGTTTTCAATGACGACGGCATCTCCCGTCCTAAGGCCACCTTAACATGAATGAAACTTCATGACAATAGCCGTTTCGGGAGGATTGTCATAGTACCCTTTTCGCTTGCTAAGTTCCTTAAAACCTAACGACTTATAGAACTTTTTGGCTACTCCGTTGGACTCCCGAACCTCCAGAAAGACCTCTCCGCAGAAAGCCTCCAATGCCCTGTCGAGCAGCGCACGGGCCACCCCCTTCCGGCGGAAATCCGGCGCCACGGCGAGGTTGAGAATCTCCCGTTCGCCGGCCACCAGAGTGCGCGTCACCAGGAATCCCACAATGCGATTTCCCTGGAGAGCGACCAGAAACTCCTGTTCCAGGTAGTCGGCGACCATCCAGCCGGCCGCCCCGGGGCTGGCCTGCTGGATGGCGGCCACGGCGTCCAGATCGTCTGCTCCGCCAGGCCGGATTGCTGTCATATTGTGATTATGCGCGCCCTGCTGCCGTTATTGTTCTTCCTGGCTCAACCGTTCTGGGAAACCAAGTCCCCTGAGGCATGGACGGATGCCGAGATCCAGACCATCCGGACCGATAGCCCCTGGGCGCAGCGAACCATTCAGGGCCCCGTTGCCGTGGTCTTTCTGGCGACCGCCGCGCCAATCGAGCACGCCGAAGCCGAACTGCGCCTGCGCATGAAAAAGAACCCCCACCCCATGCCGGAGCCCGACCCGGACTATGTCGAATATCTCGGCGACCACCGCTCCGAGAATTTTGTCCTGGCCATCACCTATCCGACGCTGGCGGGTCTCAGCGACGCGCGCGAAAACAAGCGGATGGAAGAGGAATCGGTCATGTTGATCGGCAAGAAGAGCTATGGCATTGTCGGGCACTTCCCGCCGACGCCGTCCGACCCGGTGCTGCGCCTGATCTTCCCGCGAGTCGTCAAGCCAGGCGATAAGACGGTGCTGTTCCGTCTGTATCTGGGCGGTCTCAATTTCCCGGAACGCGAAATTGAGTTCCGCGTGAAGGATCTCACCTACCAGGGACAGCTGGAGATGTGATCAGTCCCAGCTCAGAACCACCTTACCCGAGTTGCCGGAGATCATCGCCTCGAAGCCTTTCTCGAATTCGGTGTAGTGGTAGCGGTGTGTAATTACCGGCGAGATGTCCAGGCCGGATTGCAGCATGACGCTCATCTTGTACCAGGTCTCGTACATTTCGCGGCCGTAGATACCCTTAATGGTGAGCATGTTGAAGATCACCGTGCGCCAGTCGATGGACATCTCCTCGCTGGGAATGCCGAGCATGGCGATGCGCGCGCCGTGGCTCATGTTGGCCAGCATGTCGCGGAAGGCGGCCGGGTTGCCGGACATCTCCAGGCCGACGTCGAAGCCTTCGGTCATGCCGAGGCGCTTCTGCACATCGGCGAGTTTCTGTTCGCGCACGTTGACGGCCAGCGTGACGCCCAGCTTTTCGGCCAACTCCAGGCGGTACGGGTTGAGGTCCGTGATTACCGTGAAGCGCGCTCCGGCGTGGCGTGCCACGGCGGCGGCCATGATCCCGATCGGGCCCGCGCCGGTGACCAGCACGTCCTCGCCCAGTACCGGGAAGGACAGCGCAGTGTGCACGGCGTTGCCGAACGGGTCGAAAATGGCGGCGACATCGAGATCGATGCCCTCATGGTGCCGCCAGATGTTGGTCATCGGCAGCGCGATGTATTCGGCGAAAGCGCCCGGGCGGTTTACGCCCACCCCCATGGTGTGGGCGCACAAATGGCGCCGCCCGGCGAAGCAGTTGCGGCAGCGGCCGCACACCACGTGGCCTTCGCCGCTGACCATGTCGCCCGGGAAGAAATCGGCCACATTAGAGCCCACCGCTTCAATCCGTCCGACGAACTCATGGCCGATCGCCATGGGCACGGGAATGGTCTGTTGCGCCCAGTCGTCCCACTTGTAGATGTGGACATCGGTGCCGCAGATGCCGGTCCTCAACACGCGAATCAGGACGTCGTTGATGCCGATCTCGGGACGGGCGACGTCCGCGAGCCATAATCCTGGCTGGCTCTTGCTTTTGACCAGAGCTTTCATGACTCTACGATAGCGTGCCACCACCCCGCTTGCGCGTGTACTATGTCCACGCCAGAGCGATCCGGCGCCGGCACGCGACGTAAGGCGCCCCCTCCATTGTGCTCAAGTGAACAGACACCCGCTCCGGCGGCTTCTATCATTGTGTCAGTGGTCACCGGACGCGGACTTCATCCGGGCGCCTGGTTTCATGACTCATGGCTTCAATTCCCTTCCGAGAAGTTGGGCCGCTGCTGCGCGTCACCGTCCAATACTGCTATCGCGATCGTGCGCCCCGCCTGGGGGCGGCGCTGGCCTACTACATGGCCCTCTCGCTAGCCCCCAGCCTGGTGATCATGCTCGCCATTGCCGGCTTTGCATTTAACGCCAAGACCGCGCAGGGAGACCTGATCTGGCAGATTCAGGGGATGGTCGGCCCGGAAGCCGCCAAGCTGATTCAGATTATCGTGGAAGGCGCGCACCGGTCCGAGCATGGAATTGCGGCCACCGTGCTGGGGCTCTTCACCTTGTTCTTCGGCGCCACCGCGGCGGTCAACGAACTCAGGGACGATCTGAATACCGTCTGGCAGGTTCCCGACGATCCCACCTGGAGCCACGCCCGCAGTGTGTACAACATCGTCAGAGACCGCCTTCTATCGCTTGGGATCGTGCTCGGCGCCGGCCTCTACCTGCTGGCGTCGCTGGTTCTGAATCTTTGGGTATCCGCCGTACAAAAGCACTTGAACCAGGCGGCCGATCCGCCCCACTTTCTCAGCCAGGCCACCGGGTGGCTGGTCTCCCTCGTGGCTATCGCGGTCCTCTTCGCTCTCATCTTCAAGCTGATGCCGAGCGTTTCGCTGGAGTGGGGCGATGTCACCATCGGAGCCATATTCACTTCTTTTCTGTTTATGACAGGCAAATCCCTGCTGGGACTCTACCTCCGTGGGGCCGGCTTCACCGACACCTATGGAGCGGCCGGCTCACTCGTCATCCTTCTGGTGTGGGTTTATTGCTCGGCCCAGATCTTCTTTTTCGGCGCGGAATTCACCCGGGCATACACCAACCGGTTCGGCTCGAGGGCCCACGTCTAGGTGGCCCTTCTTCCATGATCAGACCGTCCAAATCACCCGTCTCCTCCGGCCTTCGGAACATGGCCATTCTGGTAGCCGTGGTGGCAGTCCTGTACCTGGCCAGCGCAATCCTGATCCCGCTGGCGTTTGCCGTGACGCTCTCGCTGATTCTGACGCCGGCTACCGCCTGGCTGGAGAAACTGCGCGTGGGACGCGTCCCCGCGGCGCTGCTGGTGATGACGGTCGCGATAGCGGGCGCGGGCGCGGCCGGGTGGGTGATCTTCAACGACCTGGTTGCCGTGGCCAACCAGCTTCCCGAATACCAGGAGAACATTCACAAGAAACTGGAGGCGATCCGCGCTCCCAATACGGGAGCCGTAGGACGGGCCGCCGCCAGCGTGAAAGAACTGGGGAAGGAACTGGCGAGCCCGGCGGCGCCCGTGGCGCCCCCGGCGGCGCTCGATCGCGCGGGAAGGCGCATCAGCCCGGCCCCGGCCAGCAGTCCCCTTCCGGTCCAGGTGGTGGAAAAGCCCGCCAACGAATTGCTGTACATGCGCGATATGATGCAGCCGTTCCTGAGGCCCCTGGGAGTGTTCGGCATGGTGGTGATCTTCAGCCTGTTCCTGATGGTCGGTCACAACGACTTGCGGGACCGGCTTTTCCGCCTGGTGGGAGTGGGCCAGCTCAACCTCATGACACAGGCCCTGAATGACGCCACACGCAGGGTGAGCAGGTATCTGTTGTTGCAGTTCCTGGTCAATGCGGTCTTCGGCGCCCTGTGCGGCATTGGCCTGTACCTGATTGGCGTTCCCTATGCCCTGTTATGGGGCGCGGTGGCGGCAATCCTGCGAATTGTGCCTTACGTCGGGTCGCTGGTCGCGGCCGCCTTGCCCTTCATGCTTTCGCTGGCGGTCTTTGACGATTGGCTGCATCCGCTACTGGTGTTCCTGACGTTCGGCACGCTGGAACTCGTCACCGGCAATTGGGTGGAACCCTGGCTGTATGGCACGCAAACCGGGGTCTCCTCCCTTGCCCTCATTCTGACCACCGTATTCTGGACTGTCCTTTGGGGTCCCGCGGGCCTGATTCTCTCGACTCCGCTCACCGTGTGCGTTGCGGTCCTGGGCCGCTATGTCCCTCAGTTCTGGTTTCTCCATATCCTGCTGGGCGATCAACCTGCCCTGGTGGAGGAGGCGCAGTTCTACCAGCGCCTTCTGGCGATGGACGACCAGGAAGCCAGAAGCGTGATCGACCGCTACCTGAGCGGCCACTCCCTGCTCCAACTCTGCGATTCGGTGATCGTTCCGGCCCTTACCCTGGCCGAACACGACCGGCATAAGGGCGCGCTAGACCCGGATCGCGAGGAGTTCTTCTTCTTGAGCATCAAGGAGATGTTGGCGGAACTGGCGGAAAAGGCGGTGAAGCCGGACGATGCCAAACCGCCGGCGCCTGGATGCCGCATCCTCTGCATTGCGGCCAGCGATGAGGCGGATGAGGTGACCGCGGCCATGCTGGCCCTCCTGCTGGAGCACTCCGGCTGTATCGTGCTGACGTTTACCCCCGATGCCAGCTTGCAGCAACTGGCGTTCGTGCAACCGGCCGCGGGCGATGTCTTCTGCATTTCCGCCGTGCCGCCATTCGCGTTTGCCCACGCCAGAACTCTCAGCCATCAACTCCGGGTACGTTTTCCCGGAATCCGTATCGTGGTGGGAGTGTGGGGATTCGCCGGTGAAACGGAGAAGGCCATGGAGCGATTTCAGGCGCCGCGTCCGGACAGGCTGGTGACCAGCCTGGCGGATGCGGTCCAGGCGGTGCTGAATCCCGCGGCCAGCGGTTGAGGCCGCGGTGGCGGAGTTATGATGAAAGGGAGGGAGGTCCAGGCATGACGACACGCGAAGCGCTGCACCAACTCGTGGATGAGTTGCCGGAAGATCAGGCGGAACTCGCGCGCGCATGGATCCAGGACCTCCGCGACGCCGCTGATGAGGACGGGCCGCCGCTGGACACCGAGTCGCTCGCCTCGCTGGATCGTGGCATCGCAGATCTTGCCGCGGGACGAGTGAAATCGCTGGCTGAATATCAGCGCGAACGCGGCCTGTGAATTTTCGGGTCAGCGTCGCTCACGAAGCCGAGAAAATTCTTGATCGGCTCGACCGGCCGACCGAGCAGCGCATTCGGGCCCGCTTTGTGCAACTTGCCGCCGATCCGTTCGACCCGCGCCTGTCCGCGGCGCTCGCGGAAAGGCCCGGCATTCGAAAGTCGCGTGTTGGTGGCTGGCGGATACTGTTCACCGTGGATCGCGAAGCCAAAGTGATCTACATCCTCAGTGTCGATACCCGTGGGCAGGTCTACAAACACTCATAACACCTCGGGCGGAAGACTCCGAATCGCGCCTGAGTAGTTACTTAGCACACACCGCGGTCAAAAAGCGCGCGTCCGGGCTGACATATTCCCGGACGATCTCCAGGCCGCCGTGCTCGTGCAGCAGCCAGCGGAAGGCCTCCGGGGTGTACGCGTACTGGAAGTTCATGCCGACATGCTCGCCGCGCTGCAACTGGATCTCTTCGCCGGCGACGGTCGCCGAAAGATCGCGGGCGGCGCGGAAGTAACGCGTAATCAGGTGGAATCCCTGGTGCCGCGAATCGGTCTTGCGGTCAAAACGGATCTCCCCGTCCGAGTCCGAGATGCCTACCGAGGCCAGCAGCGCCGCGAGGAACTTGCGGGCCGCCGGATTGTCGCGCCGCGCCATGGTTTTCTCGACATCGTGCATTTCGCCATCGATGATCAGCCGGTCCCCCGGCTTCATGCACTGCGCCACATAGCGGATCTCCGCCAGCGGGTCGAACGAGCCCATGGTATTGCCGGAGAGAATGAACAAGCGCGGCGGATCGGCCGCATCGGCCGCGTAGATCAGATGCACGGGGCTGGAAATATCGGCTTTGATCCCCGTAGTTTCGATGTCTTCGTCGTCGGCCGCCGCACAGGCCATTTCCAGCATGGTCTGGCTGGCGTCCACGGGAAAGTACTGGCAGGTGGCTCCGGCATCCTTGAGGGCGCTCATCAGCAGCCGGTCTCGCGCGCCGTTGCCGCTTCCGAAGCTGATCACCGGCACCCGCCCGCCGAAGTGTTTGGCCATCTCCTGAGCGCCGGCCGCGATCTCCTTCCACGTCTCCCACAGACCGCCATAGAGCTCCGCGTGCTCACCCAGCGCCGCCCACTCCGCGGCCGAGCGGGTGAACCAGAAGAAGAACTTCTCGGGCAGGTCGCGAGCTTCGATCGCCTCGGCGAACTCTTGTGCGATATCCGCTTCGGTAAGGACGACTTCGACTTTCATATTTGGGACTCGAACCTCTATTATGACGTCAGAAACCCATGATCTGCATTCCGGCGTCAACAAACAGGCAATTCCCGGTGACCCCGCGCCCCAGGTGGCTCGCAAGGAAAACCGCCGCGTCCGCTACTTCGGCGGGGTCGGTATTACGCCGCAGCGGCGCACGCGCCTGAATCGTGTCCAGGATCGTGGAGAAATCCTTAATGGCGCGTGCCGACACCGTCTTGACGGGACCCGCCGAAATGGCGTTGACGCGAATCTGGCGCTCGCCCAATTCGCTGGCCAGATAGCGCACTGCCGCTTCGAGCGATGCCTTGGCCACGCCCATCACGTTGTAGTTTGGCACGACACGCGTGGCGCCAAGGTAGGTCAGGGTGCTTAACGAACCGCCTTCGGTCATGGCGGGAGCCACCGCGCGCGCCACCGCCACCAGGGAATAGGCGCTGACATCCTGTGCCAGCAGAAAGCCCGACCGGCTGGTCTGGAGAAAGGGCCGCGTCAGATCCTCGCGATTGGCGAAGGCCAGGCTGTGCACCACCGCGTCCAGCGGCCGCCCCAGCCCCATCAGCGATTGCGTAAGCGCCTCGAGGTCATCGTCCCTGGTCACGTCGCACGGCAAGATGGCGGATACATTCAAGTCCGTGGAGAGCTCCTCAATGGCGTCTTTCTGGCGCTCCCCCAGGTAGGTCAATCCGAGCGTGGCGCCCTCGCGTGAGAATGCCTGCGCGATCGAATAAGCCAGACTCCACTTGTTCGCAATACCCAGGATGAGGGCGAACTTGCCCTCCAGCAGTTTGGACATGGATTCCTATAGTGTATCGAACTTGCAGAGGTTAACTAAAGTGATTACCAAAAGCATTACCCGGTACGCACACGGTACCGGCCCGACTTACGCAACGCCCAGCCGCGCGTTTATCCTGCAATTTGATGCTGCTCAAGAGTGTCTTGTTGCTCGTCGTGTCCGCCGCCCCGGCTCTTGCCAACACCATCATTGTGAACAACGTCGATACGACGCTGGGAGAGTATTCCCTCTACATCAATGAGACCGGAACCAATACTTCGGCCTACTGGGTAGGCGGAATCGGTATTTCCGTGGACGGCTATTCGCGCTCCGTCTTCTGCGTGCAGTTGTTCACCGACATCTACCTCAACACCACCTACACCACAACCATCGATTTCTCCGACACGGCCAACCTCAAGCGCGTCGGCTGGCTGCTGCAAAACGAGTTTCCCGTCGGGCAGGTTGCCGGCGCCGGCTTCCAACTCGCCATCTGGGACATCATAGAGGACAACGGCGACGGCTTCGGCACCGCCACCACCACCGCCGGCAAGGTCAGCCAATCCACCGACCCAAGCAACCCCACCACCAGCACCGTTTTAGCCGCCGCCGTGAAATACGAAGCCGACAGCTTGGGCAAGACCAGCGACTATGGCGCGGTTTACAACAACTTCATGGGCACCACCCCCGTGCAGAACCTGATGGGAACCCCCGTCACCGATGGCGGACCTTCCCCCGCGCCCGAACCGTCCGCCATTCTCCTGATGATCGGCGGCCTGGCGCTGATCGGACTGGGCCGCCTGCGCCTTGGCCGCCGGGGTTAGCGCAGCCCTACCGGCCTGCCGCCCTGTTCCTTGCTGCGCTGCGCGGCATCCAGGAACGCGAAGATCTCCAGCGTCTCCTCATTCGATACCGGTGGCTGCCCCGTCTGGAAAAACTTCACCATCTCCACCACCAGGGGCCGGTAATCGGTCGCGGCCGCGGCCTTGGGATGGCTCTCCACGGATTCCCGGCCGCGAAACGCCACGGCGCCGTAATCGCTATAGGGGCGTACCGCGGTCACCGTGCCGATGCGCCCGTCCTTCCAGCGCCCGACGATCACGTCCGCGTCCTTCCCGGCGATACGCGTCACGCTCTCGCACCCCATCCCCATGATGGTGTAGAGCAGTTCCACCGGATGAATCGCGTACCAGGCCAATTCCAGCGGGTGATGCGCCTCGAAGGGTCCCGGACCCCAGGTGGCGGCCCCGGTCAGTCCAGGCAACTTCATAGCCGCTCCGATGGCGCCGAAGCGAAGGCTCGACGAGCTGAACCAGGGCACGCCCGCAGCCTTGGCCAGACGGGCGATTTCCCGCGCGTCCTCCAGCGTCGCCGCCAGGGGTTTATCGATGAATAGCGGTTTGTGGGAGGCAATCACGGGCCGGGCCTGCTCCAGGTGCACGCGCCCGTCGAGGCTGGTGAGAAGCACCACGTCCACCTTGGAGAGCAGGGTCGCGATGTCGGGGACGATTTCCACACCGTACTTCGTCCGGACGTCCCCGGCGAACTGATCGACGCGGCCGATGCTGTCGGCGATGTCCTGGCTGCCCCCCTTGTATGCCGCCACCACGCGCGCCCCCGCGATGTGGTCCGGCGCGTTGGGGTCGCCATTGAGCAGGCCGGCGAACGCGGGAACGTGCGAGGTATCGGTGCCGATCACGCCCACCCGCAGTTCCGCGGGTGGCCCGGCGGCCGGGGCGCAGAGGGCGCCGGCCAATAACAGGAGAATTGCTTTCACGTGAGCATTGTACACTGGGGGAACGAGGCATGGACCTCACCACTCCCCTAACCAACGTCAAAGGAATCGGACCGGCCCGCGCTGGGTTGCTCGCAGCCAAAGGTCTCACCACGGTGGAAGACCTGCTGGGCTACGTGCCTTTCCGCTATGAGGACCGCAGCAACATGAAGCCGATCGCCCAGTTGGCGCCGGGCGAGATGGCCACGGTGATCGCGGAGGTGCGCGCGGTGAAGATGAGCGGCTTCAAGCGGCGCAGCCTGGGGATGTTCGAAGCCCGCTTCACCGATGCCTCGCGCGCCATCCTGGTGGGCAAGTGGTTTCATGGAGGCTACCTGGCCAACGTGCTGGCCGAGGGGATGAAGGTGGCGCTCTTCGGCAAAGTGGAATTCGACACGTATGCCGGGGAACTTACCATGCTTCACCCGGAGTTCGAAATCCTTTCGGGCGACGAGGACGAGGGCGAGGCCACCCTCCACGTGGGGCGCGTGGTGCCGATCTACGAAGGCATTGGCAAGCTCACCACCAAGATTCTGCGGACCCTGGAGCATCGCATCCTGGAGTCCCTCGAACCGGTCGACGATGCGCTGCCCGATTTCCTGCGCGACTACCTCAAGCTGCCGGACCGCTGGACGGCGCTGCGCGAGATACATTTTCCGCCGCCGGAAAGCGACCTGCGCCTGCTCAACGCTTTCCGCACGCCGGCGCAGTTCCGCCTGATCTATGAGGAGTTCTTCTGGCTGGAATGCGGCGTCGCCCTGAAGCGCGGCAAAGCTCGCGCCGTCCCCGGGATCGCCTTCGAACTCAACGAGCGCGTCCGCGAGCGGGTGAAGGCCATGCTGCCGTTCAAGCCGACGGGCGCGCAGAAACGGGTGCTCAAGGAGATCGCCGACGACATGGCCGCGCCGCATCCGATGAACCGGCTGTTGCAGGGCGACGTGGGCAGCGGCAAGACCATCGTGGCCGCCGAAGCCGCCGTGATCGCCATCGAAAACGGCTATCAGGTGGCCGTGCTCGCGCCCACCGAAATCCTGGCGACGCAGCACTATTTCAAATTCAAGCGGCTTCTCGGCAAACTCGATTACGTCACCATCTTGATGACCGGATCGCTCACCGCGCGCGAAAAAACGGGATTGCGAAAGCTTACCGCCGCCGGACTCGCGCACGTCGTGGTCGGCACTCACGCTCTTCTGCAAGCCGAAGTCGAGTTTCGCCGCCTCGGTCTCGCGATTGTCGACGAGCAGCATCGC
>PLDO01000626.1 GCA_003136215.1 Bryobacterales bacterium
ATCGAGGGTCGGATGGTCGGTCCCGCCGGATGCCTCTTGGTCACGATGGTGGTGAACGAAGCCTACGCCACGACTGCCGGCGTCGGTGCTGACTCCGCCGCCCCTGTTGTGACCGAGGCTGCCATCTTCGCAGCCTTCTTGGCCGGAGCTTTCGCCACCTTTGCCGGGGCGGACTTCCTGGGGGTCGCCTTCTGGACGACAACCTTCTTCGCCACCTTTGCTGGCGAGGTCTTCACCGCCGCCTTTTTGACAAGGACTTTCTTGGCGTCAATCGGTTCCGGTTTCGCCGCTGCCGCCTTCTTTGCCGCCCAGCGTTTTTTCGTGGCGGCCACGATCCGCTTCATGCCCTCTTCACTGATGCGGCGTTTTGCCTTTGGCCGTTCCGGCGCCGCTGCAGCCTCTTTGCTCTTGTGATACTCGGCCCAACGCTTCTTCTGTGCGGCCGCAATTCTCGCTCTCGCGGAGGCGGAGAGTGCCGGTTTCGTTGCAGCCTTCTTGGCGGCAACCGGCGTAACCTGGCCGCCGACCAGGCGTCGAATCTCGGCCATCTTCTGTTCGATTCTTGAAAGCTCGGCTTGGTAGCCGATCAACGCCATCTGGAGAGTTGCGTCATCAATGCGACTTGGCATGTACCGACAATAACAGACGGCAAGATCAGCGAGGGCATGGACGTGAAAGGCGCAGAGGCATTTCGCGTACGTGTGGGCCGACTGACTCTTAGCGTGACGCGGCGTTCAGTCCCACACTGCGCGTTCTGAAATCGTGACGCTGGATTTGCAGTGCGACCTCGGTTCCACTGCTCCTGACGACAACGCCCGTCACGATCAGTTGCAATTGGACGTGGTCATCGAGCAGAACCGGCCAGTTGATGGCGATGTCGAGTTTGAGTCCCGGTTCCAGCGGCGGCCCCTGAGCGACGAAGCGGAGCCCCGAACTGCTCAGGTCAATGAGTTGGCCCAAGCCCATCTCTATCGGCGCACGGCGGTGCGAGACGGAGTAGCGGACATCCAAAGTGAGCGGATAGCGGACGCTGGCTCGGCGCTCCGGTCCGGGCTCTTTCGGCAGCCGCACTCGACGTTCCATGACACAAGTATCGGGAGCGCGAAGGCCTTCGGAACAGTACCGTTAGTAGTGGTTAACGTACCCATCTGGTACCCGGGGTGCTTGTTAAGGCTCGGCAGCAGGCCCAATATCTGATTGCGGCCTCTTACTACCCACCAGATTTTATCCCGAGCCCTCGGGAGGGGGCTGCACGCGCCGAGGCTGCCGTACGAAGTATGCCCCGGCGCGTTTTGTTCTTGTGGGGCGATCTCCAGGTCCGTGGGCGTGGACGCGTGGATACCACGGCTGGACATCTTACGGCGCTGGTGGTCCCGAGAGAGATTCCCTCGCCGCAAATCTCCAACGTTTCCCTCACGGTCAGACGGCCACCAACTCGTGCCCGCTATCCGCGGTATCGCTTTCGAATTCGTGCCGGTCGGCTTCCTCCTGACAGCGAACACAATACGCGGCCCAAGGTACGGCCCCGAGACGCTTCGGGTTGATCGCGGCGTCGCAGCGCAGGCACACACCGTAGCTGCCATCCTCAATTCGCGCAAGGGCGCCGCGAATACTCTGCAGGAGTTTCGATTCCCGGTCCAAATTACGGATTGCCAGTTCGCGTTCGCCGGCAAACTGCACTTCGTCCATCTTATCAGCGGTCTTCTCGGTGGCGATGTCTTCCCGGCTCCTGAGGCCAAAGGAGAGTTCCGTCTCTTTGGCTTCCAGCATCGCGCAGTAACGCTCGATTTCGGATCGGCTCATCACGCATCCTCCTTTCCCGTGCCCTTCATCTGCCTGGATAGCGAGACCTGCTAGCCTTGCGAGGATTCGCGCTGCGCACTCCCCGCGAGAGCAATTCTGCATGATTCTGTTTTGAAGTGCAAGAGTTATCGGAGGTTATGGTCTCGAATAGCTCGGAATGGAATCAGCCGGTCGAGAGGTTCAATTGGCCCGTTTCAAACAGAAATTCACCGGCAGCCTTTGCACCAACAGGAAGCGCGACTGCCCCCATGCGATCACGTGGCCGCCTGGGCGGAGAGCAATGCGCAGAACGGCACGCAGTTGGGGGCAGGAATTGGTTCAGCGGGGAGTGTCGCGGAACTGATCGTGTCAACCCGGTAACGCAGTAGGCGCATGCGCAGACAGAAGCCCCAAGCGGGCTCACTTGGGTGCAGTCGGGTGAGATGGTGCCGCTGGATGGCGGGATGGCGCGGGTTAATCGCTACGTAAACGACGTGCGCGGGCACCTCGTGCTCCGATACCTCTGGAGATCATCAACGGCGCTCGTAAATCTCCGTCCAGGTCCGGGTGCCCTCCGGCGTCTTCTGGGTGATTTTACGCGTCAAGACCTTTCCATCGCGTGACAGCGAGGTGAGGGCAGTTTCCAAGCTGGTTCCATCGGCGTTCCGAAATGCAGACTCAAAGGCGTCCGCGTCCACGCGACGGAGGACGGTGATCCCAGGCCCGATGGAACTGTCCATCGGATACTCTTTCCCGTCAATGGCTCCGTTAAAGGTGAAGTCCCGCGTGTGTTCATCGACGTGCGTTACCGTGCCGCGATATTGCAGCACGGGCTCTTTGTGTTCGATGATGAGCACAACGCTAAGTGGCTTCGGCTTGGAGCCCCAGTGGGATTTTTCAACGTTCAGATGCCAAGTGCCCGAAAAATTGGCGGTTTGTCCTGCGCAGACTCCCAGCGCGACTGAGAGGAACGTAGGAACAAACCATGAAAGGCGTCTCATGGTGGGTTCCTCCTGCGTTCAAGTTCCGGCTATAGAATACTCCTCGCGTCATCGAAGGGGAAGCGATTCCGCTCTATTCCGCCCCATAGCTGAATCTGCGGTTGGGCGGCAGTGGTGCGTACGGCAACGATGCCGTGCTTCCCCTATTTCCCGGAGAAATAGGCTACCGTGCAAATCGTGCAGCACGTCACCGATGATTTATTGGAACGGTGCGCCATGCAAGCTCTCCCCGAATCGGACGTGATTTCGCTGGAAGAGCACCTGCTGATCTGCCCTGATTGCCGGGAACGGCTCCAAGCGGAGATCGAATTCGTCACGGCCATGTGTGGTGCGGCGGCGAAGATCCGGGATGGATAAACGGCTCGGTGATCCCAACGACCCGGCCAGGAACCACAATCCGGTTCCAGGCTGTGGTGACGAGGCCCCTGGTCGGTGCCGGCTAGCGCCGTCCTGGGGCCGCGTTCGCGCAGCGACATTACGTTTCTACTCCAGGCGCGGCGTGCAATAGCGCGCTGAATCCGTCGGTGTGTGCGCAGCCGAAGGATACTGGCCTTGGATCGATCATTGCCGAGGTGATCGGCGATCATGGGTATTGACTAGGAGGCTGGACCGGACGAAGCGAGTAGCGCGACTGCAGATAGGTCACAATGTCAGTTAACTGCTGCACAGTCATGCGGCTGGCGAATTCCGGCATGCGCGGATGTCCGCTCTCCGTGGCGTTTACGGCAGGATAACGAGCCGCATGATAGGTAGGGTTGATGATGGCCGTCACCAAATACCCGTCGCTGGGTTCCGCCATCACGGGCCCTCCCAGCTTCACCGGTTGACCCGTCGGCCGGGGCAGGTACGCTCCTTGCACTTCATGACATGTGGTGCATACAAATTCCAGGAACGCCGCCTTGCCCCGACTGGCATCGCCGTTGTCAGCCAGACGAAAGCCCTTGGCCGTATCGCGAGCGGTGGCGCAGCCCACGCTCCCGACCACGAACGTGAGGATCAACAACAGCTTTGTGGTACGCGGCATATTGTGCCTCCTTTCCTATGCCAATTTCGCGATTCCGCATGCCGGCGATTCACGCACCGGCTGGGATTGATGCCAGTCGGCGGGCACGGTCTGTGCCGCGGCGGGCGGTACGCACAAGAGAATCAGGGTTGGGGCCATGACTCATCTTCTGGCTGGAGTGTAGCGCTGCCCGAAGTCCAGGGCAATCCCTCATCCCTCATCCCGAATCCTTGGTGCTGAGGTCCCTGCTCGGGAGCCGGAGGATTTGAGAGAGACGCGCCGGTGGCGCCCCCCCTGATTTTCGCCTGGCTGGCGATGCCATAATCATAATTCTCTCAAGGAGGTCTGCAATGCGCCTCAAGAAACTCGCGCCCCTGTTCCTGGCCCTGTCGGCCGCGCTCTTCGCCGCGCGCTTCGGCATTGACCACATCGGCCGGATCGTCCGCCTCGCCGATCCCCAGATCGCCCCCGATGGCAAATCCATCGCCCTCGTCGTCTCCCGAACCAACTACGAAGAAGACCGCTACGACCCGGAACTGGTGCTCATCGGCATCGCAACCCACAACCAGGCCGCGAAGCCAGTCTTTTCCCTCCCCGCCGGGCATGAACTGGGGAGATCATGTGCCCATTGCAGGGTGTTGGCCGAGGCCGTTATGGTGAGCCGGCTATCCCGATCACGCTCATCCTTTCAGCAAATGTTCCCTGTCACCCTTTTCAATCGATCAATGCCCCGATGTGCAGGTACGTGCACCATGGGGAGGATCACGTAAAAAACGGTGCGCGTGCGGAGGCCCTTGGAGGCGATCCGCGGCG
>PLDO01000352.1 GCA_003136215.1 Bryobacterales bacterium
TGGTGGGCGACCATCTCTACGTTTCGGCGGGGGCGGAGCCCTCGACGCACCGCCTGGTGGCGCTCGCCGAAGCCGCGGAGTGCTCCGTCAGCGGCGTGCAGCCCACGCGCGAGAGCCTGCTGCCGCGCTTCGGCACGGTCGCCGGACGCCGCGTGGAAGGACGCAGCGACCTCTACCGCATCGATACCGTAATCGAGAAGCCCACTCCCACCGAAGCCGAGCAGCGGCTCATGGTGCCCGGCATTCGCGCCGGCTACTACCTGTGTTTCTTCGGCATCCACGTGCTCACCCCCGCGGTGATGGATCTTCTGGAGAAAGGCGCTCCGACGCTTTCCGCCGCACTGGCCGAACTGGCGCGGCGTGAACAGTACCTGGCGTTGGAGGACGAAGGCCGCCGCTACGATCTGGGCGCGCCCTACGGTCTGCTGGTAGCCCAGTTGGCGCTGGCCCTCAACGGGCAGGACCGCACGCAAGTCCTATCGCAGATACTCGAACTCCTGGCCGATCGCGAATTGCGCGCCGCCGCGGGAGGAACCCGCCAGTGAGCCTGCTCACCGGCGTGATTACCGCGAGCGGCGAGGAACGCGACCGCTCGCTCGACGCCTTGTGCCGCCACGCATCGCTTGAAGAGTTGCTCTCCGAGTGCCAGGCGCTCGACCGCTTTCGGCGCACCAGCGACAACCTCTATGAGCGGGTACGCGCGCTCTTTTTCCTCTACGCCATCCACCGCTACCATATTCCACTGCGCCCCGCCGCAGGTACGCCCGCCCCGATTCCCTTTTCGGGATATTACAACCTGCTCAAGCGGCGCTTCGAGGAGGCAATCGACGTCTTCCTGGCCGCGCAAGCCGAGCGCGGACCAAGCGCCGCCATCTCCAGCGCCCTGGCCGCCGGCTATCGCTCGCTCGCCTTCCAGACGTTGGCCGACCAGGTGCGCCGCAGTGTGCGCAGCGTGCGCGGCAACCAGTGGATGTTCCGCGCCGGCCATCCTGCCGATTACCCGCTGCGCCTGAGAAGCGAACTGCTCGATGGAGCGCCGGTCTTCCCCATCCTGCGCGAAACCACGCCCGTCCGCATGGACCTGACACACAGCGGGTGGAGCGACATCTTCTTCCTTGGCATGGATTTCCCCGAAGGCGCCCGGGTGCTGAACATCTCCATCGATCTCGCCGTGCGCAGCGCGGCCGCGCCGGATGGCGTGCCGAAGCCACCGGTGGAAGCGTACTTCCGCGTCATAGATCAACCAGTGCTTCGTCTCACCAGCGTAGATCTGGAAGCCACGGCCGATGTCACCTCGATCGCCGAGGTGTTCGATTTCGCGCGCGACTATCTCGGCCTGCTGAAGGCCGCCGTGATCTCCAGCGGCATCGTGCCCCCGGGCATGGAGGGCGCCACCCAACCGCTCTCCGAACTGCTCGCGCGGCTCACCGGCAAGCCCGGCCACGGCATCGAAATCGTCAGCAAGGTAAACGATATTCCCAAGGGCTCGCGCCTGGCGGTCTCCACTAATCTGCTGGCCTGCCTGATCGCGGTGTGCATGCGCGCCACCGGCCAGATCCACGCGCTCACCGGTTCGCTGGAAGAGGACGACCGCCGCCTGGTGGCGGCGCGCGCCATCCTCGGCGAATGGCTCGGCGGCTCTGGCGGAGGCTGGCAGGATTCCGGCGGTATCTGGCCCGGCATCAAGTTGATCCACGGCGTCAAGGCGGAGGAGGGCGATCCCGAATTCGGCATCAGCCGCGGACGCCTGCTGCCCAACCACGAGATCTTGACCAGCGACCGTGTTGGAAAAGCGACGCGCGAGAAGCTACAGCACAGCCTGGTGCTGGTACACGGCGGCATGGCGCAAGACGTCGGGCCCATCCTGGAGATGGTGACCGAGAAGTACCTGCTGCGCTCGGAAACGGAATGGCTCGGCCGCAAGCAGGCCATCGGCATTCTCGACGAAGTGGTGGGCCACCTGGAACAGGGCGATATCCGCGCTGTCGGGGCATGTACCCAGAAGAACTTCGACGGGCCCATACAGACTATCATCCCCTGGGCCGGCAACCTCTATACCGACACGCTGATCCGCCGCGCGCGCGCCGAATTCGGCGAGGACTTCTGGGGCTTCTGGATGCTCGGCGGCATGTCGGGCGGCGGCATGGGCTTCCTCTTCAGCCCGCAACGCAAGAGGGAAGCGCAGCAGCGCATGCAGGCCATCATGAGCGAGACCAAACGCGTGATGGAACACTGCGTGCCGTTCGCCATGGAGCCGGTGGTCTACAACTTCGCCATCAATGAGCGCGGCACCGGCGCCGCGATGCTCACCGGCGCCGGCGCCCTGATGCCCGCCGGTTATTACACGCTGGCCGTGCCTCCGCTTTTGCGCACCGAATCGCGCAACCTCTCCGCCGCCCGGCGCGCGGAACTGGAACGCTTCACCGCGGCCTGCCGCACCCTGGAAGACTTCTCCGGCATGGTGCACAAGCTTTTCGATCACCTGCTGCCGCGCGCGCAAGATGGGCAGACTGACCGCACTTCAACCTTGGAAGCATTGCTCGAAACCCACGGGTTCGACCGCGTGCAGCACGAGCAGATCCAAACCGATCTGCGTTCCGGCCGCATCGGCCTGGCGCAGAACCGGCTGCCGGTCACCAGCCACATCGAAGATGCCACTCCGGATGAGTTCGATGCCCGGCACCGCGCGCTCGGCATGCAGGCGCTGGCTGAAGGACGTGTCGCCGTGGTCACCCTCGCCGGCGGGGTGGGCAGCCGTTGGACCAAGGGCGCGGGCGCGGTCAAGGCGCTCAACCCGTTCTGCAAATTCGGCGGGCGGCATCGCAACTTCATCGAAACGCATCTTGCCAAGAGCCTGCGCGTGGGACGCGAATGCGGCACGCTGCTGCCGCACATTGTCACCACCAGCTACCTGACCCATGCCAGCGTCGAGCAGCATCTCGCCCGCGAGGCCAACTACCATTACCCCGGACCGCTGCTGCTATCTCCGGGGCGCACCATCGGCCTCAGAACGATCCCCATGGAGCGGGATCTGCGCTTTGCCTGGGAAGAGATGCCGCAACAGATGCTGGACGAGCAGGCGCAGAAGGTCCGCGAGGGCCTGCACGCCGCGCTCATCAAGTGGGCCGCGCAGGCGGGCGAAGGCTCCAGCTATACCGACAATCTGCCGATGCAGTGCCTGCACCCGGTGGGGCATTGGTACGAAGTGCCCAACCTGCTGCGCAATGGCACCTTGCTTGGCCTTCTCGCCGAGCGCCCGCGGTTGAAGTATCTGCTGGTGCACAATATCGATACCGCCGCCGTGGATGTGGACGCCGCCCTGCTGGGGCAGCACATCGCGAGCGGCGCCGGAATGACCACCGAAGTGATTGCCCGCCACCTGGAAGACCGCGGCGGTGGACTCGCCCGGGTGGACGATCGCGTGCGCCTGGTGGAGGGCCTGGCCCTGCCCGATGACGAGATCGAATCGCGCCTGTCATACTACAACAGCGCCACCTATTGGGTGGATATCGATCGCCTGCTGGACGTGTTCGGCCTGACGCGCGAGACACTTGCCGACACGGGCCGGGTCGGCGATGCAGTGCGCTCGGTGGCCGCGCGTATGCCTACGTACATCACCCTCAAGGACGTGAAGAAGCGCTGGGGCAAGGGGCAGGAGGACGTCTTTCCGGTGGCCCAATTCGAGAAGTTATGGGGCGACATGACCGCGCTCCCGGAACTGCGCTGCCGCTTCATCGCCGTGCCGCGCCGGCGCGGCCAGCAACTCAAGGACCAATCGCAACTCGACGGCTGGCTGCGCGACGGTTCCGCGGCGCACGTTGAAGGTTTGTGCGAATGGCAGACAGCAGCAGGATTTTTAACCGCCAAGCAAAGTTTTTGAACCATTCATTGGATGTTGGGCGTTGAATGTTGAATGTTCGATGTTTCCCCTTCACAATGTTTTAAGAGGTGTGAGACAAAATTCTTCATTTACTTGGGATGCCAGTGCGGTAATCCCGCCTCCGGCCCAAAGGCTGGATGTTCGTCGGGCCAGAAGGGCCGATGTGCAGGGCCGAAGGCCCGCAATGTGATAGCCCGGGCTGCAGTGAGTCCCACGAGCGGAGGCCCGGGTCCGTCATCCCATAAACCATCCAAGCCCTGAAGGGGGCGCCCTATCAACTCCGTTCTTTTGCATGAACACACAATGTCCCGCCCCTGCAGGGCGGAGAGGATTTTGGGGCTACTCTCCTGGGGCTCCGCGCTGCGCGCTCCACCCCAGGCTATCACAGGCCGGGCTTTCAGCCCGCCACAGCATTACCGTGCAAGGCTTCCGATTCGAAATGCGTATGTTTTATTGGGTTAATTCAGAATGTGACTAGCCAGCTAGTTACCATCGTCTGAGAAAACAAGTCGGAAAACTCAATGTGAAGAATTTCGTCTCACACCCGAACGGGTTTATCGCCACGTTGGGGCCGCTTTTCAGGGCATTCTTTGGCCAAATACCAATCGGCCGTCATTCAAGAGAGACCTTTCATGTTGGACATAATAAATCCAACCCAGCCAAAATGAACGACTGCTTTCGTCGCGGAATGGATCTTGAGCGACATAGTCGCTGACACGCGAAGATTCGCTACGGCACGGAGCGGACGCGCCAGAAATTGTTGGTGGCCGGGTTGGGCGTGCTGGTGAGCACCAGCACCCCGCCCGCGCCGGCGGGATTGGTCACCTGCGGCACCCAGTTGGCCGGTGACAGGCTGAAGGAACGATCCAGCGCGTAATCCGTTCCGACCAAGCCCACGCAAGACAAACGCACATTTCCGCCGCTCAAAAGCTGGATGGAGAGCTGGATTGGACCGGCCACAATCAGTTCGGGGCGGTTAGTGCTGGTGGTGGTGCCGTCGCCCAACTGGCCATAATAGTTGTCGCCCATGCCCCACAGACTGCCGTC
>PLDO01000165.1 GCA_003136215.1 Bryobacterales bacterium
CGCCGCCGGTGACCGCGCCGTGATTCTCCAGCAGGACACAATTAAAGCCCTGTCCGAAAATACGAGCGACGTTGCGCCCCAAGGCGACAGAGCCCGGCAGTTCGTAGGGCGCAAAACCGGCCTCGCCGCACACCAGTCGCGTCTGGTGGAAAAGGTGCGTATCGGGAACCAGATGCACCAGGCTGAACGCCACCAGCGCCACCGGGTGGGCGTGCACGATGCCGCGGATATCGTGGCGCGTGCGGTAAATCTCCTGGTGGAAGGGCAGTTCGGACGAAGGGCGATGCGGGCCCAGCACCGTGCCATCGCCGTGCACGCAGACGATGTCCTCGCGGCGCAGGCTGCCTTTGTCGAGGCGCGCGGGCGTAATCCAGATATCGCCGTTGTCTTCGCGGATGGAGAGGTTGCCGCCCGAGGTAGTGGTCATGCGGTAGCGGTAGATGCGTTGAATAGCCTGCAGGATTTCGTCCCGGGGATGGATGAAGGAGACGGCGGAGGGCATACTTCCATCTTCGCCCACGGAACGGATTTCGAACGTGCCTTTTCGTCCATCCGCTGCTCTGCTAAGATGCCTGCATGTCACACCGTTGCGCCCTCCTTGCCCTGATTTTGTTCGCCTGCCGTCTTCCGGCGGCCGACGTGAACATCCCTTACGAGAAATTCACCCTATCCAACGGCCTCACCGTGCTGGTTCACGAAGATCATAAGGCGCCCATCGTGGCCGTCAACACGTGGTATCACGTAGGGTCGAAGAATGAGTAGCCCGGCAAGACCGGCTTCGCCCACCTCTTCGAGCACCTCATGTTCGGCGGCAGCGAGAATTTCAAAGGCCGCTATATCGACGCCATGGAGAAAGTAGGCGCCACCGACATGAACGGCACCACCAACGGCGCGCGGAGCATCCTGCTGGCCACCACAGCGCAGCGTCCGTTCATCGGCTTCGCGCCGGTGCAGACCGACAAGACCAAGGAGTCTCTCGAAGAGATGCGCAAGGAGTTCAACGAGGTGGTAGGCGCGCGTCCGCCCAGCCAGGAAGAACTCGATAAAGCTAAGGTGCGCAAGGTGCTGCAATTGCCGGGGTCGCGCGAAACGCAGAATGCAGTCGGCAATTCCATGCGCATCATCCTGCAGGGCGGACTTCCCGACGATTATTGGGATACCTACGCGGCAAAGGTCAAGGCGCTGACTACCGGCGATCTCAAGGACGCCGCGCGCACTCTCATCGACCCCGATCATCTGATCTGGGTGATTGTCGGCGATCGCGCCAAGATCGAGAAATCCGTCCGGGAGTTGAACCTGGGCGAAGTCCGGATCATTCAGGCACAGTGAGGAACACCACCTTGTCACGCACCGGCCTGGCCGCGATCCTCGCGCTGCCGGCATTTCTGGGGCACGGGGCGGAACCACGCAAATCCTGGGTCGACCCCGATACCGGCCACCGGGTGGTGCGCCTGACCGAGGAACCCAACAGCGCCAGCCTGTATTTCAACCAGAACGGCTACACCGCCGACGGCCGCAAGATGGTCTACACCACGCCGGAGGGCATCAGCACGCTGGATCTGGAAACGCGCACGGCGAAACCAGTGGTGAAGGGGCGCGTGCAGGTGATTGTCACCGGGCACAAGACGCCGAACGTTTATTACCGCAAGGGCGACGAGATCTTCTCTACGAACGTGGACACGCTGGAGACGCGGCTTATTGGCAAACTGCCGGTGCGCGGATCGGTGGCGACGGTAAACGCCGACGAAACGCTGCTGGCCGGCACCTATATCGAAGGCGGCGGGCAGGATTTCGCGGGGCGGAATCCGCCGCCGGGGCAAACGGCGCCGGCTGCGCAGGCTCCGACAGCGAGCCAGGTCCACCCCCTCGAACAGGCGTTGAATAAGGGACAGATGATGGAGCAGCGCCTGGCCGCGCACCTGCCGATGGCGATGTTCACCATGAACGCAGCCACTGGTGAGGTAAAGGTGATCCATCGCGCCACGGACTGGTTGAATCACCTGGAGTTTTCGCCCACCGATCCGAATCTGCTGATGTTCTGCCACGAGGGTCCCTGGCACAAGGTGGACCGCATATGGACCATGCATGCCGACGGAGGCGACATCGTCAAGGTCCACACCCGCACCATGGCGGGAGAGATTTTCGGGCACGAGTTCTGGAGCCACGACGGCAAGACCATCTGGTACGACCTGCAGACGCCGCGCGGCGAGGATTTCTGGCTGGCGGGCTACAATGTGGCGACCGGCGACCGCACGCGCTATCACCTGCAGCGCGACGAGTGGTCGATTCACTTCAACGTGACGCGCGACGGCAAATTGTTCTGCGGCGATGGCGGCGACCCCGGACAGGTGGCCAGGGCCAAAAACGGGCAGTGGATCTATCTTTTCCGCCCGGAAGCCATTACGTTCCAGGGCGAGCTCAACCAGAAGGAGTTCTGGCAGCCCGGCGTCCTGCGCGCCGAGAAACTGGTCAATATGGCAAAGCACAACTACCGGCTGGAGCCGAATGTCAGCTTCACGCCGGACCAGAAGTGGGTCGTCTTCCGCTCCAACATGTTTGGCGATACGTACGCCTTTGCGGTAGAAGTAGCCAAAGCGCAATGAAACTTGCGTGTTGCCGGCAGGCGGAAGCGCCTGCCCCACCTGTGATATATTGACCTCCAGCGCGAGGGACGTATCCAACCGACTGCATCCATCCAGAAGAAGTTCGATGCGGCGCTCGACGATCTGGTGGCGCAGGTGAAACGGGACCGCTCTATCCTGGCGGCCATCCTCTGCGGCAGCCTGTCGCACGACATCGTGTGGGCGAAGTCCGACATCGATCTCGTGCTGGTGACCATCGACGATAAGAAGTTGGAGAGGGCGGGCCTCTCGCTCTACGCGGACGGGGTGAACGTCCACGCCTTCCTGATGCCGCGCGCGGAGTTCCGCAAGACCGTGGAAGGAGCGGCGCGGAACTCGTTCATGCACTCCCTGTTAGCCAAGGGGCGGCTGCTCTACACGCACGACGAGACCATCGCCGCCCTCTGCGCCCGTCTGCACGAGATCGGCGAGCGGGACACGCGGCTGCAACTGCTGGCGGCGGCGACCCAGGCGCTCCCGCCCATCGACAAGGCCCACAAGTGGTTGGTCACCCGCGGCGACCTGGATTATAGTGCGCTGTGGATCCTCTATGCGGCGACGCCGCTGGCGCGGGTCGAGGTGATGACCGCGCGCCTCCTGGCGGATCGCGAGGTGATTCCGCAGGCGATGAAGCTGAATCCGGCGTTCTTTCAAACGATCTACACCGGAATGCTCAACGCGAAGAAGACGCGGAAGGACGTGCAGGCGGCGCTGGACGCGATCGACGCTTACCTGGCGGAGCGCGCGCCCACGCTGTTCGAACCGCTGCTGGAGCACTTGCGCGAGGTGGGCGAAGCCCGCTCGTGCACCGAGATCGAGACCCACTTCAAGCGCAACTTCAACGTGGAAGGGATGACCACGGCGTGCGAGTACCTGGCCGACCAGGGGTTGATCGGCAAGGCCTCGACGCCGGTCCAGCTAACCAAAATGAGCAACGTGGTGGTGCAGGAACTGGCGTTCATCCACCTGGGGGAGCCGCCCGATGAGTTCTAGCCCGAGACAGGCCATGAGACGCGTCCCGCAACGCACCACCATCGCCGTGCACGGCGCGCGCGTGCACAACCTGAAGAACATCTCGCTGGAGATTCCGCGCGACAAGCTGATTGTCATCACGGGCCTGTCGGGCTCGGGCAAGAGCAGCCTGGCTTTCGACACTATCTATGCCGAGGGGCAGCGGCG
>PLDO01000031.1 GCA_003136215.1 Bryobacterales bacterium
GAGGCGCCAGTTTTTCCAGCAGCACAATGAATTTGTAGATGGCGCCCGGCACTACGAACAACGGCTTGCCCCGCTCAAGAGCGCGCAATGACGCATCCACCACATCGGCGGCGCGCAACCACAGCCATGAAGGAATTCCGTCGCGACTCATTCCCATGGTGTCGTGGAACCGGGTGACGGTGAACCCGGGGCACAGCGCCTGCACGCGCACCGGCGAGCCGACGCCGCGCAACTCCAGATCGAGACCCTCGGTGAAACTGTTCATCCAGGTTTTGGTGGCGCAATAGCTGATGTTGCCCGGACTCTGGCCGAACCCGGCCACCGACGACACGTTAATGACGGCGCCAGAGGCGCGGGGGACCATGGCGGCGAGCGCGGCGCGAGTCAGCCGCATGGTCGCCATCACATGCAACAGGTGCATGCGTTCCTGCCCTTCCAGCGGGGTCTCCCAGAACCGGCCCATGGTGCCGAAGCCGGCGTTATTGACCAGGAGTTGCAACTCCGGCGCCGACGCGATGCGCGCTTCGACGCGTGCGAGGTCTGTTTCCAGCGTCAAGTCCGCGGGCAACGTCTCCGCCCCGCCCAGTTCGCGCGCCAGTTTCTCCAGCAAGTCGGGGCGCCGCGCCACCAGAATCAGCTGGAAGCCGTCGCGCGCCAGGCGGCGCGCGAACTCCTCGCCGATTCCACTGGAGGCTCCGGTCACCATAGCTACCCGCCGCGTGCTTTGCATATCGGTTCCAGTGTACGCCAGACACCCGATGGACCACGCAAAAAAGGGCGAGCTACGCTCGCCTGGCAAGCTGAAGCATGCCCCACCCATGCTGCGCGGACGCCGGTGCGACTAGTTCCAGTGGACTAATTCCTGTTTTTCGACTTTGGTTTCGTCGAACTCGATTCCGTAGCCGGGGCCGGAGGGAAGGGCGAAGTGGGCTCGCGTGGGAACCGGCGGGTTCTTTTCGAAGTGGTAGTACGATCGCATCTTGAGGATGAGATATTCGGCCAGCGGGCAGACGGCGGGAGACTGGCCGGCGATCAGGTGCAGGGCCGCATGCAGGCTGTGTCCATGGGGAATCACGGGAACATCGAAGAGGGACGCGATGGTGCAGATTTTGAGCAATTCCGTGGTGCCGCCGCACCACTCGGGATCGCATTGGACCACGCTGAGCGCGCCGGCTTTCAGGTAGTCATAGACTTCCCAGCGACCCTGAATGTGCTCGCCCGAGGCGATGGGAATGGAGGTGCCTTTGCGTAGTTGAGCGAAGCTATCGATCTTTTCGGCCTGGGTGGCTTCCTCAATCCAGCGCGGGTGGTAGCGTTCCACGAGCTTGGCCCACTCAAGGGTATAGGTAAGGTCCCAACCGCTATAGACGTCGAACATAAGTTCCGTGTCGTCGCCGACGGCTTCGCGGAGGATGCGCACGATGTCGACATTCTTCTTCAAGCCTTCGGGTCCGTCTCCGGGGCCATAGGCGAGGAACCACTTCTGGTAGCGGTAGCCTTCGGATTTCAATTGGGCGGCGCGCATTTGCGCCTTGTCGGGTTCCAGGGAGTAGCCGAGGCAGCTGGCGTAGGCTTCGATGGACTGGCGGCTGGGTCCGCCGAGGAGACGGTAGACAGGAGTCTTGAAATAACGCCCGCGAAGGTCCCAAAGGGCGTGGTCGACGGCAGAGATGGCCATGAGGAAGAAGCCCCGGCGGGCGTGGCGGTTCGAGCGGTAGAGCTGGTCCCAGAGCTTCTCCTGGGCGAGGGCGTCCTTCTTGAGGAGGAAGGGACGAAGCTGTTCGTCGACGACGATGGCGACTTCCTTGTCGATGGGGCCGTAGAGGCCATCCGGGCCGCCATCGGTCCTGATCCCCAGGTAATAGGCGCTGATGGGGGCGTTCTGAGAGGTGGCGTGGGGCGCGTCGGCATACGGCTTCGGGCGGAGCTCGTCGTAGATGTCGAGGGGGTTGACCTGGTACTGCTGATCGACGCCGCGGGGTGCATCGCGATGGCCGTGGAGTTGCAGGATTTCGACGGCGGCGATCTCCAGAGGTTTGGTTTGTCCGAATGCGGTGAGGGCGGGAAGAGTTGCGAGAAAGCGCCGGCGGGTGTGGGTCATGGATTGATTTTAGCGAGGATCTTCCGAGCCGCGCTCGGAAGGGACAGGCCGGGAGGCCTGTCCTACCATGACTCTTTCGAAGCAGCGGGCGACATGCTCCCAGGAGAAATGGGAGCTCACCATTTCCCGGGCGGCTCGGGACAGGCAAGTGCGGGTCTCTGGACTGTTGAGGAGTTCCAGGCATTGGGCGGCGAAGTGTTGCGGGGTATCGGCGAGGCGGATGTCGCGCGGGGGATTGACGGAGAGGCCTTCGGCGCCGATGGTTGTGGAGACTACGGGAATTCCGGCGGCCATGGCTTCATAGATCTTCAAACGGGTGCCGCCGCCGATGCGCAAGGGGACGATGGAGACGGCGGAGCCCCAGAGATATGGGCGAATGTCGGGGACGGTGCCGGTGACCAGGATGGCGGGGTCTTCGGCGGCGAGCCGGGTAATTTGAGGCGGGGGCGTGCGGCCGACGATGGCAAGGGTGGCGCCGGGCCGTTGCCGGCGGATGAACGGGAGGATCTCGCGGACGAAATAGAGGACGCCATCGACGTTGGGGAGCCAGTCCATGGAACCGACGAAGACGAGGTCGGCGGGCGAGCTTCGCTCGCCCTGGCAGGCGGAACCGCCTGCCCCACCAGGAGCAGGGGGGAGGAAATATTCGATATTGACGCCGGTGGGGATTTCGGTGACGCGGGTGACATCGAAGAGGCGGCGCATTTCGGCGGCGTCGGTATGGGAGACGGCGACGATGTGTCCGGATTCGCGGCTGACCCGGCGCTCGTAGCGGTAGATGCGGTCGGCCTGGAGTTTGAAGTACGCGCGGCTTAATGGGTTGGTGGCGTGCTCGACGCGGCGGCGCCAGATTACGGTTTCGACGTTGTGCTGGAAAAAGATGGCATGCGGCAGGTCCGGGAAGTAACTGGTGGGTGCGAGGTGATCGACGACGGCGCACTCGAAACGTTCCCGGCGGATGAGATCTTCGAGGAAGGCGCGCATGCCGGGAGGATGGAAGCGCTGGACGGCAACCGGGGTGGAAGAAAAAAGGCCGCGGAGGAGTTCGGCATAAAACGCGGGGCTGGACTTGGAGGGAACGTGGAAGGGGAAGGGGTAGGACTTGTGGGAGTACTCGTGAGCGCGGGCGGGGCCCTCGGGCTGGGCGGGGTCCTGGATGGCGACGTAGTGGATTTCATGCCAGCGATGGAGATGGCGGAGCATCTCCAGAGTGCGGATCTGACCGCCCTTGGTGGTGGGGTGCATGAAATTGGAATTGACCCACAGGGTCTTCATAGGGATGGACGAGCGGCGGCCAAGGCGCCTTCCCAGCGCTCTTCACGTTTGCCGGTAAGGAACATGTCGCCCCACAACTGGAGAGTGAGCAGGCGCCAGATGCGGTCGGTGGCGTCGTGACTGCCGGAGAGTTGGGAATGGAGCAGGTTGTCAAGCGCCGCAGGATCGATGTAGGAAGCAAGCAGACCGCCCTTGGCGCGCAGGATCTGATAGAGGCCTGCGGCGCGGGGATCGCGGAGCCACTGGCGGAGGGGAGTGGGAAATCCCATCTTCTTGCGGTAGATGATTTCGTGAGGGACGAGGCCCTCGATGGCCTTTTTGAGGATGTACTTACCTTCGCCGCGGCGCAGTTTCAGGTGTTGGGGGACGCGCGTGGAAAACTCGACGAACTCGTGATCGAGGAAGGGGACGCGGCTTTCGACGCTGGTGGCCATGCTCATCTGGTCCTGTTTCATGAGGAGTTCGACGAGATATGTTTTCTGGTCGGCGAAGAGGAGGCGGGGGAGAACGGAGAGATGGGGTTTGGAATCCCAGTACTTGCGAAAGCCGGCGTAGGGAGAGGTGGTTGGCAGGCGCTTGAAAAGGGCGCGCTGTTGGGCGGCGGAGAAGGCGGAGTAGAAGTTATCGAGGTATAGGGATTCGAGGTCCTCGCCGCGGCCGACGAAGGTGTGCTGGAGTTTGCGGCGGAGGGTGGAAGAGAGAAGGGGCGTAGTGGCGACGCGGTTGCGGACGGCCGAGCGCAGAGCGCCGGGCAGGAGGCGGTAGAAGCGCAGCCAGCGCTGGTTCATGGCATAAAAGCGGTAGCGGGCATAGCCGCCGAACATCTCGTCGGCACCTTCGCCGGTAAGCACGACGGTGACATGTTCGCGGGCCAACCTGGAAACGAAGTAGAGAGAGACACTGGACGGCCAGGCGATGGGCTCGTCTTCATGCCAGATGAGGCGCGGCAATGCGTTGAAGAAGTCTTCCATGCCGACGACGACTTCGTGGTGTTCGGTTCCAATGGCGCGGGAGACGTGGCGGGCGTAGGAGAGCTCACTGAATTCGGCTTCCCGGTAGCCAACCGCGAAGGTCTTGACGGGTCCGGAAAAGTTGCGCTTCATGAGCGCGGCGATGGCAGAAGAATCGACGCCGCCGGAGAGAAACATGCCGAGAGGGACGTCGCTCATGAGACGCATGCAGACGGTCTGCTCCAGGCGCTCGCGGCATTCGGAGATCCAGGAGGAATCGTCGCGGGTCTCGGGTTGGGGATCTGGAATGTCCCAGTATTGGCGGATTTCGGGTTGGGGAGATGGGGAAGCGAGGTCGAGGGTGAGGTGATGGCCGGGCATGAGCTTGCGGATGCCGCGGAAGAGGGTGCGGTCATCGTTGACATATCCAAAGGCCAGATATTCGGGAAGGAGGGCATCCTCGAATTGGGGAGAAACGGAAGGATGTTCGAGAAGCGCCTTGATTTCGCTGGCGAAGGCGAACGTGCGGCCATCCCAGTAATAGTAGAAGGGCTTCTTACCGAGGCGGTCGCGGGCGCAGAAGAGTTTGCGGGCCGTCTTATCCCAGATAGCGAAGGCGAACATACCACGCAGGCGGAGAAGGCAAGCGGGGCCGTATTGCTCGTAGGAGTGGAGGATGGTTTCGGTGTCGGAACGGTTGGAGTAGCGGTGTCCAGCTTGCACCAGGGATGGGCGGAGCTCGGCGTGATTGAAGATTTCGCCGTTGAAAACGATGAAGAGGGAGGCGTCCTCATTGGCCATGGGCTGGTGGCCACCGGCCACATCAATGATGGAGAGACGGCGGAAGCCGAGGGAGGCGCAGGGGTCGCGGTAGAAGCCGGAGTCATCGGGGCCGCGGTGGCGGATGGTGTCGGTCATACGCTCGATGACCGAGGGAGAGTCAGACGGCTGAACAGTTACGAAGCCTGCGATTCCACACATGAGCGAAGGGGCGACCCTAATCCACACTCTACCATGCGGTTAGGGTGGGGCCGTGCGGAGAAGAAGTCCGAGCCGCGCCCGGATGGACAAGCCGGAGGCTT
>PLDO01000358.1 GCA_003136215.1 Bryobacterales bacterium
GCGCTGGCCGCGCTGGTGGCCTCGCACGCGTCGTGGCGATGGGCCTTCGTGATGCTGGGCGCGCTGAATCTTCTGGGAGCGCTGGCGATTCGGGCGTGGCTGCCGGCGGGCCGGCGCTTCACGCGCGTCCGGCGCGGCGCCCCCGCGGGCGGCGCCATACTGCGGCACCTGCGCAATCCACGCCTCGTGGCGACATATGCGGTGGGCTTCTGCGTGATGTTCTCACTGCTGGGAACTTTTACCTACATTAACTTCTACCTGGCGGCGCCGCCGTTCTCGCTGAGCACGGCGGCGCTGGGACTGCTGTTCGTGGTGTACCTGGTGGGTGCGGCGGTCACGCCAACCGCGGGACGGGCGATCGACCGGTTCGGTCACCGCTTCGCCCTGGTGGTGGCCTTTATGGGCGGGGCCACCGGGGTGTGTCTTACGCTGGTCCATAGTCTGCCCGTGGTGATGGTGGGACTGACGCTGGCCNNCTACCTGGGCGGCAGCGGCGGGAGCGCGATTCCCGGACTTCTCTGGGCGCGCGGCGGGTGGCCGGCCTGCGTCGGGCTGATCGTCGCCGTGCAGTTGGCGACCATCTCGCTGGCGCTGATCTTCTGGCAGCCCTTGCCGAAGATTGAGGGGGTACCGGCGCTGACGGCGGCGATCGAAGAGGGGTGAGTGGGCCGCCTCACAGAAGCTGGTCCAACACCAGCGTTTCGAAGGCCTCCACCCGCGCGAAAACCGGATCGTTCGTGACCAGACCAGTAACTTGAGCATGGACGGCGGTGGCGGCTTGCAGCGCGTCGGGAGTCCGCAGGCGGTGGGCGGCGCGGATCCTGGCCGCGATGTCCGCAACTTCCAGGTTCGGGGCGATCCACGCGAGATTGGGATACGTTGTCAACAGAGCGTAAAACTCGCCGGCCCGCTGCTCTCCGGATTCCCGGTACGGCTGAACCAGCAACTCCGTCATGGTGATCGTGGAGGTTACCGCTCCATGCTCCGGCCGCTCCATCCATTTAAAGATCAAGTCGGTAAGGCCAACGTACCGAACGTTGGCTTCCAATTGGTATATAAAGACACTCGTATCCAGCGCGATCCGGCGATGGTGCCGCAAAAAGGTGCGGAGGCGGGTCAGGTCCAACTGTCACGTTCCTTTTTCAGGTAGCCGCTGGGATAGAGGCTCGCGGCCAAACCCCGTATCGCGGCGTGGTGGGCCTTGGGTCGCTGAAGGACGATGACCTTATCTCCTCGCACAACCACGAGCAGCTTGTCGCCGGCCTTCACGCCCAAGGCTTCGCGAGCATCACGCGGGATCACAATCTGGTTCTTCGCTGAGAGCGTCGCAAGAGACATCACTTTACATTTTAACAAAAAGTAAAGGGCGAGGTCGCGTCTTGCTGCGCCGCTTTGTCAAACTCGGTGCGCTTTAGCGTAGTCTGGAATCGATGAGTGCTTGTTTAGACTGGCGGGAGGCGTACGAAGCCGGCGCGGCGGTGTGCGGTGGCAAAGGCTACAACCTGGCGCGGCTGGCAAGGTACGGCTTCCGCGTGCCGCGGGGCGGCGTGCTGCCGGCCGGCGCTCCGGTCTCAGAGATCCGGGAGGGTCTGGAGCAACTGGGCCTGTTGGACACCAAAGTCGCGGTGCGGAGCAGCGCGACCGCGGAAGACTCGGCGCGCGCTTCCTTCGCCGGCATTCATCGCAGCTTCCTCAATGTGCGCGGGGCCGCGGCGGTGGGAGCGGCGGCGCAGGGCTGTATCGATTCGCTTCAGACGCCGCAGGCGATCGCCTATCGCCGCCGCATGGGCTTTCGCGACGACGAGGTGCGCTGCGCGGTGGTGGTCTGCGAGATGGTAGATGCCCGCTGCGCCGGCGTGGCGTTCTCTTGCGACCCGGCGACGGGGCGCCGCGATCTGGTCCTGATCGATGCGGCGGAAGGACTGGGCGAGGCGGTGGTCAGCGGGCGCGTGAATCCCGAACGCATGATCTGGCGCAGGACCATTGGCATGCTTTCCCGGCACGCCGGCTCCGCCGTCGCGTGGCTGCCGGAAGCGGTCGAAGAGGAGTTGGTGCACCAGGTGGAGCGTGTGCACTGGGCATTGGGCGAAGGGCAGGACCCGCAGGACGTCGAGTGGGCCTACGACGGAGAGCGGCTCTGGCTGCTCCAGGCGCGCCCGGTCACCAGGGTGCCGCGAACCGGCTGGCCCGAGACGGCAGCGCTGCCGCGTTACTGGTCCACGGGCAACATAAAGGATGGGGCGCCCGGAGTAGTTTGCGAACTTTCCTGCAGTCACTTGTTCGACGCCGTGGGCGATGCGGCCTACAGCGCGCTGAAGGCCGCGCGCTACCAGCTGCCCGCCGGCATGGAAGTGGTCCGGCGCTTTCACGGGCGCGCTTTCCTGGATCTCACCATGATGCAGTGGGCCTTCTATGACGCCTTCGGAATTCTGCCGGCCGATGCGGTAAGGATGATCGGCGGCCGCCAGCCGGAGATCCCAGTGCCGCCGGACCCTCTAAAGGGACGGCTCGGCCGCCGCCGGGGGCTGGCGGGTTTGCGGCTGCTGCGCCAGATTTGGAACTATCCGGCGAGGGGGCGCGCTGCCATCGGGGCCCAAATCGTGTTTGAGCGCGGCTTGCGCGACATCGACTGGAGCGCTCGTTCGCGCGAGGAATTGCGGTCCGCTATGACGCGAATTGGCGACGAGCAGCGCTCGTTTCTGCCGGCGTTCGCGCTGGCGAACAGCTGTTCCGGGCCCTGGCAACTGGCGCTCGATGCACTGGTGAAGGATGCGGATCTGATCGCCCGCCTGCAAGCCGGCGGTGGAGGAGTGGCCAGCGCGGAACAGGGCTATCGGATTTACGAAATCGCCCGGGGCGCGTCCACCATGGAAGAGTTCTTGCGCGATTTCGGCCACCGTGCCGTCTATGAGGCCGATCTGGCGAACCCGCGCTGGGCGGAGGATCCGTCCTGGATTCTCGAACAAGTCCAGGCGGTCCGCGAGAACCCGCCGGCGCGCGACCCGCGTGAAATCGCCGCCGAAGTGCGGCGGAATGCGGAGCGGGAATTGAAGCAGCGTTTCGGCTGGCGGGCTCCCCTGCTGCTCTGGCTGGCCGGCAAGTTGCGGGCGGCGATGGCTGTGCGGGAGGGCGCCAAGAGCGCCCTGGTGAGTCTGTTGTTGCCGGTACGCCGCATGGTGCTGGAGATCGGACGCCGGCTGGTGGCAGCCGGTCAACTGGATTCGGCGAAGCAGGCGCTGGATTTTACGCTGGCCGATCTCTCCTGCTGGCTGCGCGGATACTGGGACGGCGCCGGCGCGCGCGAACTGTCCCGGGACCGATCCCAGCGCCGCGAACGATGGCTCGCCGAGACGGCCCCGGATCTGATCACGGAAGAGCCGGACGGCCGGCTCGCCAACGCACCACCTCCACCAGCGGTCGCGCCAGAAGGCGGCGTGTGGACCGGCATCGCGGTTTCACCGGGTAGTGCCAGCGGAGCGGCCCGCATCGTGCTCACTCCAACGGACGCTGCTCGTTTACTGCAAGGCGACATCCTGGTGGCCCCATCGACCGACCCCGGCTGGACCCCGCTCTTCCTGCGAGCCGCGGCGATTGTGATGGAGACCGGCGGATTTCTAAGCCACGGCGCCATTGTCGCCCGCGAGTACGGTATCCCGGCCGTTGCCAACGTGCCGGGCATCCTGAAGGCGCTTCACGACGGCGAGCCCATCGCAGTGGACGGTTCTCGGGGCCGGGTGACCCGCACGGTAAGGTGATGGTGCTGTGCGGCACTCTTATTGGGCTGCGCGTGGTGTTACTCTCGAACCATACCGGGCTTTGGATGACGGGGTACGATTGTACGCTGGCCCGCCGCATCGGAGCGGGAACTGGACGGAAAGGAAAACCATGGAGTTTACCAGACGAGATTTAGGAAAGATCGCGATAGCATCCGTGCCGCTCTCCCGGGCGTTTGCGGCGAAGATGATCGACTCGAAATTCGGGGGAGTACAGATTGGCGCCATCTCCTACAGCTTCAATCGGCTTGCCAGCCCCGACCCGGGGGCCATCGTCAAGGCGTATGTGGAGATCGGGCTGGGCGAGTGTGAGCTGATGTCGAACCATTGCGAAGCCTTGGCGGGCGCGCCCGCCATGCCCATGTTCGGCCGCGGCGGCGCCGGGGCGGGCCGCGCACCCGGCGGAGGCCGTGCGCCGCTGACGCCCGAGCAGCAGGCCGAGAGGCAAGCCGCGACGGAGAAACTCGCGCAGTGGCGCGCCGGGGCGAACGCCGCCACGTGGAAGGGCATCACCAGAAAATTTAACGACGCCGGCGTCGACGTCGCCCTGCTCTGCTACAACATGCAGGACGCCATGAAAGACGAGGACATCGAGTACGGGTTCAGCATGGCCAAGGGTCTCGGCGTGAAGGGCATCACTACCAGCACCACGCTCACCATGGCAAAGCGCATCGCGCCGCTGGCCGACAAGCACAAGCTGATGGTGGGGTATCATGGCCACGACGCCACCAACGACTCCAACCAGACGGCGACGCTGGAGAGTTACGCCACGCTGATGGGCTACGGAAAATACAACGGCATCAACCTCGATATCGGCCACTTCACCGCCGCCGGTTACGACGCCGTCGCGTTCATCAAGGAGCACCACGACCGGATCACCAACCTGCACGTCAAGGATCGCAAGAAGGACCATGGCCCCAACGTGGCGGTGTGGGGCACGGGCGACACGCCCATCAAAGAAGTGATGCAACTCCTCAAAAAGGAGAAGTATGGCTTCCCGGCAAACCTGGAGCTGGAGTACCCGGTTCCGGAGGGTTCGGACATTGTGGCCGAGGCCAAGAAGTGCCTCGCTTACGTCAAGAGTTGTCTGGTGTAGTCCGCGGACTACGGATTTAAGGAGATTGCAATGGCAGTAACGAGACGTCACTTCTTCTATGGCAGCCTGCTGGCCGGCGCTGTTCCGGCCATGGGGTTTGGAAGCACACCATCACTGAAAGCGGCGGGATATAAATCCCCCAACGAGAAAGTGAATTTTGCGGCGATCGGCTCCGGCGGGCAGGGCGCATCCAATATCTCGGCGGCGGCGCCCACCGAAAACATCGTGGCTTTGTGCGATGTGGACGACAAGCGCGCCGCCGCTACCTTCACCCGGTTCGAAAAGGCGACGAAGTACAAAGACTTCCGCCAGATGCTGGACAAGGAAGGCAAGAACATCGACGCCGTGATTGTCGCCATCCCCGACCACATGCATGCCACGGCGGCCATGTGGTGCATGGAGCGCGGCAAGCACGTGTACGTACAAAAGCCGCTGGTGCGCACCATCTGGGAAGCGCGCCAGTTGCGCGAAGCGGCGACGAAATACGGGGTCGCCACACAGATGGGCAACCAGGGCTACTCTAACGAAGGCACGCGGCAGTGCGCCGAGATGGTCTGGAACGGCGATATCGGCAACGTCTCCGAAGTGCACGCCTGGAGCGACCGGCCCATGTGGCCGCAGGGCCTCACGGAGATTCCCAAAGAGGATCCTGTTCCCTCCACGCTCGACTGGGATCTCTGGCTCGGCATGGCCGACAAACGGCCTTTCACGGCCAACGGCAAGACCGAGGCGGACCGTAACGGCGGCTTCTTCTACCAGCCGTTCAACTGGCGCGGGTTCTACGACTTCGGCTGCGGCGCCCTGGGCGACATGGCGTGCCACATCCTGGGCGCACCGAACATGGCGTTGCATCTGTCGAACCGGAAAGTGGTGAGTGTGGAGTGCATTAAGAAGGAAGGCGTCAGCCCCTTCATGTTCCCCAAGGGCTCGGTCATCCGGTACGATTTCGCTGCCTACGGCGACATGCCGGCACTAAAGGTGTTCTGGTATGACGGTCTGAAAGAGAACCCGAAGATCCCCGGCGTTCCGGACGGCGAGTGGCTCGGCGATCCGCCCAGCATCCCGGGTGCGGGCGGAAGGGGCGGCGGTCGCGGCATGGCGGCAGCGGGCGCTCCGGGCGCGGCGCAAGGCGCTCCCGGCGGCGGACGGATGGGAATGATGGGACCGGGCGGGATGATGCGCCCGGCAGGCAACGAATTCCACTCCCCGGGCCGCGTTTTCAGCTCGGAGGAGTTTGACGCGCTCAAGGCATCCACGACGCCCCTGCGTTTCCCGATGCCCGATGGCAGCCTCTTCATCGGCGACAAGGGCATGCTCACCACCGGCACCTACGGTGACGTGACGCGCCTCATCCCGGTGGAGAAAATGAAGGACTACCGGATGCCGGCGCCGCTACTGACGCGGTCCCCGGGCCACATGCGCGATTTCATCCGCGCCTGCAAGGGCGGCGACCCCGCATGTTCCAACTTCAACGTGGCGGCGCCATTCGTGGAATGGATGCTGCTGGGCGTCATTGCACTCCGTCACGAAGGCAAGCTCGAGTACGATCCGGAGAAGATGCGCATCACCAATAACGTGGAGGCCAATAAACTCCTCAAACCCAACTTCCGTAAGGGCTGGGAATTCCACACCGTCAAAGCATAGCGGCGATTGAGCGTTTCAGGGCCGAGCTTCGCTCGCCTGGCAAGNNGCGCGAATGGCCAATCTCCAGAAAAAGCTCCCGGCCCCCTGGGTCGGGAGCTTTTTTTATTCAAACTTGATACCGGACAGGTCCGCCATGGGTTTGGGGAATTTGAGACTCATGGCCTCCAATTCCTCGCGCAGGACTTGCGATACGGCCAGATTGCGGAACCATTTCCGATTCGCCGGAATCACGTACCACGGCGCGCATTCGGTGCTGCACTGGCGCAGCATATCCTGGAACGCCTCGATATACTGGTCCCAATACTCGCGTTCCTTCAGGTCGGCGGGAGAGAACTTCCAGTTCTTGGTTTTGTCGTCGATGCGTTCGCGGAAACGCTTCTCCTGCTCTTCCTTGTCGATGTAGAGCAGAAACTTGACGATGCGCGTACCGTTGTCGCTGAGCATGCGTTCGAAATCGTTGATCTGAGCGTATCGCTTGCTCCACACGGATTTCGGCACGAGGCTGTGGACGCGCACCACCAGGACGTCCTCATAGTGGGAACGGTTGAAGATGCCGATCNNCCGTCCTTGCCGCCGGCGTCGATTCCCTGGAGCACCACCAGCAGGGAGCGCCGCGCCTCGGCGTAGAGGAGGTATTGCAGAACGCTCAGGCGCTCGAGGTTCTTATCCAACTGCGCGGCGGCAGCGGACTTGTCGATGCCGAGGGTGTCCGACGCGTCGTGACCGGCCAGTTTGATCCGCGAACCCGGTTTCACCAGAAGCTCTTTGGAAAGCTGTTTCATACCGGCTTCATTTTACACTGGGAAGATGCTGGTACTTGCATCGCAATCGCCGCGCCGCAGTGAAATCCTGCGCCAGGCGGGGATCCCCTTCACGGTGCGCGTGGCCGATGTGGACGAATCGGTACGGACTGCCGAGAGTCCGGCCGAATACGTGCAACGGCTGGCGGCGGCCAAGGCTTACGCCATCGAGGCGGCGGACGCCGAGACCGTGCTCGGCGCCGACACCACCGTGGTGATCGACGGGGAGATTCTTGCCAAGCCGGCGGACGCCGCCGACGCGCGCCGCA
>PLDO01000496.1 GCA_003136215.1 Bryobacterales bacterium
CGAAATAGATCAGCACGTTGCGGCAAAGCACCAGGTCGAAAGCGCCAAGCGCGCCCATGTTGTTACGCAGGTCGAACTGCGTGAAGCGCACCAATTTGCGGACTTCGCACTTGGCCTCCCAGCTCAGCCCGGCCCGCTGAAAGTATTTGACCAGCAGGGGCGCAGGCAGGCCGCGGTTAACTTCGATCTGCAGGTATCTTCCGGCGGCCGCACGCTCCAGGATCTGGGTGGAGAGATCCGTACCCAGAATCTCGATTCGCCAATCCACGTAGCCGAGTTCCAGGAGAAGCATGGCCAGGCTGTAGGGCTCCTGTCCCGATGAACAGGCGGCCGACCAGATTCGCATGCTGCGAGTGGCCTGGCGCGTCCGGGTAATGGCCGGGATGATGGAAGCGCGCAGTGCGTTATAGACGGCGGGGTCGCGGAAGAACGAGGTCTCGTGCGTCGTCATGGCTTCCACCACTTGGCGCCGCAGTTCCGGCGTGGCTGCGTTCCGCAAGCGGTCGCAAAGCTCGTCCAGCGAGCGCACCCGTTCGCGCTCCATGATCGGCAGGAGACGGGATTTTAACAGGTACAACTTGTCCTGTCCCAGAGCGATGCCGCTTTCGCGCTGGATGTAAGCCTGCAAGAATGCGTAGTTGTGGTTGCTGAGGTCGGGTGTCTCCGGCGACATATTTCAAACTCCAGCCAGGCGGGCGATTTCGCCTGCGAGGGCGGCCAGCGGAAATACGCCGTCCGCCAGGCCGGCCTCGGCCACGGCTCCAGGCATTCCCCAAACTACGCTGGAAGCCCTATCCTGCACCAGGCTTTGCCCGCCGGCATCTTTCAGTGCCTGCGTGCCCCGCAGGCCGTCAAAACCCATGCCGGTGAGCACCACGGAAAGTACATCCTTGCCGACGCTCTCCGCCAGCGAACGGAAAAGAACGTCTACCGCCGGACGGCAGGAGTTTTCCTGCGGCCCCTGGTCAAGCGCCGCCAACAGGGAACTGCCGGAGCGGCGCAGACGCAGGTGGTAGTCGCCGGGTGCGACATAGACGGTTCCCGGGCGAATCTCCATTCCGTCGCCGGCTTCCACCACGCGCAGCGGGCTTAAGGAATCCAGGCGTTCGGCCAGTAACCGCGTGAACATCGGCGGCATGTGCTGCACCACCAGCACCGGCACGCGCAGGCTGGCCGGAAGTTGCGGGATCAACTCGGCGAGCGCTTGCGGACCTCCCGTGGAAACACCAATCCCCAGAATGCGGAAAGGCGCGCTGCGACGCCCCATCCGGGAACTCGGCGCGGCCAGCGCCGGCTTGGGCGGAAGCGATGGCGTGGGGGGCGCAGGGACCCTCGCGGTTGCGAAGAATTGACGAATCTTGGGAACGAGCTCGCCACGCAGGCTGGCCAGCGACTGGTCCAGCGACCCGGCATTGGAGGCCTTGGCGACGTAATCGTCGGCGCCGAGGGCGAGCGCTTCGAAAGTGGACGACGCGCCACGCGTGGTCAGCGTACTGAACATGATGGTGCGCACTCGCGGATGGAGCTTGCGAATCTGCCGCAGCGCGGTCAGTCCGTCCATCACAGGCATCTCGATATCCAGCGTGATGACGTCGGGATGAACCTCTCCGATGCGCGCCAGAGCGGCGGCCCCGTCAGCCTCGGCGCCCACCACCTCGATATCCGGTTCGTCGCGGAGCGCGTGCATCACCAGGTGCCGGATCACCACGGAATCGTCCACCACCAGGACCCGGATCTTGCCCTGGGCCGCGCGCGTCCCGCGTAGCGCCGTCCAGGCATGAGAACTCACGGCAGCACTCCGATCAGACGCAGTTTGTCCTCGACCGCCTCCCGCGTGAAGGGCTTCATGATGTATTCATCGGCGCCGGCCTCGAGCGCGCGAGCCATCTGCTCGATCTCGGTCTCCGTCGTTACCATCACCAGGCGAACGCCGTTGAATGCGCTCTGCGAACGCAGCCTTTCCACTACTTCGATGCCGGAGACCTCCGGCATATTCCAATCGAGCAGCACCAGGCCGATGGAGGCGCCCTCGCGCTCCATTGTTTCGAGAGCCTCCCGTCCATTGGCGGCGTGCACCACGTCGAAGCCGGATTGGGCGAGGGTTTTCGAGAGAATCATCCGTATGGCGCGGGAATCATCGACGACAAGAGCTTTGGGCATGCGACTTCTCCCTTGTTGTCTCAGAACCGGAACCGGCCCACAAGATTCTGTAGTTCCGCGGCCATCTCGCTGAGCGCGCGAGCCGCCACCTGGGTGTCGGCAGCGCCCCTGGTGGTGTCCTGTGCCGCCGTGGCGACGCCGGAAATGTTGTGCGCAATCTGCACCGTGCCACCGGCGGCTTCGCTCGCGTTGCGGCTGATCTCGTGCGTGGTTACGGTTTGCTCTTCCACGGCCGCCGCGATGTTGTTGGAGATGTCGTTGACCTCCTGGATGATGTTGCGGATCTGCGCAATAGCCTCTACCGCGCCGTGCGTATCTTTTTGGATCGCTTCGATTTTCTGGCCGATCTCCTCGGTGGCGCGGGCCGTGCCTTTGGCCAGTTCCTTGACCTCGTTCGCCACTACCGCAAAGCCCTTCCCCGCCTCGCCGGCGCGGGCGGCCTCGATGGTAGCGTTGAGCGCCAGCAGGTTCGTCTGCTGCGCGATTGAGGTGATGACCTTGATCACCTTGCCGATCCCCATACTGGATTCGCCCAGACGCTGGATGGTCTGGTTGGCGGATTCGGCGGCGGCCACGGCATTGCGCGCCACGGCCGCCGAACCATTGGCAGCCTTGGAGATCTCGCGAATCGATGCCTGCATTTCCTCACTGCTCGTGGCCACGATGGAGACCCGTCCGGAAACGTCGTCGCTGGCGTTGGCCACCACGTTGGCCTGCACCGCCGTCTCCTCGGCGTTGCCCGCCATCTGCTGGCTCACCGCGGTGAGTTCTTCGGCGGAGGCGGACAGCGCTGAAGCGCTCTGTGAGATGCGCAGCATGCTTTCGCGGTAGTTTTCCCGGATCCGGGAAAACGCTTCCCCGAATCGGCCCGCGCAGGGCGCCTGGGTATCGAAGATGGTGTCGTTCAGGCGGCCTTCGGCCAGCGCCGTGCACTGCTCGGCGAGTAAGTGAATCGCATCCTTCACCTGCCGGATGCTTTCGGTCTTGTCGCCGCCGGCGGTTTGCTGGATGGCCTCGACGCTGAGGCCCATCGATTCCAGCGTGTTGAGCAGGAACGAATCGCCGACGGCCTGCATGTCGTAGTTGAATACTTTGAAGATCGCTTCTTCCGCCTGCGCCGCCGTGGAGCCCTTGAAATCGCGGTGCAGGTAGATCCGCATTAGCCGCTGCATCTCCGCGTACGAGCCGATGTACCACTTGAAGGGAAGATTGATCTGGTCGTGCACCCAGCCCACATTGAGGCGATCTTCGAAGTAGGCCACTCCCCAGTGCTGCGTGGCGCCGCTGAAGATCCGATGGATGTAGCCCGCCTGCGTAGTTTCCAATAGCTGGCGCGCGGCCGCCAGTGGCATCTTGCGCGCGGCGGCGAACGCCTCGAAAAACGCGAACGTCGGCGGAAACAGGAACTGCCAGTCATAAAACTCTCTGGCGATGTCGGCCGCCACGCGTGCCGCCCAGGGCTCGAGTTTGGCTAGCAGTTGGCGGTCCTCTTCGCCAAGCCGGATAAATTCGCGGCGGACCGCGAGGTTACTCTCCCCGATCCCGAAACGCGGGGCCAGCGCCCGGCCCGCGGCGTGGCTCGGCGCGGTCGCCGGATGCGGCTTCGCGGTGGCCGGGAAATGATTGGTCGGAGGCTCTAACACCGCCGCATTACTCTGTTTTCGCGTCATGATTACTCCTGTTTGCCGCACTCTTCGCGGATGGAACGATTTCGGTAGCCCGCGCAGTGTCCAGTACGAGCAGTAAACGGTCCTTCAACTGATAAACGCCTCGCAGCAGGCCGCCAATGGCGGGATCCACGTTGTCGGGTGGCGGCTCGATTCCGGCGGCATCCAACTCCACCACGTCACCGATCTCATCCACCTGCAGGCTGACCGGCCCGTGGTGGCTGCGCGCCACTACGCTAAAGCGATCTTGCCCCGCGTCCGCCGCAGCGAGCTTCAGCATGCGCCGCAGATCGATTGCAGGGACGATCTGCCCTCGCAGATTGATCAAACCTTCGACTACTTCGGGAGCCAGTGGCACCGGGGTCAGGCGCTGCCCGCGCAAGACCTCCTGCATTTCCAATACGTCGATGCCGAGGTAGTGGCCGGCCACCAGAAACGTGGCATACAAGGTCCTCATCGCGCGGCCTCCCCGGCCAGCAGCCGCTCTTCGGTGTCCAGCGCGGCTTCCAGCCGCGCCAGCGCTCCACTGCCCGCAGGCACGGCACTCTGCGCCAGCCAGTCGAGATCCAGAAAATCGGCGACCAACCCGCCCGCCACGGCCGAACCCAGCAATCCGGGCCGATCCGTCGGAAACGGACTACAAACTGTCTCCTCGACGATGTCGACAATCTCGTCCACCACCAGACCGATATCCGTCGCGCCGTTGCGGTATACGACGGCTTGCAGCACGCCGGTTGCCGGGGACGGCACGCCTTCCAGCATCTGCGCCACGGAGACCAGCGGCAGCACACCGCCTCGGTACTGCACGACGCTCCGTCCCGCGGCAAACTCCACTTGCGCCGCCGGGATGTTTTCCAGCCGCGCCACCGTGCCCAACGGCACGGCCAAGCGGCGGAAGCCGCCCGCGCGCAGGAGCAGGAGGGAGCGGCGGGAGCCGCCGGGTGTGCCGGCCGGTTCAGTTGGCTCGGCAGCCCTTGCGATCTGGCCGGAGAGAACGATCGCGCCGGAGCGGAGGCCGATGCCCGAGACGTCGAGGATCAACGCAATTCCGCCGTCTCCCATGATGGTGGCGCCGGCGTAGCAGTTCAGGTGTTTCAGTTGCTGCCAGAGCGGCTTGACGACGATTTCCTCGCTGTCATTGATGGCGTCCACGATCAGGCCGAAGCGGCGCCCGTCCACTTGCACCACGACGATGTGGAGTTCGTCGGAATTGCGTTTCTCGGGGAGTTGGAGGACGTGGCAGAGGTCGGCCAGCGGCAGCAACGCATTGCGGCGGCGGAAGACGGGTGTCTCGTGGACGTATTCGATGGCGGCGCGCGCCGCATCGCCTTCCAGCCGGATGAGTTCGTGCAGGCTCAGTTGGGGAATCACGAACCGTTCGCCGCCGGCATTCACCAGCAGACCGGGTACGATGGCTAGCGTGAGCGGGATCCGGATCAGCACGGTGGTGCCCTGACCAGGGCGGCTGAGCAGGTCGACGGTGCCGCCGATTCCCTCAATATGAGTGCGCACCACGTCCATGCCGACGCCGCGGCCGGAGACTTTGGTGACCGCCTGCGCCGTGGAGAACCCAGGCAGGAAGACCAGGTTGACCGCCTCGCGATCGGAGAGGCGTGAAACCTGTTCGGCGCTCCGCATCCCCCGCTCCACCACCTTGGCGCGAATCCGCTGCGGGTCGATGCCCGCGCCGTCATCGGCAATTTCGATATTGACCTGCCCGCCTTCGTGGAAAGCGCGTAAACAGAGACGTCCACCGGCCACTTTGCCATGCCGTTGGCGCTCCTCGGGCGACTCGATGCCGTGATCGCAGGAGTTGCGCACGATGTGGGTCAGTGGATCCTTGATCGCCTCCACCAGGGTGCGGTCCAGTTCGGTCTCGGCGCCCTCGATCTCGAGCGTGATCTGCTTATTCAACGAGGTGGCCAGGTCGCGGACCATTCGGGGGAACTGATTGAAGATCCGGCTGACCGGTTGCATGCGGGTCTTCATGACGCGTTCCTGGAGTTCGGCGGTGATCAGGTTGAGGCGATGAGCGATGCCGTTGAGCACGGTATCGTCCTGGGCGGCGTTGTACTGGAGCACCTGATTGCGCGTCAGCACCAGTTCACCCACCAGATTCATCAGGCGGTCCAGCAGCCCGACATCGACACGCAAGGTGGAGTGACTGTCCTGGTCTCTGGCCGGCGCGGGCGAAACCTCGGCGACCTGCGCCGCCACCGGCGCAGGCGCCGCGGCCGCCGGGTGCTTCCAGGCGTGTTCCAGATCCGACAGGAGCCCCTGTTCGAAGACCTCACCCTCAGTTTGATTCACCTCGATGGAGGCCAGGATCCTCTTGATGGCGTCGATGGCCGCCAGCAGAAGACTCGCCAACGGCGTATCCAGATCCCGGGTTCCGTTGCGCAGTTCGTTCAGGATGTTCTCGGCAATGTGCGCGATGGCTTCCAATCGCTGGTAACCGAAGAATCCGCAGGTGCCTTTGATGGTATGAATCGTGCGGAAAATGCTGGCCAACAGATCGCGATCCAGCGGGCGGCGCTCCAGTTCCACCATTTCGTGATCCAGGCGGGTCAGGTTCTCCGCGCTTTCGATGAGGAACTCCTGGAGGATGTCGGCGTCTTGCATAGTCGCAGGCGGGCGTTCATTGTCCACAATGCTTCTATCGGCAGGGCGCGTGGAAAGCTTTATGACAGGGCGAAGGCGCGGTCAAAACACCTGGAAACAGAACACCCGATTGGAGCCCTCGGCACTGAATACGTACTCGCCAGGCTCCAGGCTCTCCTGCACTTCCAAACGGTAGAGTTTGTTTGTGTTCAAGAGGGTGAGTTCGACACGGATGGTTTTGGGCTGCTTCTTCGGGGAGAAAGTGATCTCGCGGCGGCCGTTTCTCGCCTCCAGCTTGTAGAGCGACAGCTTGTCGGCCACCAGCTTGCCGGTTCGCAGCAGGAAGATGGGCGACGCCAGCGGCGTGCGGGCGCTGGAGGCCGCCCCCGCGATAACGTAGGTGAAGTCGTCCTTCTTGCCCTTCTCCTCTTTGGCTTCCAACACTTCGGTAGGCACCAGGTTTTCGGCGTGTTTGAGGTAAGGCAGGTCGGCTTGGGGCGGCTGCGGTCCGCTATAGTCTTGCGCAGCGGCGGCGAAGACGGCCGCCAAGCATAGGGCCAGACAACGGATTCGCATGGCTGTCTGCGATTATCCTATGAATCGCCCGCTACTGGAACGTCACGCTGGCTACGCGGTACCACGGTTGGCCGCTGGCATCGTCCACTCCCCAGAACTCGAAGTACTGGTCGCCGTGCGGGAACACGCCCGCGCCTGCCAACGGGGCCACGATGGCGCCAGAGGCCGCGATGCGGTCGGTGCCGAACCAACTGACGATATCGGCGGAATAATCCGTGCCGTTGAACTTCAACGCGGTGACTCGGGTGCTCGCTCCGGCGGTTTCGGCCAGGCGAATCTGGAAGCTCCATTGGGCGCCGCTCTGCACCACAGGGTTGGGCGTGATGGCGGCCACCACGTTGGATTGATCCACGCGAACTGCCGCGGTGACTTGCAGGAACTGCGGGGGCGCGGCGCCGGAGAGGATGGTCACCGTGCTGGAATAGTCTCCCGGTTGCACCAACTGCGCAACGTCGAGCGCGAGTGTCACCGTTGCCGGCGTCTTCGCCGACACATTGCCGGTTACGCCGGTAAGCTTGATCCAGGAAGCGTCGGCACGGAGTTTGTAGGCCACCTGCCCGGTAGACTGAGTGACCAGTTGCAGGGTCTGCGCAGCCGGCGCGGCGTGGTTGGTAACGGCGAAACTCAGCGCCGGCTTGGAGGGCGTCACCAGAACGGCCGGCAGGTTCTCCAGATAATCCTTGACGTAGGCGTAGGTATTGGAGAAACGCGAGTAACCGGACACGCTGGGGTTGACGGTACAGACCGTGCCATCGCTCAAGACCTCGGCGTAACTGGCCGAACCGACAACCACGCCCGGCGCGGAAAACAGGGGCGAGCCGGAAGATCCATGCTCGAGCCGGCCCTCGTCCCACTGCACCTGGAAGAAAAGATCGCCCGGCGCGGAGACGCCCCCGACATCGGTGGTGGCGTCGGCCACGCGCTCGCCGAAGGAAATCCGCTTCCAGGAGCCGGACGGGTGGTGAATACCGGTCAGCGCGGCGGTGAGCTGCGGGTCGGCGATATCCCAGCCGGCGAAGGTCGTACCGGCAGGAACGTCCTGCAGCAGGACCAGGCTGTAATCGCCATTGGCGAGCGCGCCGCTGGAGATCAGGTGCGCGCCCACGGTGGATTTCAGACTGGTGGCGCGGCTGGCCGGGGGCGTGCCGCCGCAAGCCGGAGTCTGGTAGGTCCAGTAGGCTTCCACCGTGCGCGCGGCAGCCTCGTTATTGACGCAATGGCCGGCGGTCAGAAAATAGGGCTTGAAGCTGTTGTCGCGCGTGGAGAGGAGCGAGCCTGAACAGAGGATTTCGTCGCCGTTATCCACGAAGGATATTTGCGCCACGCTGCTCATGGTGCCTTGCCAATCGGAGTAGCAGTTGGCGTCGAGTTCGCAATAGTCGGCAGGATCCTGCGTGCCGGCGGCGGCGTCGGCCGCGGTGCGCGCCTGGTGGGAAATGGCGCGGATGGTGAAGGGCGGCTGGAGTTCACGGGGCCAATCGGGCGCCGGCTCGTATTCCACAATGATCGAACCGGAGAACACGGCGGCGCTCCAGAAATGGCCGTCGTCGAACAGGCCGCGGCCGGTGTAGGGGCCGGCGATGTGGGAGCCGTCGTGTACCCAGACGTTGCCGCCGCCCACGGAGAAGCCGCCGAACTCCACGCGCATGCCGCGCGAGGCCGGCGATTGGATGGCCATACGCCAGACGCGGGTTCTCTCGGACGTGGTTTGCCACGCGCCCGCCGCCATCGCATGGGGCGCCAGGGCGCGCCGGATGCCGGTCTTCAGGCGACCATCCGGGGCGGCCAGCCGGGCGAGTTCGCTCTCGCTCAGCGGTTCCAGGCTGAGCTCCCGCGGCTTGCGGAGACCGAGTCGAATGCCCGGCGGCCGCGCCAACTCGCGTGCCGCATGTTCCGTTCCGGCGTAAACGGCGGGTTCCTTGCGCGCGATCTGCTGCGCTCCGGCGATGGACACACCAAGCCCAATCGCGCACACGGGGATGAAAAATAGTCGCATGGCTACAGGTTGACTCTAGGACGGCTAGCCGGGCGGTACAAGATTGAAATAGGTTATTGCCCGGCGATATCGATGGATAGGGAGCCTATTCCCGCAACTCCACGATGGTCGCTCCGGCTCCGCCTTCCTGCTGCGGCGCCGGATAGAACCGCGCGACGTGCGGATGCTTGCCCAACATTTCGGCCACCATGCGCTTCAGCACGCCCATGCCGTGCCCGTGCA
>PLDO01000723.1 GCA_003136215.1 Bryobacterales bacterium
GGCCAGGAGGCCTGTCCTACATCAAAGTCAACGGGTCGACATCGATCACCAGCGCTGTGGCGCCCCATTTGTGCTCCACCGCGAAATTGCGGATCTTGCGCAGCAGTTCGTTGAGCGCCTTGCGGCTCGCCGCCTTGATCAGGAACTGATAACGGTATTCGTTCTTCAAACGCGGCACGGGCGCTTCCGCCGGACCCATGACGCGCAATTTCTCCGGCGGCGGATTCAGCAGATAGCCTAGCTCTGTGCTCATCCGCATGGCCATTTCCTTCTTCTCGCTGCGCACCAGCACGTTGGCCATGGCGGCGAACGGCGGGTAGTGCATCATGCGGCGGAAATTCAACTCCTTCTCGTAGAATCCCTGGTAATCCTGCGCCGCGGCGTAGCGCACCGCGTAGTGTTCCGGATTGATGGTCTGCACCAGCACGATGCCCGGCAGGCTGCCACGTCCGGCGCGCCCCGCCACCTGGGTAAGCAGTTGAAAGGTGCGCTCCGCCGCCCGGAAATCCGGCATGCCGAGCCCCAGATCGGCGGCCACCACGCCCACCAGCGTCACGTTCGGAATATCGTGGCCCTTGGCGATCATCTGGGTGCCCACCAGCATGTCGTAGTTGCCCTCGCGGAAGTCCTGGAGAATGGTCTCGTACTGCCGTTTCCCGGTCACGGTGTCGCGATCGAGCCGCGCGATCCGCGCCGCAGGGAAGGCACGGTGCAACTCCTCTTCCACGCGCTCGCTGCCGATGCCGAGAAAATAAATATGCTCGCTCGCGCACTTCGGGCACTGGCTGGGCACCTTCTCGGCATACCCGCAGTAGTGGCACAACAGGCGCCGGTCGCGCTTATGATAGGTGAGGGTGAGCGAACAGTTGATGCACTGCACGCGCTCGCCGCAAGCGCGGCACGCCACGAAGCTGGAAAACCCGCGCCGGTTGAGCAGCACGATGGTCTGCTCTCCGCTCTCCACGCGCTGTCCCAGCGCCTCGATCAGTTTGCGCGAGAACGTCTCCTGCTTGCGCGTCTCCAGAAACTCCTGCCGCATGTCGATGAGTTCCACATCCGGCATGGGACGCGCTTCGATGCGCCCCGGCAATTCCAGCAGCGTGTACTTGCCCTTCTCCGCGTTGTAGCGGCTCTCCAGGCTGGGCGTGGCCGAACCCAGTACCACGCACGCCCCCGCCCCCTGGGCGCGCACGATGGCAACGTCGCGCCCGTTGTAACGCGGATTCTCTTCCTGCTTGTAGCTGCCGTCGTGCTCTTCATCCACCACGATCAGGCCCAGATTCTGTACCGGCGCGAACACCCCGGAGCGGGTACCCACCACCACACTGGCCACTCCCGAACGGATGCGCCGCCACTGTTCGGTTCGCTCCACGTCGGTGAACGCCGAATGCAGGATGGCTACGCGGTCGCCGAAACGGGAGAAAAACTGCCCCGCCATCTGCGGCGTCAGGGCGATCTCCGGCACCATGAGCAGCGCGCTGCGCCCCGCCGCCAGCGCCGTCTCGATGGCCGTCAAATACACTTCCGTCTTGCCCGACCCGGTGACGCCGTGGAGCAGAAACGTGTGGAACCGGCCGGCCTGGATCACCTCGTGGATCTGCTGAAACGCCGCCTGCTGCGCCGGATTCAGCTCGTGCCGCGCCCGGATGGCGGCCTTCATGGCCACCGTCTCCGGCTTGAGCGAGACAATTCCCTTGCGCGCTAGCGAACGCGCCGCCGCGCTCGCGTGCTTCACCATGTCTTCGAGTGCCTTCAAGTTGTGCGAGCCAGGATGCAATTCCAGAAAAGCGCGCAGTTCCCGCTCCGGCTTGTTGAGCTTGGGCTCGGGCCCGCCGGCTCCGTTCGCGAGTTCCACGCGTAGGCGCTCGGCGGGCGCGCGCAAGGGATCGCGCTCCACGTGCACGTCTTCGGCGAAGATAAAGCGCTTCCGTTCCAGAGCGCGGATCGCCTTATCGGCCAGCGGCATGGCTTTGGCCAGATATGACGCCGAGAGCGGCCGCTTCTCGAGCATGCGCAGGATCTTCAGCACGGGATCGTCCGGGGAGGAATCGAGCAGCAGCTGGCGCGCCGCATCGCGTCCGGAATCGGTCAGCGTCCAGACCTTGCCGCGGCGGATTTCCGAGGAGAGGGGCAGCATGCCGCGCAGCACATCCCCCAACGGCGAGCAGTAATATCCTGCGATCCACCGCCCCAGGGCCATCAGTTCGGCGCTTAGCACCGGTTCGCTATCGATCAGGCGGAGTGCATCCCGCGTGGCCACGGCGGGTGAATCGTCGTGGCAGCGCAGGATTACCCCGGTCAGCTTACGCGTACCGAAGGGCACAATCAGGCGGCTGCCCACACGCACGCGGTGGCGCAGCGTATCCGGCAGCGAATACGTGAAGGGCTGATCGAGCGGCACCGGCAGACTGACGTCGCAGTAAAGGTAGGATCCCTCGGGCATGGGAGACTTCCAGGATAGCGTGGCGGAGGTAGAAGGACAGGCCGGAGGCCTGTCCGGGCGAGCTTCGCTCGCCTG